>CAZDTZ010000001.1:0-102201 GCA_964508535.1 uncultured Candidatus Saccharibacteria bacterium
TGACTCAGCCGATGTTTGTGGCTGAAATCTTAACCAACCACCCCGGTAAGTACGTCAGCATCACGGACACCATCAAAGGCTTCCGCGAAATCCTGGACGGCAAGCACGACGCTAAGCCAGAAAGCGCCTTCTACATGAAGGGCGACATCAGCGAGGTCAAATAAGCTATGGCCAGCGGGGATGTGCTGACAAGGCCTGGGCCTGCTGAGTGGCTCGATCTGACAACGGCAGACCTTTTGGCAAAAATGACGAGAATGCTACTAGCATCCGGAGTAGCAGTTGATGATTCCATCGCCGACAAAACTCGTCGTTTCCCTACTGGGGTCGCCTTCCCTGTTATAGAGGCCCCCGATCCGGCCCACGACCCGCGCGAACCCGAAGATCCGCATCGCGCCCGATTGCGACGCGGTCCTGTGAAATTGCCGGGCTGGTACGCAGACGATAAATTTCCTGCAGACGCCAGTGAAGTTGTCCCGGACGAAACATTATCACACGCACGTGAGAAAAGGACACAATAATGAACCTAGAACTTGTAACTCTCGACGGCGTAAAGTTTAAGGCCGAAGCCTACTCGGTTATTCTGCCTACTGGTGCTGGCGAAATCACGGTGTTGCCTGGCCACGAGCCACTGCTTGCGCAACTGGTGCCCGGCGTGATTATCATCCGCAAGAACAAAAGCGACGCCGACTACCATCTGGAACACTTTGCGACCTATGGTGGTGTGCTGGAAATTAGCAGCAAAGGCGTGCGCATTTTGGTCGACGAAGCCACGCACGGCGACGAAATTAACCTCGCCGAGGCCCAAAAAGCCCACGACGAAGCCGTCCGCCTACGCAAAGACGCTAAAGACCAAGTCGAACTCGACCGCGCCGACACCATGCTGGCCCGCCACACGGTACGTTTGCAGGTCGCCGACCTGCGTCGCAGGCATTCCCGCCGCAGCTAGGCTAGTTTGCGTAATCTTTGGGGTCTATCGGCCCAGCGGCGTTTTTTAGGACTCTGATGGGTAGGGTTGCACGGCGATATTTAGGAAGATGGTCGGCAAGGATTGCGCCGGTGTGCACGGCGTAGGCCAAACAGAAATCTTTGAAAGTCATTCGATATCCATGATTTGCCAATGCCTCGTACACCTGCGTGACAATATGCTGGTCGATCCAGTACGCAGTAAGGTTGCTTGCGCCGATTTCGGACTCCGGCGGCCGGCGCATTGTATCGGGTTGGCGATTGAGTACCAGCGCTGTCGCTTGTTTGCCGGTTGTGCACAGTTTCGCCAGATCATGAGTAGGAAGATGATCTGGCTGGTCATCTCTTGTGTAATGCTTTAGTACAGTTTCGGGCTCATGAACCTTGCCCTCGGTGAGGAGTTTTTCTTTGGCTTCGCAGACACGTTCGTAGTCGTCCCAGCTCAACGTTAAGCCTTCCACAAAACCGCCCAGTACAATATTTGCATAGGCAAATATGTCATTCTTGGGCGTTGCAATCGACTCAGCCACCGCGACCCTGCCTTCTAAGGCGAGGCAACCTACGTGATTTATAGGACACAGGCCGGCCTCTTGATGGGCGTGCAAGACTTCTTCGTCGTGCTCATGAATGCCATCCACTGCTTTGAATGTGGAGCCCGAGAGTTGTTCTGCTGTTGCAACGACGTTATTGAGGCCATCTAAGCCGCCGAACCACCGATAGTAATACTCGTCTATGAGTGTCGCGCACTCCTCCAGTGGCCAGCGCTTATCTCCGCAGCCTACCATTTTGAGGGTGTGGTCGTGCGCCGATGGTTGCGCCGGCACCACGAGAGCTTCAGCCCAGTCGCGCGGCACGTACAGTCCTGATGGAAGGAGAACTTCAGCCATATGTACTTACTTAATGAGTATCTTCAAATACAATTTATATACTATTTTTAGAATAAGGCAAAGTATACCACATCCGGCTGATGTGCGCAATATCACAGAAAAAAATAAGGAGTTAGGCTAAAATGTCGGAATATTTCAGAAGACTTTTTACTTGTTACGCGCCCCAGGACGTTGTATCCATCTTTCGTACACCGATAACGACCCATAGGTTTACAAACGCGCTACTTTAGTTTACGCTTGAGGTAATAGCTAAATTTTACGGAGGGTAGACAAATGCTAGGAAGAAGAAAGATCGCCATGGTAGTGGCGGAGTTTTTGGGTGCAGGAATATTGACTGCCGTTGTGTTGACGGTCAGCCGGTCATCGGTCGGGTTGCCATACTTTGTGGCGCTGGCTGCAGGTTTAGTACTGGTCGCTTCGACTCTGGCGCTTGGGCCAGTCTCGGGCGCGCATTTTAACCCAGCCATTACGATTGGCATGTGGAGCGCACGCAAGATTAAGACCCTAGCTGCCATCGTATATGTTGCAGCACAGCTGATGGGTGGCATCGTTGCTTACCTGCTGTACACTTACTTTGTAAACACGCATTGGGCAAATGCTGGTCACTTCCAGAGCCGTGTCATGGTTGCAGAAGCCGTTGGTGCCTTCGTGTTCTCACTTGGTTGGGCTGCAGTTGTCTACCAAAAGCTCGAAGCTGGCAAGGCCGCCGCAGCTGTGGGTCTATCGTTTGTCATGGGTAGCATGCTCGCATCCAGCGCGTCAGCTGGTTTGCTGAACCCAGCCGTTTCTCTTGGCCTGCGCCTGTGGGTTTGGGGTTCATACGTGCTTGGGCCTATCCTTGGTGCGATCATCGGCTTTAACCTGTACGGGTTGCTATTTGCGCCTGAGTCCGGGTTCCTGTCGGCTAAGCCTGCCTCTGCTGCTGTCAAGTCGGCTCCAGTTGCCGTAGCTGCAAAAGCCAAGTCCAAGAAGAAGTAGTTTCTTTTTGAGACTTCAAAGAGAGTAGCTACAGATGCTATTGTTTTACAAAGACCGCACACCGGTACACCGGGGCGGTCTTTGTAGAAATCCGATTTCCATAGTACAGTACTGTGTATGCCAGAATTTTCTCCGCCCCTCGATCTTGCCGAAATCTATCCAGATTCAGCGCCATTTCCTGATGGGTCAGCTTCACTGCAACAAATGAGAATGGGTTTGTCGCCAGTAGGTGGCTCGTGGCCATGGGTTGGTCATGGCCAAGTTTTTCATGGCTCGGTCGAGGAAATGCGAGTTTTAGCTACTACATGGCATAACGAAGGTCAACGGTATATGATGTTTCAAGAGCCGTCGGCCTACGAGGGTGAACCCCTGGCCGATGTGCCTTTCAATGCCGCTATACTCGTGCCCGAGTACGGCGCCAGTGCTCGGCGGAAGGCTGAGCGGGAGTCTCAATTATTGGTTCAGGCTGGCGTTGGCGACATTGGTACGGCGCTTGCATTGGGCCGTCGTGGCCTGCGTCGAGTACTTGATGCGGTAGACAATCCCGCGGCGCGGCCTCATGATACGCACCATTCGGTGGTGAGGGGCTTGCGCCGTTTAAAGCTTGAATTGCCTCTACGCGCCGCAATAGACTTATACGAAGACCCGGTAGTAGATGCAGATGCTTTGGCGAGGATTTTTCCTGATCCTAATTCTGCGAGTGTGGTCGTGGGGTTTACTTTTTTTGCGAGAGGCAGCGGCCCTAAAAATTACCAAGCTTTGCAAGTTAACCCAGACGCACATTCGGGCATCTTAACCATTCGGGATCTCAAGACTTACGCCCAAAGCCGCGCGACGCTAGAGCCAGTTGTAGGCTATCGTCCGCTTACGCACATCATACGATTACGAAATAAGCTAGCCGATGTAGTACGCCAAGCCTCGGACGCGCGTGCGCTGGCGGGCGTTTGGCCACAATCGGAGTCAGAGCCTGAGGCGTAAGCGCATTAAGCTATGCGATAAGGTCGGCTTCGAACTGTAAGATGCCAGCTAGGTCTTGGCCATATGTTTCGCTGACATCTGGGAAATCGAGGTCTTGAATGTGGCGCCAGACGGCTTGAATGAGGTGTTTGGTGTGGTCGATTTCTTCGGCGGAGTAGTCGGCGACCAGGACGCGCAGTTTGCCGTACAAATCCGGCTCCACGAATTGTATGACGCCGGTTTCGGCGCTCCAGCCTTTGCTGCCCCAGTCCGACGAGTGGTCGACCAGCAATTTGTAGAACAATAGCTGCTGCCTGTAGCGGTGCAGTTTGATACGGTCGCGCTCAGGGCTGCTGGGTGGCAAATCCCATTTACTGAACGGCTTACCGGTTTTGTAGTCCGTGATCATGATCGTGCGGGCGTCTGGGTCGAAGTCAATGAGGTCTAGCGAGCCGGTCAGGCGGGCTTCACCAATCGTCGCTCCTTGGTTTTTGAAGTCTACCTCAGTACGCTGCGTGGCAGTAAAGCCGGCGAGTTCTGCCGCCAGGAAAGTGCGCAAGTGTTCTTCGCCACGATGCAGTAGCTGGGCAAGGTCGTGCTCGCTCATTGGCTGGGCCTGGAGTTTTGTCTTAAAATACGCAACTAATTGCGTAACGCTCGGCTTTTCGCCGCGTTGCACTTGTTCGTGCGCGTGGCGTAAGGTTTCGTGCACGATAATACCGTAGCAGGCTTGCGGACTGGTGCTGCTCGGAAAGTGCAGCAGGTTTTGGGTCAAAAAATACAGCGGGCCGCCACGGGTGACGTCCAAAAAGTTACCAAAGTGCGTGGCGCTCAATTGGTAGCGCTCCAGTTTTGGCGCGAGGAGTGCGTGCTTGTCGGCTTGCTCGACGCCGGCGTGGCGCGTGAGCCAGCGTTGCTCGTATTGGGCGGCCAAGGCGGTGCTGTCTGCCGGCGTGTCGGGCATGTCGGACTCAATCTCTAATGCAAGCAATGGCGCAAAGAGCTGTTGGCCTTTGCCCTCCTCGGACTGCTTAAAGTAACAGATGTGCAGGTTCTGGCGGGCGCGAGTCATAGCTACAAACAACAGGCGTAGTGCGTCGTCGGCATCGTTGTCGCTTGGCTTGATTTCGGCTAGGTTGCGCGGGTAGCTAAAACGCTGGTTGCCACCGCCAGTGTTTTTCCAGACGTTATTCTCGACGCCGATGATAAATACGGTGTCGAACTCCTGGCCCTTGGCTTTGTGGGTGGTCATGAGGCGAACGGCGCTGGCGTCTTCGCGGTGGGCGGCGGTGTCGACCATGGTAAGGTTGGCGCGAGTGTAGGCATCGACAAACTGGATGAGGTCAGCCACGTGCAGGATGGCGGTGCTTCCCTGCTGGTAGTTGCGGAGGTGGCGGCGCAGGCAGGACAAATGTGACAGCAGGGTGAGGTAGCGGGCGGGCTGCTCGTTAAAGAGGTCGGCGCCGAAATAGTATTGCTTGAAGGGCGATGTAAAGTCCACGTGGGGGGTCCTGTCAGGCAAGACTTCCCCTACGGTGCTCACTCCGTTCCGCTCCGCAGGGGCTCCCCCAGGCCTGCCACCCCCAGGCCCATCTTGGAATGCTGCAGGGCCTGCCAGCCACGCTCCCTCCAACCCGATAAGGGCGTCGAGGACTTGTTCGAAAGGCATGTCGGCGGAGCGTTGGCTTAGGGTAAACAGGAAGTCGGCAACTTCACGGGCGCGGGTGTTTTCTTGGTCGAAAATGATGTCGAGCCACAAGCGTTTGTCGGTGTGGGCTTGCTGGGCAACGTGCCAGATATCGCCGGGCGAAATGTTCCACATTGGATGGCTCAAGATTTCGGGCAGTAACGCATTGGCGTCACCCAGGCGTTGCTCGGCCAGAGAGTGTATCAGCCGCACGAGGGTTATGAGTGCAACGACGTGCTCTTGTTCCAGTACATTCTCGCGGCGCTCGTAGTCTATGGGGACTTGTTGATCGCGCAAATAGGGCACCAATGCGTCGAGTTGGTCGCGTTGCCGGGCAAGCACGGCAATCTCTTTGCCGATATGTCCAGCATCCACCAGTCGCTTGATCTCCGCCGCCACCCAGGCATAGTGCTCGGTTTCGTGGGCAAATTCGTGCAGCTGCGTGCCTACGCCTTTTTTAGAGACGTTAATGCCTAGCTCCTTGCTAATACCTTTTTGTTTTTCGAGGCTCAGCGCGATCTGGCCGCTAATGCTGCGGGCTCGCGTCAAGACATCTTCGTTAGAGCGGTAGTTTTCACTGAGGCGAATTGGTGGCAGCGTGTCATACGTGGACTCAAAGGCAGCCACGTTGCTCATGTCGGCGCCCTGGAAGCGATAAATGGCCTGGTCGTCGTCGCCCACCACCATGATGTTTGGGCGGCCTTCGTGCACGGCTGCGTCGGTGAGGAAGCGCGCCATTTGCAGTTGGGCGCGGTTGGTGTCCTGGAACTCGTCAACCATGATGTATTGGAAACGTTCTTGCAAGTTGAGGCGCAAGGCCTCGTGTTTGGCGAGTGCTGCCAGCACCACCACAATTTGGTCGTTAAAGTCGACCAGCCCGGCGCGCTCTAACTCTATCTGATATTGGTCGTAGATTTCCGTAGCCGCCCACAGTTTATCAGCATGCTTAGCTGCTTTAAAGACCCATTTTTTGTTGTCGTCCAGCTCTAGCCAGTCGTCTTTCCAGGCAGTAAATGGCTTGGTTTTGCTGCGGCCGTCGAGCGCGGCGGATTCGGCCTGGGCGGCGTGCAATTGCTGCAGCAACAGCGTGGGGAGTGGTGTGATGTCAGCTGTGGGCTCGTCGGTTTTCGCACTCGCTTTTTCCAGCTCAGCAATGCAGGTGGCCACTGCATCTAACGCGCCTTTGTCGGTCATTTTGCTTGGCCAGTGCTCGTTGATGATGCCCCCCAGTTGCACGTAGGTAGCTGTGTTAGCCTTGAGTACTTCGCGCGTCGCTTCTGGCGACAAGTTCGCCCGCTTACAATCGCCGATAAAATTTCGCACTTGCTTGAGCGCGAAGAATGAGTCGTCGTAACTTTGGGCAGCCAGCGGATGGTCGCCTGGCAGTTTGGCCAAAATCGACTCGATGATGCGGTAGCTGGTGAGCTCGTCGGCCGTTGCTGCTTCGCGCCACTCAAAAAAGTACTCCGGATAGGTGGTCATGATCCATGAGCCAAAGGAGTTAAATGTATGAATCGCTACCTGGTACGCATCCTGGCCAAGCCCGATTTTTTCGATCAGGCGCTCACGCAAGTTGGCCGCCGCCGAATCAGTAAATGTGAGACACAAAATGTTGCTCGGCAGCACACCTGGCGCAGTTTTGAGGATATTGGCCACGCGCACACTCAGCAGCTGCGTTTTGCCCGTCCCCGGCCCGGCAACCACGAGTACCGGCCCGTCGATAGTCTCAACCGCCTGCCGCTGGGCATCATTCAACGCCCGAAATGCTTCCTCATACTTGCCCATGTTCCTCTATTGTACTGGAGATGTATAGAGATTGACTATCGGTTGTCGGATGTCAGGGCGGCCATACCGCAATATCATATAAATGATTTTGCCTATTCTCGTGCAGACTATTTACAGGGGAATCATTTTAGTGCAATATTATGGTGTCGAGGGACGTCCCTGAACGCCATCAGATAAGGCGTTTAGCTATCTTATACTGTGGTAATCATCAAGGAGTTTAGACATGAGTGGGACGCCAAGCCATGAGCGTATTCCTGGATATGGACACGCGTTTCAAGAACCGCTAACTACTAGACGAGCTTTGCTTGATGATATGCAACGCGTTGCCCCCCCTGGCCAGTCGCAGCTTGACCCAACGGCAGCTGAAAGCTTGCGTCGCCTTACGGTTGAGCTACTGGCTGCTGAGCAAGGCGTTGCCGAAGGTGAGCATGATCGCTTTAGGTCAGTCGAGCAACGAGGGTTGCATCTGGACACTGCCAGATTGCATGAGCAACTAAGAGGCAGAACCATCTTGGTGACTGGTGGCACTGGCTGCATTGGCGCGACACTCCTCGGCGAGCTTACTCAATTTGATCCCGCTCGTGTGGTAAGTGTCAGTCGTGGCTTGACAGCTCCTTGGGATGTTGTCTCCGGCGTAGAATACGGACAGGTTGATATCCGTGACAAACAGGGCCTGGAAGACGTGTTCAAGGCAGTCAAACCCGATATCGTGTATCACCTAGCCGCTCAGCGTGACCCAAGCCTGGCAGAAAATACTGTTGCTCACACTTTGAGCACTAATATCACTGGCACTCACAATGTTATAGAGGCAGCACGGGGTAGTGCAACGGCTCAAATAGTTTACGCATCAACGGGTAAAGCAGTTAGACCATTCACCTCTGACACATACGCCGCATCCAAAAAGGTAAGCGAATTTCTGATGGCAGATGCGGCCCGAAGGGGTGATATCCTATGTGCGGGCGTTCGTTTTACTCATGTAGTCGACAATTCCATCATTCACCAAAGGCTGCAAAACTGGATTACAACTGATAGCCCGATACGGCTGCACGGTACTGATATCCCTTTCTATATGCAGTCCGCCCGCGAATCCGCGCACCTACTCTTAAATGCGGGGCTAGATGCCAGGCGAGGCCAGCTAGACCTTCATGCTATTCGTAACCTCGATTGGCCAATTAACCTAGTCGATCTGGCGCTCGGCGCCTTATCTCATGCCCGTTCCACGACGCCGATATACTTTTGCGGTTTCGAGTCAGGTTATGAGGAGCAGGCCTATCCTGGCCTATACGATCCCCTGACATCTGGTGAAGTGAGCCCGCTCATTAGCGCTTTTGAAGCGTCGCAAACAGACGCGTCCGAAAGTTGCGCACAAGTAGACCGCTTCCCATTCGAGATATCGACCAACAACGTACTCGCTAGACGATTGCATAATCTCGAAGCGGCGTGCGCCGAGGGTGCTCCTGACGGCGCCCTACATCAGGCTAGGGATGAATTGTCGTGGGCAATGCTGGATGCGCGGCTTCGGAGGGTGGTGCCCAGGGTGTTGCAACGTACTGCCCAGCGTATGGAGATTTTGTCCGGCCGGCAGCCTATGAACGAAGAACACACAAGAATCAATGATGCCGTACGCCTGGCATTAGGTGAAGCACAGTAATCGTATGCTTAAGAGGCGAGCACAGGCTTCAACCAACCTAGTTTTTTGAACGCTAAGAAAGTAGCGGATACGCAGAACGTGCACGTCATCTTACCGGAATCAATCATCTTTATTATTTCGGCAGGGCTCACGAAATCTACTACTATGCTTTCGGATTCGTCCGGCGTTGCCTCGCTATCAATATTGCCCCTCGCTAGAAAAACGTGCATACGTGTGCTCGAAAAACCAGGTTCTTTGTCTATGGTGGCCAATTTTTCTATAGAGGTAACGGTAAAACCGGTTTCCTCTTGCAGCTCACGTCGAATAGCTGCTTCGGTAGACTTATCATCTCTCTCCATGCGACCAGCAGGATAATCAACGGAGATTTTCTCTAACGGTGCTCTGTATTGTTTTTCGATGAGCAGGCGGTTGTCATTGCTTATGCAAACGCAGATAACTGAATCATTGCCATCATGTATAAAGTAATCTAGCTCTACGCCAGCTGGAGTGCGCATGTGTTGTTTATGGATTTTGAACCATGGCGTCTCAAAGACAGTGGATTTTGTAATCGTTTGCCATTTTTTTAGTTTGCTTGAATCTGATGACATTACTATTAGGTTAGCCGCTGTTGAGGGCTAGGTCAAGGGAGCTACAATAACTACTGTTTGTCGCAGGTGGGGCATTCGTTGTCGCCCTCTTGCATGCTGGTCACCCATTGCTGGCCGGCTTTGGGCCAGGATTCGAGGTCGTGGAAGGCGACAAGGTCGGCGAGTGAACGCAGGACTGAGCCAACCCAGCCGGTGAAGTTTTGGTTACCCCACTGCACCGCCGCCCAGCGTGGGCCAACCGGGATAACGCTGACTGGCTGCTTGGCCGTGTAGCTTTCGGGCATATCGCCGTCCAGTACGCGCTCGATGTTTTTGATGGCAAATTCGGCGTCGTGTAGTGCGGTTTGGGCCATGCCGCTGTATTGGGTGTTGGCATTATCGCCCAGCACAATGATGTCGGGTTCGGCTTGCAGGTATTCGTCGACTTCTACTTTGCCGCGTTCGGTCAGCTTAAAGTTATTAGCCTTAAAGAACGGATTATTGGTGACGCCGGCAGTCCAGACCACGGTGCGGCTTTGGATCGGCTCGCCACTGACCATTAGGGCGTCGGCAGTTTGGCCTTCGACTTTTTTATCGAGCAATACGGTAACGCCGAGGCTTTCCAATCGTTTGGCGACAGCGTCCGAGATTACTTTAGGAGAACGTGGCAGTAATTGCGGCAGCGCTTCGACAATCGTGATGTTGAGCTTGCAGTCGGCTATACCGTGGTTTTTCATGATCTGGCGCAAATAACCTGGCAAGGCGCCAGCTAGCTCGATACCGGTTGGGCCGCCACCCACAATCACGTAGTTGAGGTCGGCGCAGCCATTTTCGACAAACTGTTCGTGCAAGTGTTTTTTGAAACGCGCAACTTCTTCGCCAGTCTTAATGCCGTACGAAAACTCGGGCAGGCCTTCGATGCCGAAATAATTGGTCACATTGCCGAGCGCCAGGATGAGTTGGTCGTAGGGTAACTTTTGGCCGTCGACAGTCACAATGTGTTTTTTCTCGCGGTCGAGAGTTTTGGCCGTGCCCTCCACCACTTTTACGCCGCTGTCGCGCAAAATGTTGGTGATCGGAATGTGTGCCCCTGCGCCCCTACCGCCAGTGGCGGTGCGGTACAGGCCCGGGTAATAGCGAAAATTAGGATGGTCGGTAAGGAGTGTGGTGCTACAACTATCCACCTTTGACAGCTCCAGGGCTGCCTTGACGCCCGCAAAACCGCCGCCAACGATCAGTACATGTGTTTTTTTAGTATCGCTCATGGTTAGATTGTATAAGGAGATGCGCCTGGCGGCAACAGTTTAATCGTTTGGTCAGCGATTAGCGGTCGGTAGTGATCAGTGCGGCGAGATAGGCTTGCCAGTCGCTGTCGGCCGAGCTTGTGGGTATGTTAGCAAAGAGTTTGGTGGCAACGCCTGGCTCGTAGAAGTGCTGGATGGCGTTTATGAGCGAGGCTAGGTTGCCTGCTTCGCAGAGCAGCCCATCGACGCCGTCGCGCACTTGGTTGGCCATGGTACCGGCACGGCTGGCGATTACCGGGATGCCATGCGCAAAGGCCATGGCAATGTTTTGCGTACCGGTGCCCGAGCGATACGGCAAAACCAGGGCGTCGGCGGCGCCAAATAACTGCGGGATATCTTCGGCTGGTGCATAGCCTGGCTTAAAGGTAACGCGGTCGGCGATAGTGAGGTCACGGATTGCCGTGTTGATGTCCGTCTCTAAGGTGCCGCGCGGCTCCCCGGCGATGGTCAGGTGAATCCCGGGTACCTGGGCAACCGCCTTTAGCAGCAAATCGACGCCTTTATATTTGCGGATCAGGCCAAAAAATAACAGATGTCGTTGGATCGTTGTCGTGTGCTTCGTAGCTTGCCTGGCGCTCTCCGGCAAGTGCGCGGCCATGGCTGCTACGCGGATTGGCTTGTGCGTGAACTTGGCTGCGCGAGCGGCTTCGGCGTCGCTGTGCACCACAACCAGGTCGACCCGGCTCAAAAATAGCTTGGTAATTTGCTTTTCACCAAGGTGCGGGTCGTGCTGGAGTACGTTGTGGCAGATGGCCACTACTTTGGGGTGTCGGCGCCTTCCCATCGCCTGCATCATGGCCAAGCCAGCACTCCCCTGGAACTGTGGCACAAAGTACGCCAAGATAACCATGTCGTGGTTGCGTAAGCGGCGGCCAAGCCGGTACCAGCCGAGGGGATCGTGCCAGTTAAGCGGTGCACTGGCCGCTGGGAACACCGGGATTTCGGGCTTATCCTGCGGCACGCGCTGCACGCCCGGATATAGTAAGCCAGGATATTGGTTTTTCCAGGAAATAAGTTCAACCTCGTGGCCAGCAGCCTTCAGGCGGTGAGCGAGCTCGGTGGTATGTAATGCAATACCGCCTTTATATGGGTGTGTCGGGCCAACAATTGCAATGCGCATGATTACAGTATAGGGGTTTTGTCGGGATATACGACCCGATTGTTGGCGTACAGCCAGCCTTCCAGGGTGCCACAGTCGAGCCACTCAGCACTGGCGCGCACCACAGCAACCTCGTTGCCGTCTTGCGAGTACCAGTTAACGGAGTCGATAACGTACTTTTCTTCTTGTGGCGATTCGTCGCTCATGCTGCGCTCGATGTACGGGAAAATATTGCTGTCCAGCAAAAAACAGCCGGCGTTGTTGAGGTTGCTGGGCGCGTCTTCGACTTTTGGTTTCTCGACGATTTCGCGGTATAGCTCAATGTCATTGTGTTTTTCGGTGGCGACAATGCCGTATTTGTAGACTTGGTCGTGCGGCACTTCGACGGCCAGCATTGCGCCAGGCGTGTCGGCGGCTTCGGCGGCCCGTAACAGCTCGGCAACCTGCGAGTGGCCTTCCGGGCTAAAGAAGATGTTATCGCCATACAAGTATAGGAAGGTTTCACCTGGTTCGATAAGGTCTTGTACCAGATGCAGCGGCACAGTAGTGCCATATGGCTGTGTGCGGTCTTGGACCACAAAAGTAAATTTCACTCCTTGGCCAATGCTAGTCATGGCTTCAAGCATTTCGTGCTTATTGTACTTTTTGAGGTAGGTCTCGAAGGGTTCGTTTTGGCCGTAGTAGGTGCGGATTTGGTCGGCCTGTTCGCCAACAACCAAAATAATATCGGTAATACCAGCTTTGATGCAATCCTGGACGGCATAATCGACGATTGGGCGATTGCCAACAGGGATCATACATTTTTCAACAGCCTTGGTAATTGGCAGGCGCCGAGTGCCAAATCCAGCAGTAGTAATAATGGCTTTTGTGCAGTGCATAAAGGGTTATTCTATCAAATTTCCGGGCTTTTGGCTAGCCCCGGGGTTGCCAGATGCCAGTAGTGTTCGAAGATACTGCGCATCATGCTGGCATAGGTGGCGTTGATAATTTCGACGCCTACTTTTTGCTGATCTTGCCAGTGACAGACTGCGACAGTGTCGTTATATACGACGACCTGATTTTCCAGCAGCATTTTGTTGGCCGAAATAAAGCGTTGCGTGTAGTGATTTTGCAAGAATTCTTTGTTGGCGGTAAAGATTGCGTGCTTGCCACCAGGGTTAAGAATTTCTCGTACCTGGTAATTGGCCTGGACGGTCATGGCACGGTGTTTTTCCGCCCAGTTGGAGTCGCCAACGAGCGCTTCGAGCGTGCCGCGGCCAAAAATGAGCACCTCGCCCTTGGCCTTCAGCTCGTGCCACAGCATTTGTTTGAAGCCTTCGGCACCTTCGTACGTTTGGACGACAAAGTTACTGGTCTCACCTTGTTTGAGCGATCCCAGCACAGGTAAAAGAGAGTCAAGCGCGCTGCGTTGCTGTTTGAGCCTTTCCTCTTGGGTAACCAGCTCAACCTCCAGCGTCGACGGGTCGGCAGCTACTAAAAATGTGCCACGGTCGTCGGTGCGCTTGGTAATCAGGCTGCGTGTTTCCAGCTCGTCGGCCAGACGGTAGACCTTTGTGCGGTTAATACCAGTGGCATGGCTGAGCCGCAGATGTGTACTCGGCTCCTTCAGCAATTCCAAATATAATGTGGATTCGTCGCGGTTTAGGCCAAGGAGTCGTAGCTGCTCGATGAGATTGTCCTTTTTGTTCAACATGGTGAACAGTTTAGCATACACTGTTGCTTTATGAAATACTTAGCGTAAGGGTGCAAGTATAAGATACTAAAAGGATTTTCATGAAACTACCATTTGACCAAGTCAAAAAAATGTACCGCGAGTTGCTGGAGACTTCTGGAGCTGCCGCAGCCGATATCGATATCATGCTTGAGATAAAGCTGGACCAAGACCTGCACCAGAACTATTTCTCTGGTATCCAAGAAGTCGAAGCCGCTATCGCAACACTCAAGCGTTCCGTTGGCAAAGTGCCAGTGCTGGAAGTCGATAAGCTGGCCCTCAAACTGGTGAAATGCAACGGCGTGCCGACCGAACTTGTAACAGCTGCGTATTTCTCGCAGCTGCGCGACGCAGCCCGTGAAAACGGAATCGTCATGTTTGCCTGTTATGGTGGTGGCTATCAGGGAGGCCTGGACACCTTTGCGCGTAAGATTGCCGCCGAAGATTTAGTCGGGATCGTGTCCGCTGCCGCTGGCCCCGCCTGCGTGACGCCTTATGGTGGCAAAACCAGTATCTCTGGCACTAATCCATTTGCCTACGGTGTGCCTACCAACGGTTTACCGATCGTGTTCGACGCCGCGACCGCCGAGTATGCCTACGGCACGATTACCCGAGCCAAGAAAACGGGCGCCCCACTGCCCGACCACGTCTACCTCGACAAAGCCGGCGACTGGACGACCGACGCACAAGCTGCTGTCAGCATCATGCCTTTTGGCGAACACCGTGGAGCGGCTATCAATCTGTTAATTGAGGTTATGGGCGGCGCGCTTGTGCGCGCCAAATCCGGCCTGCTGCAGAAAGACGAATACGACCTTGGCGCATTTTTGATTGTCATCGACCCAGCAGCATTTGGCCCACTGGACGAATTTAAAGCGCAGACCACCAAGCTGGCTGAGGATATCGAAGCCGTGCAGCCCGCCGAAGGATTTGCTAAAAGCGACGTCCGCGTCCCGGGTTACAAAAGCGAGCGCCACAAGCAAACAGTTCTTGAAACGGGCGAGATAGAGCTCGACGACAGAATCTGGGGCGAATTCAAGCAAACCTACGATAGACTTTTGGCAAGATAAGTGGCAGAAAAGACACGAACAACTAAAAAATCGAAGCCAGCCGTTGGCGCGAGCCTGGTCGTGCTGTCCTCTCTGTTCTACGGTAGCTACGGCGTGTGGACCAAGCTCATGGGCAATGCCTTTGATCCGTTCACCCAGGGTGTGCTGCGGGCCCTTGTGGTGGTGGCTGTTTTGTCGGTTATCGCCTGGGTTCGCAAAGAATTTGGCCCGATCAACTGGCGTCAAAATCGTAAGTGGATTGGGCTGGGACTATTGTGTAACGGGTTTGTTTCGGCGTCGATGTATTACGCCACGCTCAAGATCGGCGTGGGATTGAGCGCCGCACTTGGCTATGCAGGCATTCTGTTGGGCATGTTTTTGTTTGGTCGCCTATTTAGTGGTGAGCGTTGGAATCGGAGCAAGATCATTTCTTCTATCCTAGCAATTATAGGGCTGTGGTTGGTATTTGCGCCCAATCTTCACCTTTTTGGCTTTATGGGGATGGCCTTGGCGGTGTTTGGAGGGCTGTGCATGGCGCTCGACCTCGTCACCTCGCAAAAAATACGCTACAACAGCACGCAGTCGACGATTTTTGCTTGGGTCACCGGGCTGCCGGTGAGCATCGTCCTGGCAGTTGCGCTCCACGAAAGATTACCCAGCATCCACGCTGATATTCACTGGCTTGCCCTTGCCATCTTTGCGCTTGTTGGCGTGGTGTCATCCTGGGCGGCCATCCAAGGGCTCAAGTACATCGAGGCTGGGGCGGCCGGCATCCTCGGCTTGTTAGAAATCGTTTTTGGCGTGCTCTTTGGCGTGCTATTCTTCCACGAGAGGCCAGGCATTGTGACGATTATCGGCATGGCAGCCGTCTTGGTGGCTGCCGCAATTCCCTACTTCCAGCACTTCAGATTGAAAGACGAACCATTTGAGCTGTAAACTAAGGTAGAAACAGGAGTACTACCCATGAAAGTCCGACTAACTGAACTTGAATCCGTTATCAAAAAAGCGCTTAAAGACGCTGGCTACAAGGATGACGAAGCAGCCATCATCAGCAACGTTTTGCTCTACGCCCAGCTTCGTGGCAACAACCAGGGGATTACTAAAATCGCCTCGGGTGGTATTCCCAAGGCTGCAGATGTCGAGCCCTACAAAGTTGTTTCCCAGAATAAATGCGGTGCATTAGTCTCTGGTGGCCATTCCATGGTGGCTACTCATAGTGCCGTAAAATTGGCGGTCCAACTTGCAAAGGAACACGGCGTAGGGATTGTAGGCTCCAACCATCGATTTACGTCGTCTGGCGCAATCGGCTTTTTTGCGCGGCAGATCGCCGACGCTGGCTACATTGGCCTGACGTGTGTTGGTGCGCCACCTATGGTGGCTCCAACTGGGTCGGCAGAACCAAAGCTCGGAACTAACCCGTTCAGCTACGGGTTCCCTACTAATGGCGAATCGGTAGTGTTCGACACGACTACTGCGGCCATGGCCTATTTTGGTGTGGTTGAGGCAAAAATTAAGAGCGAGACCTTGCCGAAAGGCACTGGCTACGACAAAGATGGCCGGCCGACGGCCGACCCTGCGAGCATCTTGGAAGGCGGTTCAATAGCAACTTTTGCTGGACACAAAGGCTACGGTCTGTCGTTACTCATCCAGATGCTTGGCGGTCCTTTCGTAGACGCCTCATTTGTGGGTGTCGACAAAGAAAAAGGTGTTGGTACATTTGTCCTGGCTATTGACCCCGGCCTGCTGGTTAACAAAGAAGCCTTTTTGAAACAAGCCAGCGAGCTCACCAAGCAGATAAAAACAGCCAAGCCGTTGCCTGGCCAAGAAGTCTTATTGCCTGGTGAACGTGGCGACCACCTCGCCAAGCAAGCCGCCGACAGCGGCGAACTCGAAATTGCCGACGCCATCTGGAACGAACTCAAATCGTTCGTCGCAAAGCCCTAACCCTAACCTTTTTGATATACGTCTTTGCGATGTCGAATACGGATCACAAGGATAACGAGCTTTTTATCAAAAATATCGTACACGATTCGATAATCGCCGATTCTCAGGCGCCAACTTGTAGTGCCGACCATGGGTCGTACATTCCCTTTTCTGGGATCGGCGCTCAATATATGTATTGCTTTAGCTATCCGTAGATTCGTTTGGCGGGGTAGCTTGGTTAACTCTTTTTGGGCGCTCGCAACAAACTCAACCTCGTAATTGGTCATAGGTTAAGCCTAAGTCTTGTAATACCTTTTCAAACGGAATGGTTTGCTCGCCGCGCCGCTTTTCAATTTCTTTTATATCGTTCAGGTCTTCCAGCATATCCGCAAACTGTTCGTTGACTACATCGGAAAGTGAACGACTCTCCGCAACTGCTTTATGCTGTAGAAATTTTTTAACCGTGGGATCGAGATAAATGGTGGTTTTTGCGCTTAAATTACTCATGCTTTACATTATAGCGCTATGACGTCATAGCGTCAATCAATATGCGTATACGTCCGCCTCTCGCTGCAATCCGTATCAGTGATACAATATGGGCATGGATTCAGCAGCTACGGTTACTCGAAAGGACATCGACGACGTGTTAAGCGTGCTTGATGTCATGATGACGAGGATTGATGAACGATTCTCTCAGGTTGAGACAACGCTTGCCCGTACACAAAAGCAAGTGCATAACATACTCAATCAGCTTGATCATATAGAAAAACAGCTCGAAATATCCGACGACGAACGACTGGTCATGGCACATCAGCTCACTCAGCTACATGAATGGGTTGAAAAGGCCGCTGCGCGCATTGACATTAAGTTTGCTCATTAGCTAGCTGCGTTCGTCGGCTTCGGTTGGCAATCTACCGGTGATGCTGCGCGGGTAAAGCTTGAGTTGGCGGACGGCGTTGACCTCCGCCGAATAGACAATTACCTGGGAGAGCAGGTAGATCCAAAACAGCAACCCTAAAACGACGGCAAACGTGCCGTACAACGAGTCCAGCCTGGCAAGATCGTGTTTTATGATCAAGCTGCCAAAGGTGAGTAACAGCTGGATGGCGGCAGCAGCGATCAGGGCGCCGCGCAGTGTGTTGCGCTTGCCGAGCTGCCCGCTGGTGGCGATCCGGAACATGTAGGCCAAGCCACCGGTCAGGATAAGGAACCCGAGCAAGTTGGCTGCGATCTTGACCCACGTAGCATGCCCCAGCTGGGCACTAAAGGCCGATATAGCAACCGTAGCCGCGAAACCAGCCACTCCCACAGCCAAGATCGCTGTGTCGTGCAAAAAATTTTGGGGGAAACCGACGCGCTTGTTCTTGGGAATGCGCCAAATCGTGTCCATGGCGTTGCGGAAAGCGCTGGCCACGCCGCGCGCACCGTAGGCCGAGATCACCAGTCCAATCACCAGCCCGGCACCCACTTTGCCACCGCCGTGGATTTGTCGCTGCAACTGGTCGCCCAGTAACGGAAAGAAATGCCCAATACTGGTATTGATCTCGTGTTGGAACATAGCGTCGCCGCGAAACCAAATCTGTAAAATTGTCACCAATACTAGCAGCAATGGAAAGAGCGCCAAAAAGCCGTAGTACGTGAGTAGCGCAGCCAGGTAGCCGCCTTGGTCGTCGCCAAATTTTTTGATAACAGCCAGCGGAAAGCCGAATAGCGAGTGTTTTTGTTGCCACTTGTCGAGCGGCCGGAGACCTTTTTGGATGTCCATTATTCCCATCATACCAGGATTTGCGTTATGCTACGTACTAATGGACCAACAACAACTTCGCATCGGCAGCTACAATTTATTTGAAGGCGCCCAAACAACATATAACCGCTTAGTGGAATTTGCGCGTGGCGCCGAACTTGACGTGCTCTGTCTACAAGAAGTAAACGGCTGGCAGAACGACGACATGCAGCGTTGCAAAGACTTCAGCGACAAGATTTTATTCTTGGACTACGCCTTTGCGAATAGTAACACCGAGTACAAGCTGGCAACATTTACCAGGCACCCGGCTACCGGCAAAGACGCCATCGTAGAGAGCTTTTGGCACGGTGTATGCATTACGCGCCTGATGGTTGCTGGCCAAGAAGTTACGATCGCTAACCTGCACCTCGACCCCTGGAAAGAAGAATCGCGCGTGCGTGAAATCGACCGTTTGCTGAGCCTGCTCGATCTCAGTAAACCAATCATTATTACCGGCGACTTTAATAGCTTGAGCCGGGCCGACAACTATCCGGCGCAACTGCTGGAAGATTTGCGAGCGCACGGCATAAGCAAATTCGGCACGCAGGAGCTGGCCTATGACGTCACCGACCGCTTGCAGCAAGCTGGCTTTATTGATATCGCCGCACAGCTCCACACTTACGAGAACACGGTCCCCAGCAAGTTTAATACCGACAAAGACCACGAACTCCCTGCCCGTCTAGACTACGTTTTCGCCTCCCCTAGCCTAGCCGCCTGCGCTACCAAAATTGAAGTCGTCAAAACCGAACTAACCGACGCCATCTCCGACCACTACCCAGTAATAGTAACCTTCCAATTTGGAGCCGCTTCGAGCCCAGCCGCCCCAGCAGATCAGGAGACGGGAGTGTCAGACCCTCCTGACAGGACCCCCCACCAGGATGACGCGCAGCCAAGCCCTGCTCAAAACCCCGACGGCATAGAACGCGAACCCGACGGCTCCGTTGTTTTACCTCTCCATCTCCATGACGACCGCTAAGAACATCTAATTTATGTAATATCGTTGCCTAATACTCTCTTATATCTTATAGTAAATGGTCAGTGTTCGCTGTTCGTAAAATGTGTGAGGCGGGGCGATACGCTTCTGTGGGGGGTTTAGTAGGTTATGAAGTTTTTTTCCACCAGCGGTAGTCCCTTTTTGGTACTGTGGTACCTATTTATTGCATTCTTTGGTGTGGCGTTGGTGTTCCATATTTTTTGTAAAGTGGCAGCTGTTTTGGTGCAGTGGCGTCTTCGCAAGCTCACCCATGCAAAAGCAGCAAAGATTATCGTAGTAGAGGGTTAGTCATGACTGCTGCCGAAAGACGATTAACCATGAGGAAACGCAAGTCATTGCGTCACACTGTTTTCATTATTGTACGCGTTGCTGTGCTTGGCGTGTGTGCAGTAATAAGCGTGTTTTTGCTCCTGTCCGGGTACGAGTCGGTGTACAACAAAGCGTTACCCTTTGTACATACGCTCGACAGAGTGAATCTCGCTGTATTTTCGCGGAGTTATGACCTCAATGCCGGCGCACACTATCCATTGTCGTATTATGGCAATTTTGGCAAGCCGCAAACTCTTAAGTTGCCCTCAAGCTCGTTGCGCCTCGACATTGTCGCCCCAATCCAACAAGGAAAAGACTGGTTGGCACGAGCCAATACCCTGCATTTGCTTATTGTTCGGCGACCGCGCGAGGGCAATATTGGAGTCGGACTGCTATATTGCCGTTCAAGTTTCCGAACGCTGAACGGCCAAAATGTACCAGAGCTGGGGCAGAACATCTTTATGGATACCGATAAAAATTGGCGCTACGTATATAAAGTGACCAACGCCAAGCAATATCCAGACAGCGCGCCGTACATTGTGGCCGACGACGGCAGCCAGGGTAAGCTGGTGGTCGACTGCAACGACAGCGTACATCACGTCAATATTGTCGTAGAAGCAACCTTACTATCTGTGCAAGGAGTGGAACAATAATGACCAACGCAGCGCTTTTTATTTTTTTCCGTAATATGACGATTTTTTTGGCAACGCTCATGCTCTTCAAATATTTTATTTTTTTGAATCTGGCAGCCTTCTTTCCTCTGCGTGAGCAGTTACGCCGTCGCCGGTTGTTGCGCAAAGAGGTCAAAACCACTGGCCACATTACGCCGTACACGCCGGTTGTGTCGGTCATTGTTCCCGCCTGGAACGAAGAAGTCGGTATTATTAAGACCTTGAAGTCGGTGCTTGCCAATGACTACCGGAATATCGAAATCGTTGTGGTTAACGACGGCTCAACCGATAACTCGGAGCGTCTCGTCAAAATGTTCATCCGGGCACACCAGCTGACGCGCGTCCGCAACGGTCGGGTCATCCGGCACTTTTTTCGGCCAAACGGCGGCAAAGGCGCGGCCCTCAATTACGGCATCAAAAACAGTAAGGGTTCGATTATTCTAACGATTGACGCCGACTCGGCGTTGGCACCAGATGCCATTACCAAGCTGGTGGAGTATTTCCGCGACAAAAAAGTTTCTGCTGTTGTTGGCCAAGTCCGCGTGGCAAACGCTCACGGTCGGATCGTGGGCATCGTACAACAGCTTGAATATTTGTTTGGCTTTTACTTCAAGCGCGCACACTGCGTTATCGGCGCCGAATACATATACGGCGGTGCATGCGCGGCGTTCCGCCGAAGCTCAACATTTGAGTATTTTGGCATGTTTGACGAGAAGAATAAGACTGAGGATATTGAAATGTCGATGCGTACCAAATTCCATGGCTTGCGGTCGCTTTATGCCGAAGACGTTATTTGCTACACCGAAGGGGCTACATCATACGCCGGGCTTATTAACCAGCGTTTGCGTTGGAAGAAAGGCCGTTTTGACACATTTTTGCATTACCGTCGCATGTTCTTTTCGATCGAGAAACACCACAATAAGCCGTTGGCCTGGTTTGTGCTGCCGTTGGCGATGTTCTCGGAGATACAGCTATTACTTGAGCCAATCGGTGCAACACTACTTATAACCTATAGCCTCATCTCTGGCGAATTTGTTTCGTTGGCGCTGAGCATGCTTTTTATCGGCATTTCGTACGTCATGGTTGCGCTGTTTGGCACGCATTTGTCACTTAAGGAGCGGCTACGGCTCATTGTGTTGTGGCCGTTTACCTGGCCGCTGTTTTACTTGGTTGTTTGGGTCGAATTTCACGCCTTGATCCGCAGTTTGCACATGGTGGCGCGCGGCGATGCACTGGAATGGCAAAAATGGCAAAGAGAAGGAATCTAAACAGATGAAGCCTCGCCACATCGTGCTCATTAACATTATTTTTGCATCTTTGATGCTCTTTTCTGCCGGCATGGTGTACCAGTTTATGACCGGCAAGAATCCGCTGAGTTTTGCCAGCCTCGCCACCAAACATACAAGCAAAGTTACGACCACAAACTGCAGTGCTCAATCCCCGCTGAACCTGTCCGGTGCGACAGCTTCCGGCCTGCGTAAGCTTATGGGGTACCAAGAGGCCTGCCATTCCTTTGCGACGGGCACGATGATGGTGTTTGTTGGCATGCCCGTGTCCCAGGCCACGGCAACTCAGGGTGCCCAACAGGACGCTGCTATGCTGAAGCAATTTGCACACTATGGCGTACGGCCGCTGGTCATTGCCGAGCCAACCGACTACACAACCGGCAACAACATTGATTTTGGTAAGTTTGCGGCCGGCAATTTTACTCGATGGGTCGATGTCTACTTCCAGGGGCTCAAGGCTGCGGGCGTCACCGACGAGCAGATGGGTATTTGGAACCCCTTCCCGGAGGCCAACCTACCGTATTGGGCCAACAACCAACCGCAATATTTTGCGCCCGACGTCAATATATACGTGAGTACGATGCACAAATACTTCCCACACACGCCGGCAAGCATCATGCTCAACTCTGCCACCTACCAAACAACCGATTTCAACTGGCAAAGCGGCGAATACGACAGCCTCATGCCATACATCAAGGGCATCACCAAAGGGTCCATTAGCTACGCCGGATTGGAGGGCTTCCCCTGGGTTCCGCCGCAGGGTGGCAGCGGCCCTATCTTAAATGCGGCCGAATTTTTAGCCCCCTCAATCATCAGCGAAACCGCAGATTATCTCGGCACCAAAAATATCTGGCTTAACACCGGTACGTTTTCCCAAAAGTACGCGCTCGACCCAACCCAGCTTGCCGCTGTTTCGCCCCAGCAACGCAAGGAAATTTTAACCACTATCGACCAACAGGCGTTGACACTCCAAAAGCAGGGCTACCAGGTCTCCATCAACATATTTGCCCAAGACAAAAGTAAGGCATCCGAAGAAACCAACTGGTCGTACTGGTCCGGCAACTTACCATTTAACTCGCTCTCAACGCCTGTGCTAACCGACTTTATCAATGAGCTCAACCAGCAAAAGATCGGCTTTTGGCTTTTCGACAAATAAAGGGAGCGCGCAAGGCTGCAATATCTTCCCGCTAAGGCACACCCGGAAGCGCAAAGTATGCTATTACAGCATATTTTGCGACCCGAAAGTGCCGTGTGGGAAGATATTGCAGCCTTGCGCCTAAGCACGACTTGCCTTTAGTGGCGTATATCGCTTAAGCTTAAGGCATGGATGAATTTAAAAAAGAGTTGGCCGCTGCTGGGTTTGGTGGTGAGGTCGACGATAGCGATGAGGCGCGCGAGTTTTATAGCCACGATGCCAGCCTGTTTGAGATAAAACCGCAGCTGGTTACTAAGCCCAAGACCAGCAAAGACGTGCAGACCTTGGTCGCGCTGGTGGCCAAGCACAAAAAGACCATGCCACAGCTGTCGCTGACCGGTCGGTCTGCCGGCACGGACATGTCTGGCGGCACGCTTAACGAAGGGGTTATCGTCGATTTTACGGCGCACTTCAGCAAGATTGAATCGGTGAGCCCCACCGAAGGTCACGCCCAACCAGGTGTGTATTACCGTGATTTTGAGAAAGAGACGTTCAAACATGGCGCCCTCATGCCCTCCTACCCGGCCAGCCGCGACCTCTGCACCATTGGCGGCATGGTCAACAACAACGCCGGTGGCGAAAAGTCGCTGGAATACGGTAAGACCGAGAGCTTTGTCAACGAGCTTAAGGTGGTGTTTGCCAACGGCAAAGAATATACGGTTAAGCCGCTTAACAAGCTTGAGCTGGTCAAAAAAATGGCCCAGCAGGATTACGAAGGCCGTATTTATAAACGCATATTTAGTCTGTGCGAAAAGCACTACGACAAGATTAAGGCCGCCAAGCCTAACGTCAGCAAAAACTCAATGGGCTACAACCTATGGGATGTGTGGGACCGCGAGACCGGCGTTTTTGATATGCAAAAGTTGATCGTCGGCAGCCAGGGCACGTTGGGCCTGACCACCGACATCAAGTTCCGGCTGGTGCCCAAGCGGGCGCACTCCGGCTTGTTGGTGCTCTTCTTGAAAGACATCGACAGCCTCGGTGAAATTATCCCCGCCGTGCTCAAACACAAGCCAGCGACGTTTGAATCGTTCGACGATGCCACGCTGTGGTTGTCGATTCGTTTTTTGCCAAGCTTTTTAAAGTTTTTAGGCTTACCAAAGTTCATTCACCTGCTGTTTAGTCTGATCCCTGATGGGCTGCAGCTGCTGCGCGGCATCCCCAAGCTTATCCTGATGGTCGAATTTAACGGTGCCACCGAGCAAGAAGTGCGGGACAAAATCCGCGTTCTCCATCGCGAACTCAAACTGAAGCGTGCCCGTTACGAAATCAACGGCGAGGAAGAAGACCCCACCGAAGCCTCAGGCGAGAAGTTCTGGCTGATGCGTCGCCAGAGTTTCAACCTATTGCGCTCCAAGGTCAAGGACAAACACACGGCGCCGTTCATCGACGACCTGGTAGTTAACCCTGAGTACCTCACCGAGTTCTTGCCCAAGGTTCGCAAGATTGTTAAAAAGTACAAACTGTTGGCGACGATCACCGGACACATGGGCGACGGTAACTTCCATATTATTCCACTCATGAAAATCGAAGACCCCAAAGAGCGGGCTAAGCTTTTGCCGGCCATGAAGGAGGTCGACGACCTGGTGCTGCACTACAAGGGCTCGCTCAGCGGCGAACACAACGATGGCTTGGTGCGCGGTCCGTGGCTCAAGCAGCAATTCGGTGCTGAAGTGCTCGGCTACTTTAAAGAGGTCAAAGAAATCTTCGACCCCGAAAATATCTTTAACCCGCACAAAAAATCCGACGCCGACTGGGATTACAGCTTTTCGCACATTCGCAAAGAATTCTAGATTTGCGCTTGCACGTCATATGTTGATACTATACTTCTCATTATGACAAAAGTTGCCCCTTTTCGTGTTGCCTGTGCGGATCCTGCCAAGCTTGCTGAGCGCATAACCTGGATGCCGCTCATGGTTGTTTCCGACCTAGCAACATTACGTGCGGGTGATTATCAGGACGAAGGTGTTATGGTGCCGGATGTGGATAGGCGCCGCGCGCTTACGGCGGGCGAGCTGGGGGCGATCGCTGTTCCTCTTGACACGCCTGGCGCGATGCGTCTCGTGCGTGTCCCAAAAACAATCGAAGCTCTCGCTGCCGCGCTTCGGCGTAACGGCCCTGTTCATGCGTCGTCTCTCGGCACGGTTATTCTGTCTGGCATAACGGACATGCAACTGTCGATTGCCCGTCCGGGGAAAGTAAATACTACCATAAATACCGCAATAGACAGATATGTTGGTGTCCACATAGACGCAAAAAGTCGACCCGATCCCGCCGAGCCATTTGATGTTCCTATGATGGGTGTTGCGGCGAGCGAGACAGGCCGGGCATTTTCTATCGCACCCTCGGTGAATATGGATTGCATCCCCCCGCATCTCGCTGTAGTGAGCGATGCAGACCAAGCGCAACGCCTTGAGCGCCGTGCCGCGATCCGCGCACACGTGCAGCGGCGTATAGAGCAAGGAGAAGAAGTCGGTTGCTATATGCTAGCTCTCGAGGGTAGTCTTCCAGAATCAGACACGCACGAGGCCTATGCCAATGCATACCCTCGCTTCTACGCCCATGACGGCTCGACCATAGACAACGAGTCGGGTGAATCTACCGCGATGCTTTTCTTTACGCCAAGTGTTGTAGGGCCCAACACGTTTCCGTCTATCGTGTGATCTGCAAACCAGGCGAAATGTGCTAACGTTAGCATATGAAGATTATCGAGCGTTGGCTCAAAAAATTGGAACCATATAGGTCTTGGCTATTTCGCATTGGCCTGAGTAGCTTTTTCTTGGTGAACTCGATAGGCGGCTGGACACGTAGCGGCGAAATTATGAATGCCCTGATGCACAACCGGTTGACCATGGCCATTGGCCACATGGACGGTTTAATGAATATAATCGGTCTCAACGATGCCCTGCTGTTTCTGCTTATTTTGTCTGGCAAATACAAAAAAGTAATGCTCGCCTGGGCTACTGTATGGATGTTGATCGTTATTTTTGTGACCGGCTTTTGGACGCCTGATTTTATCTTGCACCTCGGCGTTTTGGCCTTCTTGGCATATTACGCCTGCATGGAGACTGACTAACCCTAGCGCTTGAGACCCTCTCCGTCATTCCCGCGCAGCCGAATAGAATGTCCAAATTTGGACATCTTTTTATTTTGTCCTTTGACGCAAGATAGAATAAAATCCTGGCATGAATCGAAAAACGAAAGGCTCTGTCATTATCCCCGCAGGCGTCAACGTCTGGGAACATGAGTTGAAAACCGCTCGAGTTTTAGCCGACTACGGCTATACTGTTTGCTTTATAGCTAAAGACAATGGTCACAAGATTAAATCAGCGGACATTCTTATTGATGGCGTTCCGTACGAAATCAAGTCGCCCACAACGAGCAAACTCTCGGCGATCGAGCGTAATCTAAAGCGTGCCTATCATCAATCAGTAAATATCGTTATTGATTCTCGTCGCATGAAACGCCTACCGGATAAGTCCATTCAGAAAGAGCTTGTCAAGCAGTTTGTACTCACGAAGAGCATAAGGCAAATATTGTTTGTAAATCGTAAACGCGGAGTCATTGATATTAGCAGCCTAGTTTGATATGATGTGAGCACTGAAGCCAAGCACGGAGCAGGATGTTCCTACCGCAAGGCTTCTTTTATTTTAGTAGAATAGTAGAAGCCTTATCAATCGCCAATCCTCTCCATAGAACCTCTTCAGGATTTACTCTAACTGTAAAGAACGATACCATCCATGTTTGATGCAATAATTAAAACGAGTGTTTTTATAGTCATCCTTGAACTAAATGTTTATTCCGTTACGGTGAAGTCGCCGGTTATGTTTGCTTCTTTGCTGTCGTGGAATTGGTAAGTGCCTAGCTCGGTAAGCCGCATTGGTGTATCGTGGCGTCCGTAGGCGGTCATGCTGCTTTCGCCGGCGTACATTGCGGGCTTATTGTCAGTACGCGCGCCAAAATCTATCTTACGCGTAGTGGCGTCGTGGTTCATGAACGTGAGTGTATCGCATACATGGGCGTCGACATGTGCAGGCGTAGCCACGTTGTCCATGAGCATTATCTCGTGGTTCTTGCCTGTTCCTGCGGGGCACGTGCCGGCCTGCTTGTCGCTCACCTGATACAAAGCTTCGTCTGCAGTTATTTTATTCGTCACCTCCATGCCGGCCATATTGTATTGCAGGTGCTTCATAATCCACAGCGAGCCTCCTACTACGAGGAAAATAATGCTGATTGTCGACAGAAGAAATAGCGTGTTCCAATGCGGTTTTTTCTCTCTGCCCAAATGCAAGAAGAAGACTACCTGTACCGTCATCTGCAGTACGGCAAACACGAAGATAGTCGCCATGATCCCGGTCTTATTAAAAGTCTTGTGTACGACCAAATAGTATGGGATGAGCGTAAATACCAAGGACAGGATAAATCCAGTCACATAGGACGTCATTGTCCCGTGGTGTTCGGAGTGTTCGGGCTGAGCGCCAGGTTTGTCAGATTTTTGGGTAGGATTACTGCTCATACGAATGCCATTAAATATACTACGGTGAAGATGAAGATCCAGACAATATCAAGGAAGTGCCAGAAAAGGCTCAGCAGCGAAAGCTTGCGCACTAAGTGCGAGTCAAGCCCGCGTTTCCATATGAACACCAGCGTAGTCCCCATCCAGAGTAAGCCAGAGGTAATGTGTGCTCCGTGCGTACCAACAAGCACAAAAAACGATGAGAGCGAGGCGTTGCTGCGCCAGGTGTGGCCTTCATGCACGAATGCAGTAAATTCTTTTAATTCCAAGAACAAGAAAGCGACACCCAATAGGAATGTAATCCCGAACCACGTGAGCACTTGGTTTTTACTGCCCCGGCGTGCAGCCAGCATGCCGAGCCCGGCAGTAAAACTGCTGGTAAGCAAGATGAGTGTTTCGGCCAAAACTCCCGGTAATTTGAAAAGTTCACTGCCCGTAGGGCCGCCAGCGGTGTTGTTACGCAATACGGAAAATGTCGCAAACAGCACGGAGAACATCAACAGGTCGGTCATCAGGTAGACCCAAAAGCCGAACCCTACTCTATCGTCGGATGCTGCTTCGTGGCTTTCTTCTAACGTAGACTCAGCTGTTTCCATGCGTCCTCCGTTTGATCCCGACAAGCCCCAAGGCCCAAGCCAAAGCGATCTTGATAAATTCCCATAGGCTCATCTCTTCGCCTGCTTCCGGAACCTTTGCGCGGTCGGCCTTTGCACGGTCTTGCTCAAGTTTTTCAATTTCCTTAGCGGTAATCGTATATTCTAATTTGTCGTTAAAGGTACGGGCAATGAAGCACACGATGACACCCACTATGCCGCCTACAGCCAGCCAGTTAATGTGCCAGACCAAAGCAAAGCAAGTGGCGAACGCACAGGCGGCTATATAAATGCCCGAGGCGGTGTTGTAAGGCACGCGGATATCTTCATATTTTTGCTCAGGAAAGCCATTTTTCTTAAACTCGACCAGCGGGTCCCGAGTCGTAATGGTTGGGATAACCGCCATGTTGTACGATGGCGGCGGGCTCGCTGTGGCCCACTCTAACGTGCGGCCATCCCAAGGGTCGCCGGTAGTATCTACTAATTGGCGTTTTTGTATAACGCTGGCGATGACTTGGACAATCTGCAGGGCAACACCCACCGCAATAATGAGCCCGCCGATAAACATCATGATATAAAACGGTTGCCAACCGGTAGATGGATCGTAATGATCAAGCCTTCTGGTCGCACCCATAATACCGAGTATGTACATGGGGATAAATGACAGGCAGAAGCCAACGATCCAACACCAGAATGCCTGCCGGCCGATTCGTTCATTGAGCTTAAATCCGGAAAACTTAGGGAACCAATAGTTGATGCCGGCGAAAATACCAAACAATACACCGCCAATCACATTGGAGTGGAAATGCGCTACCAAGAACAAGCTGTTATGGAGCTGAAAATCTGCTGGCGGAACGGCCAACACCACACCTGATATACCGCCAATTGCAAATATGCCCACAAAACCAAGGAACCACATCATCGGCAGAGTGATTTTAATCCGCCCTTTGTACATCGTCGCAATCCAGCCAAACATCAACACCGACGTCGGTATCGCAATAACCATCGTCATGACCCCGAAGAAGGCATTTACATCTGCGCCTGCGCCCATCGTAAAGAAGTGGTGTAGCCACACCGAGAGCGCAAACAGCGTTACGCCGAACAGAGCGATTACTTGTGAGGTGTAGCTGGCGATCGCCTTCCGGCTGTACGTGGCAACAACCTCCGAGAATATGCCGAACGCAGGCAGCACCAAGATGTACACTTCGGGGTGCCCCCACATCCAAATGAGGTTGGTATACATCATGGCATTGCCGCCCAGCGTAGTCGTAAAGAAATGCATGCCAAAATAACGATCAAAAAACATCAAGAACAGCGTCGCCGTAAGCAGCGGAAACACCGCGACAACCATAATCATGCTGCACAAACTGCCCCAAGTGAACATCGGCATCTTCCATAAGGTCATGCCAGGCGCACGCATCTTGAGTATGGTCATGATAAAGTTGATGCCGGCCAGCGTCGTCCCGATACCCGAAATTTGCAAACTCCATATCCAATAATCCACCCCAACCCCTGGGCTAAACTGGATGCCACTCAAAGGTGCAACGGCTAGCCAGCCAGTGGCAGCATATTCACCACCCAGGCCAAAAAACATGTTAACCATCAAAACACCGCCCGCATACAGCCAAAAGCCCAGCGTGTTTAAGAAAGGCGACGCCAGGTCGCGCGCGCCAATTTGCAGCGGCACAATATAGTTGATGAGCCCAAACACAAACCCCATGGCGACAAAGAAGACCATGATGTTGCCATGGGCCGTAAATATCTGTTGGAAGTGATCGGCCGAGAGGTATCCATGCGTCGCGCCAAGTACCGCAGTACTCGGTGCGAGTGCCTGCTGCAACCACACCATAAGGGCATCCAGCCCACCACGTATCAGCATAAATCCGGCCACAATAAAGTACATGATGCCGATTCGTTTTGGGTCAACCGAAGTCAGCCATTCACCCCACAGCCACTTCCACCCCTTGATGCGGACAAGTATGGCCATCGCCGCGATGGGGAGCAGAATAAAGCCTATCGTTCCGCCAATCGTAAACCATTCGTGCGGCAAGGATTGCTCGGTCAGTTTGCCTAGTAGAAACTCTTTCATCAATGCTTTCCCATATCCATCATCTGCGTATTGCTACTGTTACCCATCGACGACATGTATTTCATTAGTACTTTATCATACAGACTGGGGTCTACGCCGGCATAAAAAACAACCGGGTTATTCTGGCTGGGTTTGAGCAATTTTTGATATTCCACCTCGTTCAACGTCTTGCCAGATAGCTTCACATCGTTTACCCAAAAATCGAATGCGTACTTCGGGCTAACTCGAGCGGTAAACTTCATATCGGCAAAACCGGAGCCGTTTATTTCGGCCGAGCTGCCGGTATAGTCCCCTTGCATGTCGCCCACGAGATTGAGCTGATTCTGGTGACCGGTCATCGAATACAGCTGCCCACCGAGGTTAGGAATCCAGAACGAACTCATCGGCGCTTCATCAGCGGTCAGCATAAATGTTACTGGCGTGTGTTCTGGAATCTGCACAAAATTAACGGTGGCAATGTGTTGCTCGGGGTAAATAAATACCCACTTCCAGCGCATTGAAACAACTTGAATGGTGATTGGCTTGGCGCCTGGATCAATGACGCGCTTGGGGTCAAGTTTGTGGGCGGCGGGCCACATAATCAGCGCCAGAACTAGCGCAAACAGACTTGGAATTAGCCATATACTCGAAACAAGCATTCGACCACCCCGCACCTTGGTGCGTGATGGTTTAACGTTCGATTCCCGATATTTCCAGGCGATAAAATATATGAGAAACAGTGCAGGAATACCGATGACCAACAGTATAGCCACGACACGGATTATGAGCCCACGCTGCTCATTGGCGATCATCCCTCTAGAGTCAAACAGGGCGACATTGTTGCCATGCATCAGCGCCGTAATCAGCACCGTAAGGCCAGCCAGCCCCAACGCAACGCGCAATGCGATGCTGCCGACGCTCGTTTGTTTTCTATGTTTTGCCATTAACCGTTACCCTCTCAGGAATGACTATACTCATCATAAAAACTATAGCAGGTTAGCCGGTGCCACGTCTATTATGAGCTACCCCGACCTTCTGCGCATTGCAGCCTCCAGATCCACCGCGCTGTGCTTGCTGATGCGGCCTACACCATACCGCCCACCGCTCAGAAGCTAGGCACGAGCTTCGCAGAAGTTGCCTGACTTGCCAGCTTCTGGTCAAATGTCCACAATGGTTTTGCGTTATTGAGTTCTGCGTATTTGGCAAGGCAGCAATCTTCGAAAGATAGTGCTGGATGCTTGGTAAAGAGCGGGAGCGCGGCGACGAACAACCCTCGATTACAATTAATCTCATGAAGGGACATCACCCCCTCTATCGCTTCGGCAATCTGTGCACGTGTAAATTCATAATGCCGTTCCAGCACAAAGGTCACCTCGATAATAGCCGTGTCGGCTACGGCGAATTGCCCATCTGCATCCCGTAGTAATTTTGTAGCAGCCATATTTTGGTCAGGCACATCATTAAGCAAAAGTCGTAAAAGTACGTTTGCGTCGAGAGAACCAGAAAGCATCGTCATGCAGAGCTACATCTTTCGGTTCGTCTGATAATATTCGTCAACATTTGTGACCGGCTTTGTGCCAGGTTTAATATGTCGACTTATTTGCGCACTAAGCTCCGTTACACTCATTGGCTTTGAAATAATAAGCTCGCCCTTACGTTCATTAAAGCTTACTTGTAATACACCTCCATTCTTATCTAGCCCTAGCTTGCGCCGCATAGGCGCAGGTAGAGTTGTTTGGCCTTTGCTGGTGATAGTAATTGTGTTCCTCATGTCATTACTATATCAATCGCTCATTACAAAAACAATATGTAATGAATCATGCCAGCGATTCACTATCCCCGGCCGTAAGCTATACTGAAGGTATGGCGAGCAGGCGTACCGAACAGCAATGTGCCCATAGTAGGCCAATAAACCAAAGCGAACTTATTCATAGATACAGGAGTACTTGTTAGTTGACGCAGCAAAGTAGGCCGCGGCCATAAGTGCTATAGTAATGATCATGACGACCACGACGCTTAAAACGTATTATCAGTTGACCAAGCCAGGTATTATTTACGGCAATGCAGTGACTGCGGCCGGTGGCTTCTTTTTGGCGTCGCGGTACCACATTAATTTGCTCCTATTGGTTGAGGCACTGATCGGTATCTCACTGGTCATCGCTGCTGGCTGCGTGTTTAACAACTATATCGACCGCGGCATTGATAAAAAAATGGCGCGGACGAAGAAACGCGCGTTGGTCTCTGGCACGATTTCGGGGCGAAGTGCCCTTATATACGCGACCGTTCTCGCGCTTGCCGGCTTTAGCGTGCTGACGGCCTACACCAACTTCGTGACTGTTTGCCTTGGCATTATTGGGCTGGTGGATTATGTCGTGTTGTACGGTTTCTACAAGCGACGGACGGTGTATGGGACGTTGGTGGGGAGCATTTCGGGCTCAACACCATTAGTGGCTGGTTATACGGCTGTCACGGGGCATTTTGATGCGGCTGCACTGATTCTCTTTTTGACGCTCGCCTTTTGGCAAATGGCACATTTTTATGGCATTGCCATGTACCGGCACGACGATTACGCCGCTGCACATATCCCAGTGTTGCCGGTGATAAAAGGCATGCGCCAAACAAAAATACAGGTGCTTGCATACATTGTCGCCTTTACGCTGGCGGCTGCCTCGCTCACCGTGTTTGGCTATACCGGGCACATCTATGTCGTGGTTATGAGTGCGCTGGGGTTGATTTGGTTTGTTCGCAGTCTGCGCACTTTCCGTACAGTCGACGACAAAAAATGGGGGCGCAAGGTATTCCTCTTCTCGCTGATTACAAACCTCGGCTTCTCGGCAATGATCGCTATAGGTGCGCGATTACTATAAGCGTAGTACAATACTAGTATGTTACTCATATCTCACATCATTATTGCGCTCAGCAGCATTGTTTATTCCACCTTTCTATTCTTTGTGCCCACGAAGCGCAACCTGCGCATAAGCTACGGCTTGGTAGGTCTAACATTGACCAGTGGCACATTGTTGGTGGTGGTATCGGGCGCACGTATCTTGCAAACTTGCACAACCGGCCTTATGTATCTTGGCATTGTTTCAATCGGTATGGTCTATGCTCATTATGAGCTTGCCCACGCTAAAGCTAAAGACTAAACTTTGCTGGCACGACTGAGCTTACTCCATTTTGGAGACTAAAAGCGTAGTGCAGCCGGAACCTTTTTCTCACAGAGAAAAAATCCCGCGCGTAATGGTCTCCAAAATGGAGTAAGCTCAGTCGTGCCTCAGGTTAGCTTGCGCTGCAGGTATGGATAGCTATATGCTAAAGCTATATAACTAAGGGTAAAGGGGAAAACATGGGCGCTCTGGATAAACTTGAATCACAGCTCGACGTATTACTAAACAAAAAAGCACCAGTACAATTGCCAGCAAATGGTCGTAAGGGCTTGGCAAATGCTATGTGGTGGATTGCATTAGTCATTGGCCTGTTGGATCTGTGGAACGCGGCTATTTTTTGGCAGGCTGGTCATATTGTCGACCGCAGCGTTGACGTCGTCAATAATCTTTCAGCATATTATGGCGGCCCAGCAGTCGTTGCAGCCGCACCACACCTCGGTTTGTTTTACTACCTGTCACTGTTAGTTATGGCAGCAGTTGGCGTTTTGCTATTAGTCGCGACCCCGGGGCTCAAGGCGATGAAAAAGGCTGGCTGGAACTACGTGTTCTACGCTGCCGTTATCGAAGCCGCTGTTGCTGTCCTGCGTCTATTCTCTGGCGTCGACGGCGGACTTTTCGCATTTATTGGTGCGGCAATCGGTGCAGTGCTTGGCGCATACTTCTTGTTCCAGGTGCGTGACTACTTCACTGGCGCAAAATCGAGCGTCGAGACAACGACATCTCACGACCACAAAACCGCCAAAGAAGCGAAATAGCTGCTATTTATTCTTGACTAGTTTGCCGTCTTGAAGGCGGAAGGTCATGTCGGTTCGGCCGGCGATGGACAGGTCGTGGGTAACGGCCACAATCGTGGTGTTCTCTGACCGGCTGAGGTCGTGCAGTAGGTCGAAGATCATTTTGCCGGTTTGTTCGTCCAGATTACCGGTTGGTTCGTCTGCCAAGATGAGTTTGGGCTTGTTGGCGAGCGCTCGAGCAATAGCCACGCGCTGCTGTTCGCCACCGCTCAGGCGGCCCGGCTTACGGTTTTGCTTGGCGCCTTCCAGGCCTACTTGATTGAGTAAGTGCGCTGCGCGTGCCTTGCGCTCGCTGGGTGACAGTCCGCTAAACTCCATAGGCAGCATGACATTTTCAATGGCCGTGAGATTGGGGATCAGGTTGTAGTTTTGGAATACGAAGCCAATTGTGTTGCAGCGGTATTTGATGAGGGCGTGGTCGTGCATATTCTTGAGGCTTTTGTCGTCGACGACGATGTCCCCCTTGGTTGGCTTGTCTAGTGCGCCGAGCATGCAGAGTAGCGTTGATTTGCCGCTGCCGCTCCGCCCGACGATACTGGCAAACTTGCCTTGTGGCACCTGGAAGGTTACGTCATTGACCGCAGTAACGGTGTTGTCTCCGCTTGTAAAGCTTTTGGTAACGTGCTGTACATCTAACATTATTCTACCCTCATAACTTCGCTGGGGCGGACCTTAGCGATTAAGCCTGCGGCAACTGTGCTGCCGACCGCGGCGATTAGTAATGCGCTGCCAAAACCGTACAGCAGGATGCTGCCATTAACGTTGGCCTTTAGGTTTCTGGCGCCTTGGACAGCGGAGTTATTTTCGAAACGAGCGCGGAAGCCGCCGCCAGCCCGGAAGCTTTGTGTGCCCCCAGTATCGCCAGTCTTAATCTGTATCGGGCCGCTTGGGCCGCCAGCAACCTGCGCGGTTTCTACGACGGTAGTGCTGTTGCTGGCGAGCATTTTGGTGACTGGTGTTGCTGCTAGCGCACCAATGATGATGCCAATAGCAGCTGCTAGTACGGTCAGGGTTAGCGATTCGACAACGAATTGCACCATAATGCGGGCGTTGGATGAACCAATAGCTTTGAGCACGCCAATCTCACGACGGCGTTCGCGGACGATCATCACCATGGTGAGCAAGATGATCACGGCAGCGGTGATCGCTGCACCCATGAGGCTAAACAGAGACACCGTTTGGATGTTTTGCAGTGAGCTGAGCGTGGCTTTGGCGCTCGCGGCATCATTGGTGACGTCTGCGGCGCTGCCCAGCAGTTTGCTTATAGCTGTGGTGGTGCTGTCGAGGCTAGTGGCGTTGTCGATGTGGACGCTCGCGGCAGTAATGTCGCCAGCCTGGTCGCTGAGGCGCTGCACCGTTGGCAAAGGCAGGATGAGCTGGTCGTTACCAAAGGTGTTGCCAGCTTCAAATATTCCTACAACGGTAAACGTCGTGCCGTAGGCGGTAAACGTTGTGCCGACCTTAAGACTGTTCTTGGCGGCTAAGGCAGTGCCCACGATGGCCACTTCTTCGTCTTTGGTGCCGTCAAAGCTTTTCCCGCTCGTAATCGTCAGGTCGCTACCGCTCTTGGCTGCAACAGCGGTCAACGGGTTGCTGGCGCCTGTAACGGTAAGCGGCAATTTGAAGCTGCTGAAATCAGGCGTTGTGCCGTCGTCGGCAGGGCCGCCAAAGGTCCGAACGCCGCCTTGCGCATCTCCCTGTTTGCTCACGTCGCCATTAATGCGGAATTGCCGCTGACCAAAGATGCCCGGCGTAATCGACGAAACAAGGTTAGTATCTGCGGTGGTGAGGCGGTCGGATAATGTTTCGTCCACACTAGTCACATGCGCCGCAGTCCTTACTTTGGCGAGCTGGGCGTCGGTTAGCGGGTTGCCGCCGCCGCTAAAGCCACGGATACCAGCAGGTGCGACAGTAATAGTGTTGCCAATATTTTTTTGCACACTGGCAATCTTTTGCCCAATGGCTTGGTGTGCCAGCAGCATGGCCAAGCTCAAGCCCATGCTCAAACCCAGCATGCCAACAATGGCAATGGTGCGGATGCCATTCCTAAAAGCATTGCGCACCCCGCGACTATATGCGTTCATTCGTTCCCTTTCGGTTAGTGTTTACCCGAAGTGTATAGCCCTAAGCTGAGTGTTTGCTTAATTTTTATCTTCGACTCAAAAAGGTGTTGTAGCCCGAGGCAACCTGCGAACAGCACAACATACAATATTGACTAAAAATACAGTTTGTATTATAAATTATAATCTGTATGTCATATAATCCAGATGCACCACTTACCGAGATTCATATTTCCACTAATGGTTTCAATGATGCCTTCACTGATTTTGACAATATTTTTACAGACGATGTTCTAAACCATGTTTACCGAACGGCAAGTGGCCTCATTCGTCTTGCGGCACCTGGGGTTGACCTCGATACCGTATTTGCCAGCGGTTTTAAGAAGGGTTTCGACCCTGCCGATACCCCGGGTAGTATGGCGCGGTGCGATGAGTTTAAAATAAATGTGCCTTCGTCTGTCAAGGACGGCGGCGTACGTTTGCTGGCTTCGAGTGAGATCGGCGATCCGTACTTTGGTTCGGCTGGTGATTATGACGAGGATGATCCTTATTATGGTGGCGACGACAGCAATACGGTCAATATTCATAGGCGTCTCGTTGATGGGTTGTATCGAGACAAAAGAGCTCTGGCCGGGCTCAACGCAGACTACCAGAGTGCTCCTGAGATTTTCGGATATCCTGATCTGCCGAATCGCGAAGAATGTGCCGCCGAGCTACGTAGGCTAAATGAGGAGATCGCTCGCATGGAGGCCATGGATGTGCCGATGCAGCCCGTGTACTTTGCTACTCTGCTCCACAACCTGCTTGAACCGGTGAACGAGGATAACCCTGTCGCCTATTCGGGGGATGTCCCCGGCGTTGCCTATCTCGCCTTATATGATGGTGCCGCCTTGAGACAGGATCCCGACCTGACTGTCACCAATAAGGATATTTTGCAGATCCGCATTGCCGGTTCTGGCGCGGCAGTGATGCGTCACGCTCTTGGGGTGATGCGCTTGATTTTTACCGACGAATAAGTGTGTCTGCTGCTCTACCATTTGTTTGCCGTACCTCGCACCGTGTAGCAGTAAAACAAAAACGCCCCTCCGAAGAAGGGCGTCATTTGATCCTCCGAAGAGGTTAGCGTGGAGCTAATTAGTAGCGGTTACCGCCACCAAAGCCGCCGCGGTCGCCACCACGGTCGTTGCCGCCACCGAATGAACGGCGTTCGCGGTTTTCCTGTGGGCGAGCTTCGCTAACAGCGATAGCGCGACCATCAAGGTCTTTGCCGTTCAGCATCTTGATTGCGTTTTGAGCTTCTTCATCAGAGCTCATCTCGACAAAACCAAAACCCTTAGAGCGGCCAGTTTCACGGTCAACAATAACCTTGGCTGATACAACGGTACCTGCGTCGGCAAATGCCTGTTGAAGTTGGTCGTCGGTTACACCGTAGCTCAGTGAGCCAACGAATAATTTACTTGCCATTTCTAGCTTGTCCTTTTCTTTGCACCGAGGTAAGCTGGCGAGTAAATCATCCAGTTAACTGCTCCTCTAGCGACACGTTTTTAAATACCTTCTAGAACTGATCTGTAGCAGCTTATTTCTAGCTCCTTCATTATAGCATAGCTAATGGCAAACGTTGTCAATAAATCTCTATAGGTGGCTATTCCCCCAGTGTGTTGGGCGGTTTGCTATACTGGAGATTGGCTGAAAGGGGCTTTTGCGATGAGGGTTCTGTCGGGCGCGCCAATGGTGGTGGTTGTTGTAGCGTTAGCCTGCCTTTGCGGCGGGCTCTTGGGTGTCGGTTATACTCGCATGCGTGGCCACACACGCCTCGCTAGCCAGATGGACAGCAAACTTGCCGGGCACGAACGCCCAGATGACCACCGCAAGGCTGTCGCAGCGCCGCCGAAGCCGTTCACCTTCCCCGGTGGCGGCCGTGTCTTGGCGAGCACCTACCGTTTTGTTGCGTTGTATGGGTCACCAGATTCGCCGGTGTTGGGTGTGTTGGGCGAGCAATCGTTGCCCGATACTATTACTCGAGTGCAAAGCACCGCCAAAGACTACCAACCGCTTTCTCCAATTCCCGTGTATCCGACGTTTGAGATTATCACGACCGTTGCTTCGGCCTCGGCTACCGAAAACGGCGATTACTCGCGCGAAGTTGACCCCAATCTCATCAAGCCCTGGATTGAGAGTGCTCGAAACGCAGGCGTATACGTTGTACTGGACCTACAACCGGGCCGTACCGATTTTTTGACTCAAGCAAAAGAGTACGAGTCATTCCTCAAGGAGCCGAACGTCGGCCTGGCGCTCGACCCTGAGTGGCGGCTTAAATCCAACCAGGTGCCGCTGGTGCAAATTGGGAGCGTCGAGAGCGCGGAGGTCAACGGCGTTGCTGATTGGCTGGCCACGCTTGTCATCACCAACGACTTACCGCAGAAGTTATTTGTCCTGCACCAATTTCGCTTGGACATGGTTACTGACCGCGACAATCTCAACACGACACACCCAGAGTTGGCCTATATTATCCAGATGGACGGCCAGGGGTCGCAACCACAAAAGGCAGATACCTATGCAGCGGTCACTGCAAATCCTCCGCCCGCCGTGGAGTTTGGTTGGAAAAACTTTTACCAAAAAGACACGCCAACGCTCGACCCAGCCGGCACTATGCAGCTCAATCCGCAGCCTTGGTACATCTCGTACCAGTAACTCTATCTGTCGGCCAGGCATTCCTGCGGCTTAGCACAATATTATCGATGTGTATGTAAACGAATGTATAAACATAAATGGTACAATACCTGTACAGGCACACACTGCGGTGCTTGCGGGTGGTACACATGCAGGATTTTATATTACAGCTTTTACCAGTTGCGACCAGAAAACTTTACAAGAAGCACTCTATTTTACTCTATCAGGGTGAGGCGCCGCGTACAGCGTTTGTTGTTCTCAGCGGCACTATTAAGGTTTACAGCATTAATATGGCTGGCGAAGAGCAAGTTGTATCTTTTCATACCATGCACGATATATTTCCAACGTCGTGGTTGTTTAGAAAAGCTTCAACAACGCTTTATTATTACGAAACTCTGACTGACTGCGAGATCTTGATGGTGGCGCGGGATGACGTCCGTCGGATAATGTCTGCGAAGCCAGAATCAACGGAATGTATGCTCAACTATTACGCCACAAATTACGTTAGCACGCTCATGCGCGTTACGGCGTTGGAGCAGTCGCGTGCCCGTGAGAAAATCATGTTCACCCTGTATTATTTGTTGTTTCGGTATGGCCGTGAAATGCGCCCCGGCCTGTTTATCATCGAGCTGTCGCTGACGCATACCGTGATCGCCAGCTTAGTGGGCCTGACACGCGAAACTACCACCACCGAGCTCAGCAAACTCAAGCGCCAAAAGGTGCTCAAATACAGCGCCCACACGTACACGTTGGACAAGCTCAAGCTCGAGCGCTTATTGGGCGAAGACAGCTTCCAAAATTTGGCTATGATTGCGCCAGATTAGCGGTCGGCCAAGGCGTTCTCGACAATTTGGAGTAGTTCTCTCAGTGAAACCCATTTTTTGACAATGTAGTGTTCAGCGCCCAGGCGGTAGGCTTCGTCGACCTCCTTTTCGAGGTCGTAATTGCTAAAGATAATGACTTTCACGCTAGGGTGTTTTTGTTTGAGATCGTAGTGACGTAGAAATTCGAGGCCGTCCATGCGGGGCATGCGTAAGTCGAGCAAGATAAGTGCGGGGTCGGCCACGTCGGCTACCAGCAATGCTTCCTGGCCGTCGTGTGCAATATGAACCGTGTAGCCAGCCTGTCGCAGGAGTGTTTGGTACAGCTCGCTGAGCTTTGTGTCATCTTCGACTACCAAAATAGTCGAGGTAGTCTGTGTACGTGCGCGCGTCATCATGCTCCCTAATCGTGTGGCAATTATAGCGTGTTGCGCTTCTGGTGGGCAGTGAAATTTTTAATATGTATTGTTATTTTTGCCACAAGCAGACGCGGGTTTTTACGGTTTAGGGCAATTAGCTGTACACTGGGTGCATGAGTGACAACAAATTACCTGTAAAACTGAGCGGAATAACCCTACCATTTGCCGGCAACGGCCGAAAACTTGGATATCCAACAGCGAATATCATCATCCCAACCGAACTGACAGACGGCGTGTACTTCGGGTTTGCCGACCTGGGCGAATATTATACGCATAGGCCTGCTCTTATTTTTATCGGCACACCGACTACTATGAGCGACGTGGGTCGCCGCGTTGAGGCGCATATCCTGGATGTCCCTGACGAAGATTACTATGGTCTAAAGCTAACGGTCGACGTCCAGCGCCACCATCGCAGCAACAAAACCTTTCCTTCTACGGAAGAGTTGCAGACGGCCATGAGGGCCGACGAAGCAGCGGCTCGCGATTGGCTTAAGGCCCAATAGGCCACCTATAAGGTAAGGCGAGAGACACCGGCCATGTTTACAGGTATTATCACCGACACTACGAGCATCGTGCGCAGCAAAAAGAGTAAAGGTGGTCTGACGTTGACCTTCCAAAGGCCCCGCGGCTGGGACGACCTGCAGCTTGGCGAGTCGGTCGCTACCAACGGCGCCTGTCTCACCGTGGCCGCACTGCGCGACAGCGAGTATGACTGTGTGCTGATCCCCGAAACGCTTAATAGAACCGCTTTTGGCAGCAGTCTGCCGGAGCAGGTCAATCTGGAGCGAGCCATGGGCATGGCCGACCGCTTTAGCGGGCATTTTGTGCAGGGGCACGTGGACGGCATTGGCACGGTGCGGGCCATCGACACCGACGCCAGCGGCTGGCGCCTGAGCATTGCTTTTTCACCTGCAGACAAGCCCCTAGTTATCTACAAGGGCTCAGTTACGATGAATGGAGTATCGCTGACCGTTGCCGCCGTAGAGGACAATGTATTGACGGTCGCGCTCATCCCACACACTCTCAAGCACACCACATTGGAATCGTTGCAGGTCGGCGGCGCGGTAAACCTCGAGTTCGACATGATTGGTAAGTACGTTGTGAATAGTTTGAAGCTCAGGGGTGACGCTTAGAGTGTCAGCGTGGTGCAGCGGATGCCGCCACCGCCTTTGGCAAGTTCTGCAGTCTCTGGCGTAAGGGTACTGAGGCCGTGGGTTTCAATGGCAGCCCGGAATTTTGGTGCATGAGCGCTCATGATCACTGTTTTGCCTGTCGACACCAGATTGCAAGCCAATCCTTTTTGAGCCTCCTCCAACGAGACTTCTATCTTCTTGATGGGCAACGCGCGGATCTTTTGCTGGCTGGCAGGCGTTAAGGCTTCGGGGCACCAGCCAATAAGGTCGTCGCGCAGCACGGCAATGGCAAGGTCGATGTCGTAGAAAAAGCTATCTGGCCAGCCAGAGAGTGCATTGGTTACGGGTTTGTTGTTCTTGTCCAATTCGGGGAGTGCCTCTAGGCTAATAATTTCGAAGTCAAAGGTTTGTGCCAGTATCTGATGCATGCGTGAGTCGGTACGGTAGCCGCCACCAGCAAATAAGTATTTGCCGCAAACCAAGTTGTCGCCTTGGCCGCTAAAGCGATACGGCGCTTTAATGATGCGCTTACCCATTTCGCGGAGCGCTTTTTCGGCATAGGGCTCTTCGCCTTTGCGCGGCCCAGGCAGGCTGGCCATCAAGGCAGTATCGCCATGGCAAAAGGCCCAATTGGCTGTAAAAATGCCATCTTGGCAGTTGGCGGGCGCGTCAATCTTGATAATCTCGACGCCAGCCTGCTTGAGTGCATCGGCGATGCCTTTGTGCTGGGCTATGGCCAGCGCGCGGTCGATGGTGTCAATTTGGTGCGAATACGGGTTAAGGTCGACGACATCGAAGTATTCGGCTCCAGACATCAGCACAGTTTGATTCATGCGTAAGGGCATAGCCCTCGTATTATACGCCCCAGACACTAGGTTAAGCGGACTCCAGCGACTTCGACGGTCGCAGGGTCGCGTAAAATTTTGACGAATTTGTACTGGTAGTCACCTTTTGCCTGCTCGTATATTTGGCGCGCAACCCAGTCCGGGTTGAGAAAAGTGGACGTATCAACACTTGTTCTGTTGCCGTAGAAAGCGGTATTAGTGCCAGCTGGCCCGGCGACCAGCATTTTTCCTACGCGCTTGTCCAGCGATAGGCCATTGGCAAAATGGCCAACACCGGCTTTGGCAAAGTTGTAGATCGATTCTTTTTCACGGGGCGTCCACTGGCTTGTTGAGGTGATTACAATACACTCGGCAAGCTTACCTTGTTTAAGCAAGATGTCTCTGGCGGCAAAAATACAGCCTGTGCCGCAAACTTGCACCATGTCTTGGATTTCCGCTTCGCTCAAATCGGTAATTGTGCCCTCCTGAAAATAGCCAGGTGCGTAGACGAAGCGGTCGATGTCCGGGAGCTTGTCGGTGCAGTTTTTGATTTTGGCCGCATAATCCGCAACCGAAAGGTCGAGCTTTTGGAAGGTGATGCGTGCATGCTGTTTGTCTGGAGCCTTTCGGCCGGTGACCGTGACCGTGTCGCCTTCTTTGGCGTACAAAACTGCCAGTTCCCAACCAATTCCGCGGCTGCCGCCAATGATGAGTGTGTGCATGGCCCCTCCTTTATTTATTTTATCGGCTAAAAAGTACTTTCAGGTGTTCGTAGTCTGGCCGGCACTCTTCGCGTACTTCGTCGAACATGATTTTGACGTTGAGGTCGCGGTCGATTTTTTCCAGCACGTAGGCCTTAATCTCGGCGTAAGCACGTTTTTGTTCGCCAAATTTCCAGGTGGCGAACACGTAAAACTCGGTCTGCAGGTGTGCCATCGAATCGGCCGTAGCGAGAATTTTACCTTCCAAGCTTTTCGGCCGGTCGTCGCCGTGGCAACTGTGCCAACGGATTGCGTCGTCGGCGACTACCGCGACAGCTTCCTTGCTAAAGCCACATTGCTGCATTAGGTCACGGGCAATCTCCAGGCTTTTTTGTTCATGCGCGGTGCCCCGCTGCTGCCCGACAGCGTCGGCAACATCGTGCAGCATGCCAGCGGCGCGTGCTAGGTCTTCGCGCGCGCCAAAACGTTTGGCGAGTTTCTCGGCGTAGTCGGCCACCGCAAACACGTGGTTACAAAATAGCCACGACGACCAGTCAGTAGCTTCAGGGTCACGCTTGCCGTAGAGGTCGCGGACGCGTTTTTCGAGATCTTGGATTTGAGTCATTGTAAAAGTATAGCAAAATTATTGGCGACTTAGCGGTACTCGGGGTTGGTAAAGTCGAAGCGGGCGCCAGCATCCCATTTGCTGCGCTGGTTGCCATACGCCGGGATGCCACCGGCGTCCTTGAGCATTTTGGCGAGGTGCATGAGGTTCCAGGTCATGAAGGTGGTGTTGCGGTTGGTGAAGTCGTTGTCGAGGCCTACTTTTGTGCCATCTGGGCGATCGTCACCGTAACTGGGGCCGGGGCCAGCCTCGCCAATCCAACCAGCATCTGCTTGCGGCGGGATGGTGTACCCCAAGTGTTGCAGGCTGTACAAAACATTCATGGCACAGTGCTTGATGCCGTCTTCGTTGCCAGTAATGAGGCAGCCACCGGCTTTGCCGTAAAAAGCGTATTGGCCAGCTTTATTGAGCTCGCTCGAGCAAGCATATAAGCGCTCGATGAGTACTTTTGTTTGCGAGCTGTTGTCGCCAAGCCAAATTGGGCCAGCGATGACCAAGATGTCGGCAGCCTGCACTTTTTTGTACAACTCCGGCCACTCGTCGCTTTTCCAGCCGTGCTCACGCATGTCTGGCCAGACGCCAGTGGCAATGTCGTGGTCGATGGTACGGATAACCTCGGTTTTGACACCGTGTTTTTCCATGATGTCGGTGCTAATTTTGATCAGCAGGTCGGTATGGCTTTTCTCGGGCGACTTGCTAAGCGTCCCGTTAAAGAATAGCGCCTGCAAACCAGTAAAATCGTGTGCGTTCTCTGTCATAATCCCCCTTTATTCCAGTGTAGCACGAGCGCTATAAATTGACATAAGAAGTAAGAGATGTTATATAATTATTAACTTAGTTTGACATTTATGACACAAATACACCTTCCCTTTAGTCTCCCGCCAGTTGACGTGGTACGTGAGTTGGCTGATATGCTTGAGCCGGAAGTGCCACGTTCAATATTTGACGCTGGTTTTGGGACTGGACGTAACTCAGTGTTTCTGGCTCGTTTAGGACATGAAGTTACTGGTGTTGATATGCGAGGCGAGGAGGTCGAGGCAGCACGCCGCTACGCAGAGGCCGAAGGCGTAGCAGATCGATGTACATTCTTAGAAGGAGATTTGCTTCAGCCGCCTATTTCGGGCACTTCATTTGATATTGTTCTAGCAAATGAAGTGGCGCACGTCTTCTCTCGAGCAGTCACCGCTCGTTTATTCAGGACGTTGCGAGGTGTAACAAAACAAGGCGGCCTTAACGTGGTTAGTGGCTACGTTGTATGCCCTGGCACAGCGAACGCTCGAAATACACGTCAGTGCTTTGGGCAGGGTGAACTTTTAGAAGAGTACCAAGGACAAGGTTGGATTATTCTTGCATATAACGAAACGTACCTACCGAATCAATATATGGGTTCGGGTGCGGCCACTAAAGAAATTATTTCTTCGCGAGCAAAGTTGATCGCCCAACGCCCGTGGGACGAAGATAGTCCTCAATAAACCCATTCGTACGAGCTATACTTATAAAATATGACCGCAAACAAAAGCCACAACCTTGATGATATCCAGGCGCGTAAGGGCGACCACATCCGGCTATGTCTGGACCCGCGTTCTCAGGCGGAAGATGCAGTGTTTGAAGCGTATCATCTGCCCTACACTGCGCTGCCAGAATTGGCACTGGGCGATGTGGATACGTCTTTTAAGCTTTGCGGCAAAAGGTTGGCGATGCCGCTGATTATTGCCTCGATGACCGGTGGTTCGGAGCACGGGCGTGCTATCAATACTAACCTGGCTATTGCAGCCGAGCGTTGCGGCGTGGCCATGGCCCTGGGCAGCCAGCGTATTGGGCTGGAAAAGCAGGACGCCAAAGACACCTTTGAACTGGTCCGCAAGCACGCCCCCACGGCCTGCATCATTGCCAATATGGGCGCGGTACAGCTCGACTATGGCCACGGCGTTGAGAGCTACCGCAAAGTGGTCGACATGGTACAGGCTGACGCGCTCTACCTGCACCTTAATCCGCTCCAGGAGGCCTTGCAGCCTGGCGGCGACACCGATTTTAGGGGTTTGCTCGAGAAGATACAGAAGCTGGTTGCAAGCGTGGGCGTGCCGGTGTTCGTAAAAGAGGTTGGGCATGGTATCTCGGGCGATGTTGCCCGGATGTTATTCGATGTTGGCGTCCAGGCGGTTGACGTAGCCGGTGTGGGCGGTACGTCGTACGCCTGGGTCGAGGCTGAGCGTTCGCATAACGACGATTTTGCGCGCTGGTTCAAGACATTCGGCATACCTACCGACCAAGCGGTTATCCAGTGCGCCCAGGCTAAAATCACGAAGAGCCAATTGGTCATCGCCAGCGGCGGTGTTCGCAGCCCACTCGACGGCCTGAAAGCGCATGCCCTGGGAGCTGATCTCTTTTCTGCGGCAACGCCCTTTTTGGCGCCGGCCATGGACTCAGCCGAAGCGGTAATCGAAGTAATCGAAAATTGGAAAAAAGGCCTGCAGATAGCGATGTTTGCCGCCGGCGCAAAAGACTGGGTAGCTGCCCGCTCATTGCGCCTGTAGCTTGCGCCAGCCGCCGGCGCGATTGTTTGCTATGACGGCTTTAAAAAGATTTAGGAGCGCTTGCTGATTAATGGTTTCACCCTCGTGGATCTGGATCGCGCGGGCGGTCAGGTTGTCTTTTCCCTGATTAATAAGGCGTTGCGGGTCTGGCGCAATCGGGTCGTAGATAAAAATGCTGAGGTGATCCTTGGCCCCGAGTAGAGCGCAAATATTGCCCTGAAGCACAAAGTATGGCCGATCGGTGCGCTTAATTGTTTCGCTGACTTCAGGGTCGGCTGCATGCACACAACTGCGTACTTGTTGGCAAACGTGTTGCTGCCATGCGGGTAATCCTGCGATGTAGTGGTCGATACGTTGGTCTGTTAGGTAAGTCGCCATACCATGCTACTCCGTTAAACCGTTAAGTCTCCGGCATCGAGGGTGATAGTGTCGCCTGCCTGGGCCTCACCCCTGAGGATTCTTTGGGCGACAGTGTCTTCTACAGCCCGCTGCAGGGCGCGGCGCATTGGCCGGGCGCCGAGGCGTGGGTCGTTGCCTACGGCAACAATTTTGGCAACAGCCGCGTCGGTTAGCTCGACACGGATGTTTTGTGTTGCAAGCGCTTTATTTGTTCCACCGAGCATCAGCCGCACAACTTGGCCGAGTTCGTCTTCGTTGAGCGGGCGGAATAGTACAATTTCGTCAAAGCGATTGAGGAGTTCTGGCTTAAACTGGTTGCTGGTAATGAGATCATCAACAAATTGGCGTTCGAAGCTTTCGAGTTGCTCACCTTGCTCGATGTGTTGGCGTATAGCTGCTGCACCAGCGTTGCTGGTGGCGATGATAATCGCGTCCTTAAACGATACGACCCTGCCGCTACCATCTGTGAGTTTGCCCTCGTCGAGCATTTGCAAAAGAAGGTTGAGAATGTTGGAGTGCGATTTTTCGATTTCGTCGAGTAGTAACACGCTAAATGGCCGCTCACGCATCTTCAGAAAGAGGCTACCATTGCTGTCCAGCAGGCGGCTCACGTCGCTTGCCTGCTGATATTCGCTCATGTCTAGGCGGATCATATTGTCTTCGTCGTTGAAGTAGGTCGCGGCGATTGATTTGGCAAGTTCTGTCTTACCGACGCCAGTTGGGCCAAGGAACAAGAAGCTCCCGATTGGCCGGTTGGGGCTGGAAACGCCAGCGCGCGACCGCCGCAGGGCGTTGGCGACTACGCTAACCGCACGAGATTGGTTGATCATGCGTTCGTGGATTCTGTCTTCCAGGTTGAGCAGTTGGTCGGTCTCTATTGGTGCGGCTGCACCCGTTTTGACGCCAGTCATTTGTTCGATTGCGGCCTGGACTGATTCAGGGGATACAATATCGTGCTGTGCGTGGGTGAGCGACTGTTCGAGTAAGCGGACAGCCTTGCCCGGATAGGCAAAGTCTTGCTCGTAGCGTCCGCTCAGCCGGTAGGTTTCCTTGAGTGCGGGATAGGTAATGAGTAGTTGGTGCTTTAGCTCCATTTGGCTCGCCTTGCTGGTGAGGACTTCTAATGTGAGCGCTTGGTTGGGCTCTCGCAACACCACTGGTGTGAGCAGGCCCGCAAAGGCCGAGTTGGCGGTCTTGAGGCGTTGATAGTCGCTGGGTGTGAGTGTCAGCACGAACTGGATGGCATGCGACTGCACAACTGGCAGCAATATCTGAGTGGCATTGAACGAACCATTGCCATCCTGGAAGAAGAGTTGCGCGTTGTCCATAAACAAGATGATATTGCCGGCATGAGCAGCCTCGTTGAGCAGCATTGTCACGATGTATTCTAGTTCGCCTGGGCGCTGCGCCGCAGAGATTATTGACGATGGGTCTAGTTCGACAATTTGGTGGTGTTCCAATTTGCGGTCTTTAGTCTCGGCCAAGAGGCTCTGAGCTAAGGCGTAGGCGTGGCTTGTTTTGCCAATGCCATCTGCGCCAATAAGTGCCACTGCTGACGCGCCTTGGCTAAAGGCGGTTTTGATCGCGTTGACGCCGTCGCTGTCCCCAAGCGTACCTATCGGTATGTTGTAGCGCTCAATAGCGAGTGATATGTTGTAGCCGAAACGCTCGAGCTGCGGGGTGAAGCCATTCGCCCAGTCGCGGCCGAGACCGCCAAAACGCGGCTTCTCACGCCGTATGATCGCTAGGCCGCGGCCAAGCCAGTCCATCACGGCTTCCACGTCACTGCTATGCAACTTGTGCCGGGTAAGCGCGTGATTGACCTCGGCCGAAGCCAGGACTAGCGCGGTGGCAATATGGCCTGGCTCAACAGCCGCACAATGTGTCCTGTCGGCCAAGCGCAACGCCTGTGGCCAGATAGCACTAAGCAGCAAGTGTTCGTCACTTTTGAGAAGCTCACTTATGTCGTCCGGATGTACAAATAGATGGTTGCACAGAAAACTGACTTGCCAGTCGTCTTTGATGGCCTCCCACAGTTCATGCGGATTGTACTCGACTGATGGCCTGAGATGCACAAGTACATCGATAGATAGTCGGTCGTTGAGCTCTGAGCCAGCGACGGGGATAACCGACAGGCTTCGCTTCCACCAGATAGCAAACATCAAAGCAAATAAGGCAATACCGCCTAGGCTAAACCCATACCGATGGCCAGACGCAACCAGCGAAATACCACCTGCCCCTAACAGAATCCATAGCGCCAAGGCAACGATATATCCCGCAGAGCCGATTTGTTTTCCAAAGCGTGCGCACTGTGCGCGAACGGTTTTGAGGTTGAGCGTCTCCATCTAGACTATCCCCCACACTATGAGCCCAACAGCGGCAAAAGGCAGAGCTGGCCAGATAATAAGTTCAACGATCCCAATAAGTACTAGGAGTAATAAAAAAATTGTTGCCGCGCACAACACAAAGATGCGTACAAAAAAGCCGATGATGCGGCTGATCGCATTGTCTGCTGCGGCTCGAAGATGGGCGCTCAGCCCTGACCCCGGGTAGCTAATAATCCGACGCCAAGGTGAGAACAGCGTGCGTAGCAAGATAGCAACCGAAAATGCGTCGGACACGTGCGCTATGTTTTTTCGCGTGTCCTGAAGGGCCGTTGCCCAACCACGTCCGTACCACCAAGAGAAGAAATTCAGCATGAGCATAATAGGTCAATTGTAGCATTGGCTGGGCGCGCTTACTACTCGCAAACACCTAGGACAGTATGCAACAAATAGCACCGACGGGTTGCCGGTGCTATTTGTTTGCCAGCAGTACTGCCGGCAAAGGGGTTTTAGTGGCCGCTGGGCTGATTCTTACCCGCAGTAGCGACGAAGCTTACGCAGTCGCCCTGGTTCTTGAAGGTTGTGCCATAGCCCTTCCAGCCAGTGTTGACACATTGGTCCTTGCTGGTTGGGAGGTTTGCTGGAGTCGCTCCCGAAAGCAAAGTAAGGTTGTCGATCAAGAAGCCTTTGCCAGCATCAGCTGGGTTAGCGGTGCCGCTCTCGCGGAACTCAACGGTTTTTACAATTCGAGGTGACTGTTCTGCGACAGACTCGGAGTCGTAGCGGTAGTAGTTTTCCCAGCTTGTTCCCGTAGCCTTCAGGCTGCCGTCGATCCAGACTCTTACGACATCGTTCGATGGGCCGTCGAGCGTGTCGAGCGTTAGTTTTACGGTGTGCGGGGCAGCTCTGTTTAGCCCAGTTGCAACTTGTGTCTCGACAAAGTTGGCAGGGTTTGTCGTTCCTTGTACGTCGTCAAAGAACACATCCAGCCCAGTTGCGCCATCTTCAAAGCGCACGTAACTCATGCGCGAACCATCACCTCTGTCAGGTGATACGGACATGTGCATCCCTGGCTGTTGCGCGCCCGGCACGGCCGAAGCAATATCAAACTGCATCTCAAAGTGATGTTGCAGAGCACCTGCTGAGTATGTTCCATTGGTAGAATCGACTTCTCCAACTGCATTAGTGAGTGGTTTTGCAAATGCTTGGTCGCCAAAACAGCCGCTTGTTACGGCATCAGAAATCCTAAAGGTCTGGTTGTTGAATGATGGATAGCCGTAGGTATTGGCGACGACACCCTCGTCGTATATAGCGCAGCCCAGGCCAGCCGAGCCAGTGGCCGTCCAGCCATCTTGCCCATTAATGTTGCCAACAGTGTAAGTCGAACTTTCAAAGTTCTGAATGTTGCTATCGGCGTGAGCCGCCAAAGGCAGGGCGACTGCCACACCAATCCCTGTTACTAGTAACGCCGCCGTTGTCATAACTGTTCGTGCCTTGGCACGTGCCTGGATTGCGCCCCTGTAAATGCTGTACTTGCCCATATATACCCCCAATTTAGCTTGATATCCTCAGTGTACGCTTTTTTTCTACATATAACAGGTTTGCCGTAGCGCTACACTGTCGTCAAGCAAAATTTACTCGTGGAACGGATTTTGTCGTGATTGGTTAAAGAGTACCTGGACGTTGACGCTGTTGTCCTGGAGTTGTTTTACCTTGTTGATCGTTGCTTGGTCAATGTGCGGCTCAGACGAAGTAGCCTGTGAGGCGATGGTGCTCTGATTTGGCTGAGCATTACTGAGCGTGTTGATGCGCAAGATGATAAATCCGTAGGCAATGACCACGAGTGTTATGCAAATCAATATTCGGAAGTGCGCAATACGTTTGGATATAGGCCGCAACTGTTCTCGGAGTGTATCTATGTTCATGGCTTTATAAACTCGTCGATTACTAAAGTAAAGGCGGTGAGGTTAGGATTCTTTTGGTCTGGTTGGACGTTGATGCTGCTTACCTGGGCGGTCCGGCGGTTGTTCTCTAGTTTGGATAAGAACGTGATAAAGCTGCTGTAAGGCACGAGGTCGGTCGTGGCCTGTGTGACGGTAATCTGCAGATCGTATACACCATGTATGCCCTTTATTGGGGTGACCTGCGTGAGGCCACCAGGGGTCTTTACTTTGGCGCCACCAAGCGTTGAAGGTGGAAAACCAATCGAGCTTAACTGTTTAATACCACTTTGGGCGGCCAAATTGACAATCTCCCGCACGGCCTGTGCCTGGTCTTTATCTTGTGGCACGACATTCTTGGCGATGTCGTTGAGCTCGGCGTAGGTGGCGATGTCGGCCTTATCTTTAGCAATCTGGGTTTGCTGGCCGGCCATTGCCAGGCTCTTTGCCTTGAGACTTACCAAGGTTTTTGACTTGCCTTCAAGCAAAATATTCGCTTGGCGCACGCTCAACAACATGCCTATAGTCAGAAGTACAAGCACGGCAATCAGTGCGTAGTGTAATCTTTTGCTTGTGATCATGTGCCTGCCTTCCCGGAATTAATAAACAGGAAGGGGTTGTTGCTGGTAAATTGTGCTCGTATGCTGGCTGTACATGGATAGTCGGTGTTTGTGGCTGCCGTGCCAGTAACGCAGCTTATGCTGACAATATCAGCCTTAGAAAATATTTGGTTGCCTGGATCTGCCAAGTTGATTTGCAACTGTGTTGCAGCATTGTAGCTGCTGGTCTGGGCGGTTATGTCGATGGCGCTCTGGGTCTGCGAGATCGACAAGTTAGTGAGTATGACATTTGAAGGAGTTGTCGTACCGAGCCGAGCTAAAAGTTTAGAGAACAGGATTTCTTTTGACAGCACCTGTACCATTAGCTTGAGGTTATTGGAGATGTCGGACACTTGTTTTTGTACGCCTGTGCTGTTTTGGCTGGTGAGTTGGCTTTGTACTCCGTCGATACGTTTGTTGTATGTGCCGATGGAATTTTGCATGAGCAGCAAGCCACTCCCCGTGATAACCGCCACCCCGACAATAGCGAGTACAAAGGCGAGTGACCAGCGGACAAGCCTGCGGTTGTGCCGGGCGTAGCGGTAGTCTTGTTTGAACTCCGGGGGCAGCAGGTTAATCATACGAAAATCTCTCCAGGGCTCGTAGTGGCAAGCCCAGCGACGGTAACAAACGACATGCGGTCAGCATTTTTGAAGTGAGGTAGCGCGCCAAATAATATATGGCCCGCTGGGCCAAAGGAGCGTACGGGTAAACGCAGTTTTTCGGTTAGATAGTCGGCGAGCCCTGGCATGTTAGCGCCTGCGCCCATAATGACAATTTGGCCGATCGGTGGTTCCTTGGTGTAGCGTTGTTCGTAGTAGCGTATTGTGCGGCGGATTTCTTTTATAAGCAGCTCCAGCGCAGGCTCTACTGCGGCTACAATCTGCGCTTGCAATGTACTGGTAGATAGCCCGTATTTAGCCTTTACGATGAGCGCTTCGTCGGCGTTTACGCGCAACGCCCGAGCGATGGTCTCGGTAATGCTATCTCCGCCGAAACCTACGGTACCGGTTACCACGACGCCATGGTCAAACACTGTAATATCGGCGCTCTCCGTGCCGAAGTCAACCAACACAGAGGGCACGTCACTCTCTTTATCGCGCGAAAATAATCGGGAGTTTGCGCCAATGGCGGTATCAAGCAACACCGCTTCAAGCCCAAGCATGCGTGTAAGTACCAGGTATGAGTCCACGATTCTCTTGGGCATGGCAACGATGAAGATGTCCATGCCTTCTTCATCTTCACGGATAGTTGTGTAATCTACGTAGAGCTCGTCGCTGCGGTTGGGGATGTACTGCTCTATCTCAGTTTGGACTGCTTCGTCAATGTCTTTGGCACTCAGTTTGGGCAGGCGGACTGCTCTGGTGAGCGCACGGCTGGCTGGCAGCGAAACGGCCACCCGGTCGGTGTCGATCTGACCAATGAGCTCTTCCTTAAAAAGTTTTACTGAGGCTTTTGCTATCAGCTCGGGCTTTACGATGACGCCGTCTATGATCGCCTCAGGGTCAAACGCGATTGCTCCATATCCCTTGAGTGTCGGCAGCTTGTGCCCCATCTCAAACTGCATAACCCGCAGCATATGATGGCCAACATCCAACCCAAATAAGGGCTTGTCCTCGAAGAAATACGTTTTCACACTCTTTGTAGTCTTTTTCATGTCACCCGTCTAAGCATAAGCGTAGTCTTTAGAAAAAGTATAGCACTATTTAAGATGTCCAGGAATACTTTTCCGCACAGTTATTATGGCGAGAAGAGCTGCTGATAGCTGGTGATTGTCCAGGTTTTTGATCCAGATGTGAGCGTGGTGCCGAAGATGACCGTACCCGCCCCCGTTAAGTCGACGGTCTGTCCGGCGGCTGCACCAACGTTGCCACTACCGGCAAGTGAAACTTTGCTCCAGTAGGCGTCAAATACCATGCCCGGTAGGTTTACCGCACCTCCAACACTTATTGTTTGGAGTGCCTGCGAGGTTTTCAGATCGTTGCCAGTGACGGTTGTGCAGCCAGGATTACACGGCGCAGTACTCTTAAAGCTTATGAATTCGATGCCAGTACCACTACTGTTGGCAATCATGGCAGCCGAGCCAGCAACGGTGATCGTGCCATCCACGATAATAACCGGCCGGGTTGCGCCAAGGCTGTTGGCAACGATCATCTTCGAAGAACCGTTAATCGTAAGATTGCCCGTAATATACGCGTTGCCATTAACGGTGACGTTGCAGCTACCGCCCACGCCGACGTTGCCCGTCAGTTTTAGGTTGTTCGGCCATGTTCGGTTAAACGGGGAGCTATTGCATACGTACGTATTGCTTGTGCCTGCGGCCGTAGTGGTAACGGCATTGATTTGCGCCTGGCGATCGTATGTCGGCGGTGATGTCACCGGCGCGACGCAGCCGACCTCTAGGCCAGCACCAGTAGTGCCTGGTTGTATATTGTTGTTCGGGCCAGTGCTGGTTTGCCCGGTAGCGCAGACAGACCCATAGATGTTTGTGCTGTGCGCCATTGTTATCGGCTGGGTGCCTGCACAAACCTGTGGATATGTCGGGCCAGGCGATGCACCGGTAGGACAGGCATTGTTGGCTGCAAATACGTTAACTGGGTTAGTGGACGTACCGATTTTGGACGCCCCGTTTAGGGTAATTGTGCCGCTCACGTACACATCGGAATTAATAATATTGGCGCTGCCGCCCAGGATAAGTCCGCCTGGTCCAGTCAGGACTGAATAGCCGCTACTGCCGGTACCGACGACGGTTGCCCGCACCTTTCTTGTAAGATACGGCGTGGCATCGCCGCTCCTTTTGTAGACGTTGCCAATTGCAACAATAGTTTTTGACGTCCCGTCGGCGTTCGTGGTGACCGTTGACGTAAACGTAGCCCTGCCCTGAGTGCCGTTGCTAAAGAATTGTTGTGACGATGCGTAGCCGGCAAATGTGTCGTCGGTATTGAGTTGGTGAACCGACTGCTCGATGGCTGCTTCGGCAACCAACTGGGCATTTTGATCGAACGACTCTCGCTTGGTGTGCTGGTACTGCAGGGCAACTAATTGGGCGATCGAAAAGCCTATGATTGTCAGGAATAAAATCATAATCACCGCCGAGACCAAGAACCAGCCTCTTTCTTCGGAATCGTTGGCCGATATTTTACTCATTGCGGAATACCATCCTTGTTGTATAACTCGCGCTAATCGTCTTACCGCCTTGTTTGGAAGATAGGGTTATTGCGGATTGCACCGATCGCGCCTCGGAAGGAGTGACGATCGACTCGTTGGCATCGTAATATGAAACCGAAAAATTAGTTACGCCCGTGGCGATTGTGGTGTCTGCCGGGCATGCCGCGGTTGCACTAGCCGGCGGGCAGGTAGTAACGGCTGCATCAGTTGCGTCTGTTGACTTGAGTGTGCGGCGATACAATGTCGTCCCAGACAAGAAGTACACTTCGTCGTCTTTCTGGCTAATGTATTTTGCCGGGTCGCTAAAGATGATATTTTTGCTGCTGTCTTCTGCGGCTTTGGCCAGCACGAGCGTCTGGCTGGCGGACGACCAGCTGTATGGGCCACTGGGGCCGTATGCATCCGACCAGCGATTATTTTGGTCGACACTCCCGGAAAGTCGGATGTCGTTCGCTAAGGTGTCCAGCGCGCTTTCGGCGTTAGACAAAAGAATGGTGCGGTTTTGCGACAAAGACGACGCCTGGAGCCACGTCGTAATAAAGTTCGCGAGCGACAGCGACAGGATACTCATGATAATCATCGACACGAGCAGTTCGACCAAGGTAAAACCGCCTTCTGCATTTTTCTTCATCTATTGCCCCTGCCCTAGCCCGATTATGCCTATGTCGGAACTTAACGTGATCGTTTGCGATTTTTTGTAATCAGTATAGGTAATGGTAACATCGACACGCCTGAGTTCGGACAGTGGCTGGCTGATTGCTACGGTCCCCACTTTGTCGCGCGGCAGCGATGCTGGCAAACTAGCGGTAAAGTCGATGGTGCCTCCAGGGTTCAAGGAATTATAGCCGTTGTTACGCAGGTCTTCGATTTCGGTACGCGCTGCCCGCACGGCTAGATCATAGTGCTGGCTTTGGACTTCGGTGATCTGCATGACGTAGTACAAGCCGCTCAGGCTGCTGATCACAATGCCAAGCACAAGGATGGTCACCAATAGCTCGATGAGCGTAAACCCATCGTTTTTTGGCGTATGTTTTGTTTTTGTCGCCGCCCGGTCTTGTATGCGTCGGAACATCCTGTGGGTATTATAAAACCGCTTGAGGTTTTCCCCAAGCGGTTTTACTGATTATGTATCTGCGCCGTGCTAGTCGGTCAGATTAATTCGTGACCGTAATGTCGTCGGCTGGTGATGCGCCACCGAAGATGGTTCCCTTAGCAACCGCAGTGTAGCCAGTACAGTCGCCACCGGCGCCGTTGTCACAACCACTTGGAGTGGCGGTGTAGGTGTAGTCTGGGGCAACGAATTTGGTGGACAATGTTGTGTTGTTGCCACCGGCGCTACTCGCCATCCAAGCGTCAACTCCGGCTATGTTGACTGGGTAGTTGCTGTTGTCGGCATTGTACTCGCCAAGCTTGTTGCGAACTTCCGAAAGCGTTGATTGCGCATCAGCCTTGTGGGCCTTGTTTTGCGAGCCGCTGTACGCGACAAACGCGATAGCCGCCAAGATACCGATGATGATGATCACGATCAACAGCTCGATAAGTGTGAATCCTGCAGAATTACTTTTTTTCAGTTGTTTGCTCATGCTAATTGTCTTCCCTCTCTTAATAGTTTATTCACAGCGGGATGCTGCTAGTCCATACGAAGTATTATTTCTTATGCTTATTATAAAGTCAACAATTTTAGCATAAGCGGGAACACGAGCCACACATTAAGGCCGATAATGATACCTCCTACTCCAAACGTCACGATCTGGAGCCATACCGGATTGGCGAATGTGCCCATGTGTTTCTTACTACTCGTCAGGGCCACCAGTGGAAAAATTGCCAGCGGAAGCTGCATACTCAATACCACCTGGCTTAAGATGAGTAAACTGGAAAGGCCGGAACCACCGTGTAGCAAAGCAATGCACGCTGCCGGTATGATCGCCAAAGCTCGCGTAGCTAATCGCCTGACCCACGGCTTAAGCCTAATGTGCAAAAAACCTTCCAAGATAACTTGCCCGGCAAGTGTTGCGGTCACGGTTGAGTTTTGCCCCGAAGCCAGCAGCGCAATCGCGAACACCGCTCCGGCAACGCCAATACCCAGCAGCGGAGTGAGTATGTCATAGGCTTGGTTGATCTCGGCGATCATATGATGGCCGTTTGCATAAAACACCGCAGCAGCCAGAATTAATATCGCGGCGTTAATCAAAAAAGCTACCGATAACGCAAGCGTGGAGTCGATCGTCGCAAAGCGTATGGCCTCTCTCTTGCCATCTGTGGTCGTGGCATGTGCCCGCGTTTGCACGACTGCTGAATGCAAGTACAGGTTGTGCGGCATGATCGTGGCCCCGATGATGCCCACGGCGATTAACAGCATTTGGTGGTTCGTAAATAGTTGTGTAGTTGGCACAAAGCCATGCAACAGCGGCGCTATGGCAGGCTGTGAAAAGAGTATTTCTAGGCCGAAGCATACCACCACAATGACAATCAGCGTTATGACCAGCGCCTCCAGATAGCGGAAGCCTTTTTTCTGTAAAAGCAGTAACACCAGCACGTCGGCTGCAGTAATGAGTACGCCTATGGGTAACGGGATGTGAAACAGCAGTTCCAGCGCAATGGCCGTGCCGATTACCTCCGCCAAGTCACAGGCGATAATCATCACCTCGGCCATCAGCCACAAAAAGACATTGATGTGCTTAGGAAAAGTGTCATGGCATATCTGCGCCAAATCTCTCCCCGTTACAATACCTAGTTTTACTGCCAGGTGCTGCAGGAGCATGGCAAAAACGCTTGACAGCAATATCACAAAAAGCAGGCTGTAGCCGAATTTTGATCCACCTGCCAAGTCTGTCGCCCAGTTGCCGGGATCCATATAGCCAACCGCCACCAAATAGCCTGGGCCAGAAAAAGCCACCAGCTTTTTGATGAATGAGGCTTTGTCTGGCACAACAATAGAGCGGTGCACGTCGCTCAAACTTTTTAACCCCGGCATAGCAATTTTTAGGACGGGTTGACGATAAGAATTGCGCCGACAACAACAACCAAGAGCGTCAGGACGGTCAGCATCTCGCCTGTTTCGGGCGTGCCCCTGTGCGGCGTTTTAGAAAAGTGACGGCGACTCACTTGGTGCCCTTCTTGGTCTTGCCGGTGTTCACTTCGTAACTCGTGTTAGTGGCTTCAAAGAAGTTGACGAGCTGGAGCGTATCATTGGCGGTGGCCATCCATTTCGCCGGGTTGCTGACTTTGTAGTGCGGTTCAAAGCCTAATTCTTCTAGGCGTCGGTCGGCCAAGTATTTCACATATTGGTTAATGTAGTCACTGTTAAGGCCCAGAATGCCGTTGGGGAGCAGGTCGCGGTTATAGCCCTCCTCCATCTCTACGCCGTCTAAGATCATCTGTTTAATCTCGTCAGCGAACTCGGGAGTTTGTAAGTCTTGGTTTTCTTCCAGAACCGTCAAGATGAGGTTAATGCCAAATTTTAAGTGCAGGCTTTCGTCGCGCACCACCCACTCGATCAGACTGGCAAAATTGCGCAGTAGATTGCGTTGGCGAAAGCTAAGCGCCACCATAAAGCCACTGTAGAACCAAATACCTTCTAGGATGATGTTGTAAGCGACCAAATTGCGTACAAAGTCCTTTTTGCCCTCGGTGGTGGTAATGTCCAATGTTTGCTCTGTCATGCGCCGTATGAATTTCGTCTCGAATGCCTCCTTGCGGGCCATGCTGGGCGTTTCAACATGCGCGGCGTAGGCTTTGTCGCGGTCAATGGGAAAGGTCTCCAGCACGTACTCAAAACTCATGCAGTGGTTGGCTTCTTCCCACATTTGCTTGGCCAGGTACAGATGGCACTCGGCAGCATTGACATATGGGTACACCCCAAAGGCCAGTGCTTTGTTTACGAGCAATTCGTTCGGGTTGAAGTAGCTCATCAAAAACGTCAGGGCGTGGCGCTCTTCGTCGCTCATCTTTTTCCAATCAGACAGGTCTTGGCCAAGCTGGATTTCGTTTGGAAACCAAGTGTTGGCCACCGCCTGCTCGTATAAATCCATCGCCCATTGATAGTGGATGGGCTTTAGTAATAAACCGTCTTGAATACCGGTTCCGAGTATGTGTGACATGTTGTTAGCTCCTATTACGTGGTAGTTATTGACAGCCTTCGCAGGCGAAAGCGTCGGCGGGATCAATAAAGTTGTTCTCGTCTACGGCGACAATGGCAGAGCGCATTTTTCGCTGCTCGGCAGCCACGGCTTCGGCTATCTGTTGCAATTTGGCTTCCAGGTTTTCGTCGTTAGTGTCTAATGATTCCACTTCGTCCACGAGCTTTTGAATCTTCGGGTTTTTAGATGTTGCCATATATGTCCTCCTATGCGGCGCGGGCAAAGCCAAAGCCAGTTTTCTTTTGTCCGAGCCCCGCCGCTTTATTTACTTTTACGGTACTTTGTTCGGCTGAGTGGCGCGGCTTAACGTGCAAGTAATACGTGGTCTTTAGACCTTTTTTCCAGGCATTACTGTAAATATTCGCCATCTCGTCGATGTCGCGCGTCTCCAGATACATATTGCGGCTGATAGCCTGATCAACCCACTTCTGCGCTCTGGCTGCCACCTCGATGAAGGCGTACGGGCTCAGTTGAAAACTGGTTTTGTAGACATTTTTTAGCTGTTGTGGGATGGCCTCGATCTGCGTTAAGTCACCTTGCAAGCGCAGCACGTCTTCCCTGACCTCGTCCCAAAGTCCCAGTCTTTTGAGGTCGCGCACCAGATTACCGTTTACCTCCAGAAACTTGCCGTTTAAAGTTGCGCGGCTAAAAATTTGACTGAATTGCGGGTCGAGTCCTGGCGTTGTGCCCGACACGTGGGCGTTGTTGGCGGTTGGTGCGATGGCCATAATCGTGGCATTGCGCATGCCCTTTTTGACCTTTGCACGCAAAACGTCCCAGTCTAGGCGGGTCTTACGCGTTACGTCTACTTTTATCCGGCGATCCTGCGCATTCACATCAAGTGTGTCTATTGGCACAAGTCCTTTGCTCCAGCCTGAGCCTTTAAAGTTGGGGTAGCTGCCGCGCGTTTTAGCCAATTCCGCACTGGCATCGATAGCGTGGTAACTAATAAATTCTGTCAGCTGGTCTATGAGATCGTAGGCTTCCTCGCTCTCATAGCTGTAGCCTAGTTTTTCGATGACATCGGTAAAACCCATTAGCCCCAAGCCTACGGCGCGGTTTTGTAGGTTAGCGTGCATGGCCTCGGGAATCGGCGTTTTGGTGATGTCCACCAAGTTATCCAACTGATGAATCGAGCCCCGCACGGCCTGTTCTAGCCTTGTCCAGTCAAAGGTCTTATCGTCCTTAAGGTAGACCGATAGATTAATGCTGGACAGATTGCAGACGGCGATGTTCTGAGCGTCTTGTGGCAGGGTGATCTCGGTACACAGATTAGATAAATGGATGGTGCCAGTGTTGTTGTTGAGTGCACGAACGTTGATCGTGTCTTTCCAGGTGAGCCACGGGTGCGACGTAGCCTGTAGCGTAATCAGAATTTGCCGGAATTGTTTACGCGCGCTTATTTTTTCAAAGACACGTATTTTTCCAGCGTCGGCCAGCGCAATATATTCGCGGTAGCGCTTGCTAAAGGCTGAGCCGTACAACTCGCACAAATCAGCCGTTTCGGCCGGGTCAAACAAATACCAAGGCTGGTTTTTATCCGCGCGCTTCATAAATTCGTCGCTGATGAAAACTGCCGTATTAGCAGTACGTGTGCGCAAGTATGGATCACCGGAGTTTTGCTTGAGGTCAAGAAACTGCGGGAAGTTGACGTGCCAGTTTTCCATGTACAGCGCTGCGGCACCGGCCTTTTTGCCCTTGCGGCTCACCGAGCGTAATGCAGCATCAACGACGTTCATAAACGGGATTGGGCCAGTCGATACAGTGTTAGTGCTCTTGACCGGTGAGCCCTCGGCTCGTAGCTTGGTCATGCCCACGCCGATACCGCCGGCGCCTTTGCTCATCCACATGACGTCGCGGACGCCCTTGGCGATAGATTCCATATCATCTTGAATTTCCATGAGGAAACAGTTACTGAGTTGTGGGAACGAGCCGCCGGCATTGATACGTGTGGTCCCGGCCGGGTTACAACCGAGTGTGCTTATATACTCGTAAAATTCTAGAGCCACGGCTGTAGGGTCGGCTTCATTAAGACTGAGCCCCATGGCGATACGCATGTTGGTGAACTGTGGTGTTTCCATTGGCTCGCCGTCGCCGCGCCGCAGGGCGTAGCGATTTTTGATGGTAATAACGCCCAGGTATTTCATGAGGTTGTCACGTGACGGATCAAGGGCCGCCGCCAAGCGCTTTACGTCGAATAGTGTATCGTTCATGCGCTCGTCAAGCAGTTTGTCTGTAATCCCCCGTTTGAGATAGGCGGAAAACTGGGCGGTGTGCAGCTTTTTCAGCTCTTCGTCGGTCTCGTAATCACCTAAAACACGTTTGTAGATCGTTTTGAGCAGCAGGCGTGCGGCAATGATGTCAAAGTCCGGGTCATCCTTAATGTTCTGCAATGCAGTCTGGATCACTGCTTCGTCGAGCTGCTCGGTGGTAATGCCGTCAAACAGCGTGAGCTGGACTTCGGTAGCAATTTGTACTACCTTGGCAATCTGGTCGTCCAATCCGCGGCTAGCGCGCTCCAATGCTTTGTTAATTTTGTTGGCGTCGTAGGGCGCTTTTGAGCCGTCGCGCTTAATTACGCTGATATTCACTAGAAACTCCTCCTTGTGATCCGTTTTTTGGCAGCAACAAATCGGCGTTCGTATGCCACGGAACGTTTTGATAGTAAAAAGACCACCTCGAGGTGGATGGAGTTAACTTCTGGTGTCTCGCATAACCAGCGCCAATGCTCCTTGCTCGAGAATCGAAAGATAACAGGCAGTCTGGCTTGTCCAATTTGGCGTGCGGTTTGATGACCGCGCCAATTGGCATCGCAGTTACGGCATAGTGTGGAATCTCACCACGTTTCCCCTGTCGAAGCCGGGTTCCGAACCCCGGTATCTCTTTGGCGCTATAGTGCTGCTCTCAAAACACCATATATAGCGCGTACATCTAATAGTAGTCGCTACATACGGGCACGTCAATGACATTAGCGTAATAGAATTTACTACAGTGGGTTTGTTATTTGCCCGCGTTGGAGGAGATTTGTGTGATAGGCCCGAAGACGCTGACTGCGATAAGGCCGACCATACCACCAAGGACAACTATCATGACTGGCTCGATAATCGAGGACAGTGCGCCAACTGCGGTGTCGACTTCTTCTTCGTAAAATTCTGCAACTTTAAGGATGATTGTGTCGGTCTGTCCGGTTTCTTCGCCAACGGCCAACATTTGGGAGACGATTGGCGGGAAATGCTTGCTTTTTTGCAACTCCGCGGAAAGCTGGCTACCTGCTTGGATAGCTTTGGAGCAGCTGATTAGTTCTTTTTCGATCACCGCGTTGCCTATGGCGCCTGCAGTTGTCTCCAGTGCTTCAACAATCGAGACACCGGCGCTCATCAGCGAGGCGAAAATGCGCGCAAACCGCGCGATCGCAGTTTTGGTAATAATCACTTTAATGACCGGGATTTTTAGCAGAAGTGAGTGCCACTTGTAGCGGCCTTTCTCTGTTTTGATATAACGACGGAACAGGATAATAGCGATTGGCAGGCCAACAATCACCGGGAAAATAAAGCTTGGTTGTTTCATAGTATTACTTACAGAGAGTAGTGCTCTCGTGTAGATGGGTAATTTCGCGCTGCTGCTGAGCGAGGTAAGGATGGCGCCGATCTTCGGCACGATAAACGTCATAAGCACAAAGAAGGCCAAGGCCGTAACGACACCGACGACGCTCGGATAGATCATTGCCGCGCGGATTTTGCCCTTAAGCGCGGAGTCTTTCTCCTGCTGGAAGGCGAGGCGGTTCAGAACGTCGTCGAGGATACCCCCAGCCTCACCTGCGCGCACCATGTTGACGTAGATGGTTGAAAAAGCCGCAGGGTGCTTGGCCATAGAATCACTCAGGTTTGCTCCACCCTCCACGTCGCTGGTTACTGTTTCGAGTATTTTTTGGAGGGCTACAGAATCACTTTGCTCCTTGAGAATCGTCAGCGCACGTAAGATCGGCACGCCGGCATTCACCATGGTGGCAAACTGGCGCGTAAAAATTACCAAATCTCTGGACTTGATACCGCTCATGCCCGGTATCTTGATGTTCATGCTCAGGCCGCCCTTGCCTTTGTCCTCTTTGACCATGATGGGCTGTAATTGCCTGGCGCGCAGAGACGACAAGGCAGCCACCCTGGTGCGAGCGCTAATGGTGCCTTTTTGGAGTTGGCCATTTTGGAGGCGCGCGGTAAATTTGAAATCTGGCATAGTGTACTGATTCCTACTTTTCTGATGAGGTTACGCGCATAATCTCTTCGATGGTTGTTTGCCCACGCAGTGCTTTTATAAAGCCGTCTACTTGCATGGTGACCATGCCGTCGCTTATGGCTTGAGCTTCGAGGTCTTCGCTCGTGGCGTTGGTGACAATACGCTTTTGGATGGACTGGTTGTTGCTGAGGACTTCGTAGATGCCCAGGCGTCCGCGGTAGCCGCTGTGGTTACAATTGTTGCAACCGCCATCGTGGGCTTCCCACAGACGCTTAATCGTTTTGTCCGTTGTACTCAGCTTGGCTAGCGCGCCTTCACCCGTGGCTGTGCTGTGACCGCGCTCGGAACCAATGCCGGCAGTGAGCGCCTCTTGCTCGAGCTTGTGGATGAGTATATAGGAATCGGCTTGCAGATTGAAGGTAGTTTTGATGCGCTCCAGAATGCCAGCGTCGGGCTCGTACTCTTCACGACAATCTGGGCAGAGGCGGCGGACGAGACGTTGGCCAACGACCACGCGCACAGTGCTGGCGATAAGGAATGGTTCAACGCCCATCTCGAGCAGGCGAGGAAGACAAGTGGCGGCGTTGTTGGTGTGCAACGTACTAAACACCAGGTGGCCGGTCAATGCAGCTTGCACTGCGAGGTCGGCGGTTTCGCCGTCGCGGATCTCGCCCACCATGATAATGTTTGGGTCTTGGCGCAGCAACGAACGCAGCCCGTTGGCGAAGGTCATATCTGCAGCCGGGTTCACCTGTGTTTGGTTGACGCCAACAATGCGGTATTCTACCGGGTCTTCGACGGTGCTGATATTGATGGTCGGGTTATTTAAGCTGCTGAGTACGCTAAATAAGCTTGTTGATTTGCCCGAGCCGGTCGGACCGGTCACGAGTATCATGCCGTGCGGCTGGGTGATCGCCTGCTTCATGCGTTTGAGTGACTCGCCCCAGTAGCCCAGTTCTTCCAGGGTGGCAGCTTTGCTGGATTCGTCCAGGATACGCATGACGACTTTTTCGCCGTCAACAATCGGCAACGTGGAGACACGTAACGCGTAGACGCGGTCGTTGACTGCAATTTTGAAGCGGCCGTCTTGCGGCGCGCGGTGCTCGTCTATCTTGAGGTTGGCCAGGATTTTGATGCGCGAAACCAGGGCGCCAAGCACTCTGCGCGGCAGCTTATTGGCCTCACGAAGTACGCCGTCGACGCGGTAGCGGACGATGACGATGTCTTCTCGTGGCTCGATGTGAACGTCGCTGGCGCGCGTTTTGATGCCATAGCCGATGATGAGGTTGACGGTTTGGGCGATCGGCGAGTCCTCGGCCACGTCTTCTTCGGCCACGTCTTCTTCGGCGGCTGCTTTGTCTTCGATGGCAATGACTTTGGCTAGTTCGCTGTTCACATTGCTGCCGCCGTATTGGTCGATGGCAGACTCAACAGCGCTTGCCGGCGCAATGTGCACACGAATTGGCTTGCCGAGCTGTTTTTGTAGGAAGTTAATTGCCTGGATGTCGTCCGGGTCTTCCATGGCGACAAACACGACACCACTTTTGTCGACACTAAACGCTACTGTGCGGTATTGGCGCGCAACGTGCTCGGGAATCAGCTGTAAGATTTCGCGCGGTACGTCACCCACCGTGAACTCGGCATAGGGCACGTCAATCTCGTCGGCGTAGAGCTTGGTCAGGTCGGTTTCGGTCATTATATTCGTTTGCACGACAATATCTTGGAGCGGCCTTTTTTCGGTTTCGACCTGCTCGTGCAAACTTTTGAGCTGGTCGGCACTAAATTTGCCGGTTTGTTTGAGTAATTTTTCGACCAATGAATCAGATACGCGCATAACGTTACCTACAGTATATACGAAAACGATAAACCATAAACGCGTTTCGTACGTTTACAATTATAAGATGTATAAAGTACTATACAAATAGCTAAAAATCACAAGCAGTATGAACGATATAAAAAAGCCAAAGAAAACAGCCGCAGTAGTTGCACCCCAGCAGCTGGTTGTTGCGCGTCGGCCCATCATCGGTCACGACAGCAAAAAGACAGTCCAGATACGTGATGCCAACGAAGATGTGCATAACCCAACGGCCCAGCCAGAGCCTCCTCAACCATTGTCGCCAGCAAGGCGCATGGCCATTGCGCCAATCGAGTCCAGCGCGAGCGCGACTAAAACAATAAGCGACCCCGAAGAGCCAGAGGTGTCCGCTGGAGACCCCATGATGGAAAGTGTATCTGAGGAAGCCTCCGAAGAAGTAATAGACGAATCCATCAAAGAAGCTCCGTCACCCTCAGTGCAACCACCCAAAGAACCCCTCGCTCCACCCACGCCCGCTTCCCAACCACCTGCCGCTCGGCCGACAGCTCCCGCAGGCACCCCAGCGCCACCTGACGGTGTTACGGATTCGTCTCCCGAATCTCCTGATGACGGCGAGGAGACCAAAGAAAGTGCCGAGACCCGCAAAGCAGTCGAAGAAGCTGCCAAAGTAGCCAAACGCGAAAAAGAGCTTGAAGAACTCATCGATGCTCGTAAGTTCTATGTCCCTATCAAGACAGGCGAGCACAAGCGCTCCATCAAAGTAAGCTTTGGCCTGACCTTCCTTATTTTATTGCTGGCCGTCCTGCTTATCGATCTCATGCTAGACTCGGACACCATCTTACTCTTGCAAAAGATCCCGCACACGCATTTCTTTAGCGCTAGCAACTAGCGCGTCTAACTCGTCAGTATCCAACGAATAATCTGCTCTTTGAGTTTACGATACTCGGCTTCTTCAAATTGCCGGTTGGCAATGCAAAAGCGTTTGCCACGCGTATTCGAGCAGAACATGCATTCGTACATGTCGCCACAGTCCTGGATAAACATGCAATTGACGATTTTTGAGGACCAGGCGACAGAAAAACTATTCGAACAATGTTTGCTATCGTCCAGGCGTATACAAAAGGTTGAATTTCTTGACCGCTGGCAAGCGGCTACAAGCTCGCACTCCATAAGCCCGTCGCTAAACAAGATGTTTTTGCCCTTGTAGATATCTTGCGAGCGGTAGACGTTTTCGGAGCTGTAAATGTTATCGGATTCCAGGATGTTGAGAGACTCTATTTGCCGTTCGGTGGTGGTAAAATTTATCTCATTCCAGGCGCGTAACACATCATCCACTGACTGCAACGGCCAGTCTGTTGCCGACCAAGACTCATCTTGACCAAGCTTGCGGGCATTTTTGAGTGTGATGTACTTTGTAGGGTTGACCGACTGGCTCCAGGTTGTCTCGCCGGTGGTGGAGTCGCTGACTTCTACCGGCAGCGGCACGTCAAAAGCGTACTTTTGCATAAATTGCTTCAGATTATAAGGGTTTTGAAAGCCAAATACCTCACCGACAATCTTGTTGAGCGTCTGTTGGGCTAGATGTGGCGTCATGGAGTGTCCTTTCGTTTGTTGACGTTGCGGCGACTAGAGGAATGCGCTGAAAGCAGGTCTTTTATGCTGAAGCCTTTTGGCTGTGTGATATTTTGGTTGCTCCCGTCAGCCGCGTCGGTTTTGCCAGCTTGATGCTGACTAATCACAGGCACTGGTTCCGTCGCCCCCTCCACAAATTTAGCAGGCAGATTTTGCATTTGCGGATAGTGCGTAAGACGAATGTGATTAGCAGTTTCTGCCTCCACCGGCGCATCAACCGTTCGGGCCTTGACGCAGGGATTAATTTGTCCGTTGGCGGCCACCCGGATTAGGCACTCACGCGGATGCAGCGTGCTCAGCATGGAAACGCGTACCTGGGTTTCACTGTTGCCTTTTTTACGGGCGGCATCGGCGATTTCTTTGGGCAATTCCATATTGAGATTACCCTCTAGCAGACGAGCATCTTCCTCAGAAGTTTTAAAGACGTAATAATTGTATACGTTGGCAAAAATAGCAGCGCGCAAGTCTTTTTCTATCTGTCCAAAATATTGTTGGGTAAGTATAACCGACAAGTTAAACTTACGCGCCTCGGCCAAAATCGACGCCAGCGTCGGGTTTTGGACGATCGATACCTCGTCGATAATTAGGATAATCTTTTGGCCAAAAGCGCGGGCCTGAGCCAGTAAAAATAGCTGTTGGATAAGCAATCCAGCCACGGTTTTGGTGGTCTTTTCACCCATACTTACCTTGTTAAGTGAAAAAATCGTCAGGAAGTTATCCTGGATAGTGCGTGCCAGCGAGATGTCACCGCCCTTAGTTAGCCCCGGCTGTAGCTGTAGTTCGTCGATCAGCGATATGATCGGCAGTACCGATTCGTTGTAGTAGGTGGTGCGGATTTCATTAAAGTCACTCCCAAAGAACTGGACGATGTTTTGTGGCGCATAGCCGGTTACGTGGCCGATGACCTTAGCACGCAGCTCAGTGTCGGTTAGAAAACGCTTGAGCGTATCAAGTGACATGTTTTGTGCGATAAACAATATATACAGGCTGAACCGCAGCGTCCGATCTAGTCGTGCATTAAATTGGTCGCCCAGCAACGATTTGAAGAGCGTGGCAGTGAGTTCGGTGGCCGCAGAAATGTCGGGGGCGCTTTCGGCAAACAATTCGGTGCCCTCGCTGGTAAAGTTTACGATCTTCGTATCGGGGATATAGGCAAGATCATCAGCCAGCGCGGCGTGTGGGTCAACAATCACCACGCGGTAGTTCATCTTGAGCGCGCTGCGGTACAGACGATCGACCAACAGACTGATCAATTTCGATTTACCCGTGCCCGTCGCACCAATAATGAGCGAGTGCTTATCGAACTCATAATTATGCAAGCCAAGATAATGGGGCTGCGCAAAATACGGGAAGGTGTCGATCTCAAACAGTGCATCGGCCTGGCGACCGGTTAACATGTGCAACGATTTCTCGATGTTGAGGTACAGTGGTACCGTCTTTTTGAGGTAGCGGACATTGCCTGCGAAGTTGACTGCCAACAGATCTGCCGGAAAGGAAGTGACAAGTTTATCTGCCACCGTAAATCGGCCGCCCGCGTCCTTAAAGTACAGCTTCATATGCCCCAACGATTTCTGCGTGCCCAGCCCGCGTACACTAAGCGTCACAAATTCCAGATCCTTGGCCTTTTTAACGGCGTATTTTTCTTTTACGTCAAGGAGATTGCCGCCGGTCACAAATTGTACGAGATGTTCTCTGGCGTGAGGTGTTGGGAGGTCCATTGCGTCTTGGCCTGCTGGCTGCAACAATAGACCATCTATATTATTAGACAGCGTACTTATATCTTTGTCGCTTTGCACAAAGAAACGCGCGACGTTGTCGGCCAAGCTGACGGTAAGTTCAAACTTGCCAAGTAATCCGCCGTACTGCAACAAGGCCTTGTGAAATTTTGCCCAGTGCGCCGGTGTGAGTGTGTCGGTAAGAATATAAAGCTCGAAGGTATATCGCATAGTATCAAGATCCTGCCTACCCTGACGGTACACGTTGTAAATTTTCCCGTCAAGAGCGTATGGCAGCGGTCGGAGGTACCGTTGCAGCAGTCGGTGCGAGTGTCGTTTCTTTGATTTCTGCCTGTCCTGCGCTACTCAGGCGGAACAGATAGCCGGAGAAGAATACTAGCATGCCGCCGGTTGCATACAGCATACCCATGATGACAAGCTTTATGCCAAAACCTGTCCCTGTAAGCAGTAAAAGCGCGGAGCCGCCAAGACCTACGATAGCAGACAGTGCATAGCCTCTGCCAAACCACGCGATAGCCCGGGCATATGCCGGTGTTAATGTTTTGCGTATACTGTTGGCCAACAACGCAATAATATAGCCAAAGTAGCTGATTGAGGTAATTCCGACCATCGTGGTGCCCAAGAAGCGGTCTTCCGAAGTATGCATGTGGGGCAAGAATATTGTCGCGGCGTACAGCGCCAAGGTGCCGGCCAGCACCCACGTCATGGAGACGAGTGGTGAACGTACGTCTTGTGCCTTGGCAAAGAAGCGAACTCCCAGGTAAGTAATGATAAACGAAATGCCAAACAGCCAGTACACCAGCCCGTAATGCAAGATCGGAACCGCATGAACTTTAGGTATGCTGGTGAATAACATCCAGCATGATGCCGAGATGCCTAGCAGCACGACCCCGGCACACATCCAGGCATAGGCTTTGCGCAGCGCTGGCGTGAAGGTTTTGTATCCGGTCAGGAAGAGCCAACAGCTGCTAATAAACATGGTCGTCACTGTGCACGAAGCGGCCAGCAGCCACCAATACGGAACTGAGAACAGCAAAAAAGCAGCAGCGGTCACCACGTACGTCGCGCCAATGATTTTTATAATCAATTGAAACTGGTTGTGCACACGTCGGCGCGGTGAGATTTGCCCGGACTCTGATGGATGGAATTGGCTCTCGATTGTCTGTTGCAGTTCTTCTTTGGTGAAGGTTCGGACGCTGTCTTTGTGTAGAAGATATTCTTTGATCTGGGCGTGCACACTTTCTAGTGAGCGCCGCTCGGCAGACGTTAGTGCCAGCGGTTTGCCTACCTCTTGGCTGGCGGTAATTACACGCACTGTATTAAGGAGAGGGTTGATTGCCGAAAGATTAGAGGCGAGGCCAGCCAGGAACACAATTTCGTCGACGAGAATTCTATCATTGTTCATTGAGTATCCTTGGGATTGCGTCGACAATATCCTGTAAATTGGCTTTGTCAAAGAACCCTACGACGCCGAGTTGTTGAATTTTTTCCACATCTTCTGATTGCTGCAAGTCGGAAGTCACGATTACTTTAACTGACTTCGTTGCAGGATTGGCCCGCAACTCTTTCAGGGTGTTAAAGCCATCTTTTACCGGCATAATCAAATCCAACAGCAGTATATCGGGCATTCTGTCTGCAACTGCCTGCAAGGCTTTTTCACCGTCAACGACTACGGCAACATCATAACCCACAGCGGCCAGCTTGTTAGACAGAACCTTTGCGATAAGCTGGTTGTCATCGGCGATGAGTATAAATTTCTTAGTGGCCATACATCCTCACTTTCTACTATACGTTAATTGTTGTTTTGGCAGTAGATACATTGACATCTCCGGTGGCGATGGTAAACTGGACGCTTCTACCGACGTCGCCGCCTACATCCATGCGTTCGATCGGAATGCCTCGTTGTTCCAGGAACTGTCGCACGGCAGTTACGTTTTGGTCGCCAACACCGTTAATAAATACGCCCAAGCCGTGGAACATATGCGCGCCACCGAACAATTGAGCAGTAATATTGGTTTGGCTGGCGCCCATTTCTTCTAGTTTTTCAACTGCCAATGCCAGTGCGGTGTCGGCGAAGCGGAGTAAGTTGAGGTCGCTATTTTCGGGATATTTGGGCAACATAATATGGCACAAGGCGCCAATCTTTTTGGTGCTGTCGTACAGACAAACAACAACACACGAGCCGATGCCAATACTCACCAGAATGTAGTCCTCGCCTGCAGCAGCAAAATCGGCGGTGCCAACTTCAAGCGTCTGTTGCATGCGGTGTCCCCAGCTTTTCTGCCATTTTCTGCAGTATTTTGGTCGTTGATGGCGGGTCGATAATAACCATAAATTTTAGGCTTACGCCCCTACCAGAAATGAAGCATACGGTTTGGAGTACCATTATCTTATCGAATGATGCACCCATCTCTGCCACCAGCGGGTCAAGCATTGCGCCGAGCATATCGGTTGCGCTGGCCGGTACCGACTGCAGCAATTCCATATCCAGAAATGTGCCTAAGGCACTCACTGTTGCTCCTCCTACGATGTTAACCATCTCGCGCAGGACCGATTGGTCGATGTCTTGATACGTACTGCTTGTTTGCTGGCCGATGACATCCTCGGTTATTGAATTGGCGTCGGCTGGGTCGAGCGAGAACAGGAGTAGACCTTTCACGTCACCCTCAATTTTAACGACACCTGCTGTTGAGAGTTGCGCGGCTGGGCCGAGCGCACTCGAAATTGTTTCTGGGCCCATCAGTGTGACGCTCGGCACGGCAACCGTTACAGTTTGACCGACAAGTTTCGAAAGAGCGGTTGCCGCGTTGCCAATCGCAATGCTTGCGATCTCTTGTAACGGTTCGATTATGTGCGTTTCATCCATACTACAGTAACTCCTGTGGATTAATTATTAAGGCTGTCTTGCCGTCGTCCAAAATCGTCACTCCGCTAAAACCGCGGATAGTCTTTAGCACATCAGGTACAGGCTTGATAATAATGTCGGCGCTCTCTAGCACCGCATCAACCGATAAGCCAATTTTCTCACTGCCCTCGCCAAGGACAACAGCTAGGATGTTTTTTGCTTGTGGCACGCCAGGCGCAACCGGCGTTGGATCGGAGCCGAGAAGCTTGGTGTTGAGCTTGATGAGTGGAATGTCCTGATCGTCTATTACGAACGTTTCTTGTCCGGCCAGTTTTTTAACCGCTGTTGTCGGGATATTGATAATCCGTTCAACTGCCAACGTCGGGATGACGAATTGTTTTTGGTCGATAGTAACTACCAACGCTTTGGCAATGGCGAGGGTGAGCGGCAATTTGATGATAAATGCCGTTCCTTGCCCAGTTTTTGACTCAACATTGATGACGCCGCCAAAGCTATCAACCATTTTTTTGATGGCGGTCAACCCTACGCCCCGCCCTGATATCTGCGTGACTGCGACACTAGTGGAAATGCCAGAGAACAGTGCGTCTTTGAGCAGCTTGCCGTCCGTTTCCCCCGGGTCTAGCCCGGCTTTCTGGGCTACTAGTTGCCAGTCAACGCCTTGGCCATCGTCGCGTACGGTTATTTGTGCGTAATCTTTTTGGCGGGCGGCCGAAAGCGTGATGACGCCCTTTTCTTTAATGCCGTGCGACACGGCATTGCGTAGCAAGTGGATGAGCGGTTCGTCCAGCCGGTCGACAATAGTGCGGTCAAGCTCAAGGTCGCTGCCCGTGATCACCAATTCGATTTGCTTGTTTTCTGTCCTGGCGAGGTCGCGCACCGCGCGTGGGAAATGGTCAAAGACCAAGCCAACGGGTACGGCCCGCGCCTTCATAATTTGGTATTGCAAGCTGGCGAGAATTTTTGCCGAGGCGTTAAAGTAGCTCTCGAGGTCGGCATTGTCGTCGGTAACGGTTGCGCTCACTCGTTTTAATTTTATTCTTTCTACGAGGAGGTTCTCTAGCAGGTTCATCATTTCGTCCAGGACCTCGACTTTTACGGAGATGGTGTTGACTGCGCTGCGCGTTGACTCGGGGGCGGCGACTGCCGCCGTTGAGGTGGGGGTAGCTGACTGCGCGTGCGTTTCAGCTGGTGGGGGAACGGCGCTTTCCTGGCTGGGATTTTTTGTCGCTGTCCCGTCTGCGTTGTGCTGGCTTTTACCCGCTCCTTCGGTTGTCACACCAGACAGTTGCTTGAGGGTTTCTATAGTTGCAGACGAGTCCTCTTCGGTGGATTCTTTCTCGATGCGAGCAATAGACCGGGTGAGTGCGTCAAAGGCAGCAAACAGATGATCAGCAATCTCGCTCGTCAACTCTTTTCTGCCCTGTTTTATCTCATAAAAGATATCTTCGACAACGTGACACAAGTAGCCGGTACTTTGGTAGCCCATAGCTGCCGATTGGCTTTTAAGTGAGTGAGCGTTCCTGAAAATCTCTTCGATAGCATGCGCGTCGGTCGGATTTTTCTCGAGTACCAGCAAAGCTGCATTCAAGCTTTGGATGTATTCTTTGCTGGTCTGCACGTATAGCTCTAGATATTCTGAAAGGTCGTCCATATTATTGTAGTAACCTGCTTATTGCCTCAGGTATGGCCGCGAGCGGCATTACTTCGTCGGCCAAGCCCTTGTCTATCACCTCGCGGCCCATACCGTATACAGCACTGGTAGCTTCATCTTGGACGATCGTTGTCCCACCGGCTTCTTTTACTTGCAGCATGCCAGTTGAGCCGTCGGTGCCCATGCCAGTCAGAATGACGCCGATAGTTTTGCCTCCATAAACCTGAACGGCGGAGGACATGAGTTTGCTAATTGAGGGTGTCTCGATGTCGATTGTGTTTGGACGTACGTCAAAGGTGGCTTTGCCATGGCTATTTTTTACGGTTGTTGTCGTACTTCCCGCTGCAATGTATATCGTACCGGGCATAAGCGGCAGACCCTCCTTGGCTTGAGCGACGGCGACTGTGCAGGTTTTCTGTAGGCGGCCAACAAACAATTCGGTAAATTCTTTGGGCAAATGCTGTGCCACGACGACTGGACAGGGAAAATTTGAGGGTAGCTTTGGCAGCAAAAATTCTAAGGCAGCTGGGCCTCCAGTCGATGCGCCGATAACGACTATGCCATCTGTTTTAACGTATTGCTGATTTTTGAGCGGCTGTATACTATCGCTGCGGGTTTTTGAGGTGTCAGCCATGGCTGCGGCCTTTACCTTTGTGCGCAGCACATCCTTAACTTTGTCCATGTCCATGCTGAACGACCCCGAGGGCTTTACGATAAAATCTGCCGCTCCCAGGCTCAAGCATTCGAGGGTCATGTTTGCGCCTGGCTGTACGTAGCCAGAAACCATGACCACAGACGGGTGGTGTGCTTCACTGACAATTGCCTGTAGCGTCTCCACCCCATCCATAACAGGCATTTCAACATCCAGGGTGACTACATCCGGTCGGAGGAGCTTGATCTTTTGTAGCCCATCGACGCCGTCCTTAGCTTCGCCAACAACATCTATGTCAGCATCGGCTCGAAGGATGTCTCCAATAACTGTACGCATAAAAAAGCTGTCGTCGACAATTAATACGCGTATTTTTTTTGTGGTCATAGGAAACCTAAGCGGTAGGTGCTGCCTCTGCCGGTGCTGCCGGTGCTGTGTCGGGGAAGAGCTTATTAAGTGAATCAATAACGAGTTTAGAGTCAAAAGGTTTTACGATGTAGTCCTTGGCTCCAAGCGATCTTGCTTGGTCGATGACGCCGTCCTGGCCCATGGACGACACGATTACCACCGACGGCGAGGCGAAGCCAATCTCTTTCAAAACGTCTATGCCGCTCTTGCCAGGCATAATGATGTCCAGTAGCACGAGATCTGGTTTGTCGGACTGACAGAGGGAGATGGCAGTATCGCCATTGTCTGCCTCGAGTACGGATGCCCCCACCCATTTGGACTGAGGGACTAGGTTTTTGAGGATAGTGCGCATGAACGCACTATCGTCTACGATTAAAATTTTCATGATTGGCCTCCTTCGTTAGTTTGTGCTGGCTGAGCGGCATTTTGCGCCGCTTGTAGCTCGGTAATGTTGTTATCTGACAGTATTTTTTGCAGGTCCAAGATGAGCAGCATTCTTTCTGGGGCGTCAGCATGTACGTTGTCGGCCAGCAATATCACACCGCCCAGATATTCTGCTGATATCTTGCTCTTCACCGCCTCAGGCGTTGGCTTTATACTATCTGCTGGGATTTTTAAGACTTCTTTTACCTGGTCGACCAGCACACCAAACAAGACTTTTTGTTCGCTTTCGGCGATCATAATGTGTTGGCGGAGTTGCTCGTTTTCACGCTGTAAGTGAAATTTTTTTTCAAGGTCCAGCACCGCCAGTACTTTGCCTCGCAAGTTAGCTAGTCCCAATATGTAATCTGGTGCGCCAGGAACTGGAGTAATCTCGATGACCGGCGTAACCTCAGTAACCGACAAGATGGGTACTGCGTATTCGTCGTTGTCTAATACGAAGGCTACGAACTGGTCTAGCTGGACGTGCTTCTGCGCGGTCTCATTGTTTGGGTTCATCAGTTTGCCTCAGGTCGTTAGGCTCGTTAGAAGCAGCGTGCTCGGCGGCTAGCGCGTGCTGTTCGATCTGGCGCGGTGTCGCAATTATGTCTAGTGTTGGCTTAGTGATATGACTCGGCATGGTTTCCGGTGCCGCTGTTGCGTGGTAGGCCGTGAGGTGATGAGCGGGTTTTACACTTGAGGGAACTTCGATTGGCGTCGATGAAAGGGGCTCCCTGCTTTTGCCACTAACTACTTTTTTGAGTTGGTCGGCCAGGCGTTGCAGATCGGTAGATGCGGCCGCTACTTGTTGTGTTGCTGCCGAGGTTTGCTGCGTTGAAGCAGATAATTGTTGAGCTCCAGAAGCAGACTGTTCGGCGACCGATGCAATAGAATCCATTGTTCTGGCAACCTGGCTGATAACCGTTGATTGTTGATTAATGGCGCTTGCTACGTCACCAATCCTCAGTGACGACTTGCCGATGCTTTCAACAGTGATCGAGATATTACCGGCAATTTCTTTTACGATTTGTTGCACCTCACCTGCTGCTTTGGATGAAGAGTCGGCCAGTTTGCGAACTTCGTCAGCTACCACCGCAAAGCCCCGGCCCGCCTCGCCTGCTCTGGCTGCCTCGATAGCTGCGTTTAAGGCCAGTAGGTTAGTCTGCTCGGCCGTAGTGGTTACGACTTCAACCATTTTGCTAATTTTTTCGGTTGATTCACCGGTTTGCTGGGCCAGCTTGGATGCCTGGGTTGTGTTGGCGCTTACGTCCTGGCTAGTAGTCGCCATTTGCCCGGCAGCCTGTGACATCTGGGTGAGCGCTTTTGAGATTTCTTCGGCTTGCTTCGACTGCTGGACGGCTCCGGCTGCCACTTGTTGTGCGATGGCGGCATTTTGTTGCGCCCCTGCCGAGGCCTGCTGAGTGGACGCAGAAAGTGCTAGGCTCAACTTGATGAGTTGCTCGACGGAATTTTTGATTGTGCTGGAGATCTGGCTGGCGCCCAACTTCATGAACCAGCCACTGGCTATACCCACTAGCAATGCCACTAACAGGCCTATGTATACAACTTTTTTAATGTTTGCAAAATTATTATCAGACTGTGCAGCCGCTGCGGCAGTACTTTGTTGGTTGTAGTCGACTAATTTGGTTAGTGTTTGGGATGATTCGTCAAATAAAACATCGACCCGAGCGAGCATTTTAGAAACCTCTTGTGTCTTGTGCGCTTTGACGAGTGGCAAAATCTGCTGATGGACACTAGCGTATTCGGTCCATTGGGCGGCGAACGCTTGATACAGTTGTTGCTCTTTTGATGAGCTAACAAGCTGTTTATAAGCCGATTGGTCGTTGTTTATGGATGCCACCGCATCTTGCATGTTGCTTTCCAGGTCTTGTTGCTGGCCTGGGTCAGTGGCTTGTGCATAGCGTAATTCGTCGCTCGCAAGGTCGGCAATGTGCGTATTAATCTTACCAATGAGGATTGCGCTGGGCAGCCACTTGTTCTCAATCTCGCCCACTTTGTGGTTGGTACTATTGAGGGCAACAAGGCTAAACACCCCCTGAAAAATAGGAATTAACAACAACAAGCTGAGCCCCAGGAAAATTCTGCGCCCAATCGTCATATTTTTAAGCGAATTCATATGCCCACCATATTCATTATTACCTTAAGCATAGTAGGTAACGCCGAAACACGCAACTCAAAAAGTAGTCGTGGCTCTTTAGTAAAGCGCGGTCAGTGGGCTGCCCAGGCCGGTAACTGTGTCGTAACTGGCTGTCGCCTTGCAAACGACACCACAACTGCCATTCGTGCCAGCTGTTATATCACGAAAGAAGGATGAGCTATTACTCGCCTTGGCGTCTTGGTACAGCTGTGCGTTAAAGGCTGTGTTGCCCAGGGCCTTGATTGCTGCCCATTGCGGCGCGCCAGCACTTGTGCCGCCTACCTGGAACCAGCCAGATTGGCCTTGGTAGCTCGTGGAGTCGTAAACGGCAACGCCGCTATTGGGGTCGGCATTGTAGGAGACATCAGGCACGGCACGCTTGCCGTTGGTGCCGGTAACGCCATATACCGATTGGAAGCTTGGCAAAGGTTCGTATGAGCTTATGCCACCGCCGCTGCCGCTCCAGGCGGTTTCGGAAACGAGCGTTTTAGTAGCAGATAAGTTGAGGGTAGTGCCGCCTACGGCAATTACATTCGGCGATACAGCTGGCCACTCAGCGCCGCTGCCGCTGTCGCCTGATGCTGCAAAGAAGCTAACGCCGTGGTTGCTTGTAAAGCTCGTGTCGTTAATTGCCTCGGACGAGAATTCCCCACCGCCCCAACTCATGGAAACCGCTACGACATCCGCACGGTTACGAGCGTAAGTGACCGCATTGAGCAAATCAGTGCCACTGGCCGATCTTGCTTCCACGAGCAGAACTTTAGCCCCCGGCGCAATCGCGTGTGCCCATTGTGTATCAAGTGAGGCTTCGAGCGCCCAACCAGTATTGGCCTTGATACGTGGCGCCATAGCGTGTTTCTCGAAACAAGGGTTGGCCGTGCTGCACTGCGGCAGGCCATATTGTGTGCTAAAAACATTGAGGTCGTTTTGGACAGTCGGGCTGTCGTATGCGTCAACGATCGCGATTGTGCCGCTACCCGTTCCGGCACCGTTCAAATTATAGATCGCTTTAATAGTGGCCGGGTCCAACCCGACTGGCCCACCTGCTGAGTGGCGGTTAATGTGCATGGGCAGATGTCCCTCAAAGCTGTCCAGCGGCTTTGCTGCTAAAACGCTAGACGAGGCAAAAAGCGTTGCGGCTCCAACGACAGTCACCAGTGCCAAGATTGAGAATCCATAGAAGAAGGTGCGTTTGTTGCGAAGCATGAAGAGTCCTTTTTTAAATCTGTAATAAGCATAAGTATACTCTTATTACCATGAGTTGACTTTATCAGAGGGCACACGAAGCAAAGGGGCTGTAAGGGCTCCGGTCTCGCGGTATATTCGCCTTAGTGTCGTCTCAAGAACTGAAAAAACAGGTGTCCAGGCGCCTTTAAAAGGCGTTTTTTGAAAGATAACCGGACATCCTCGATGGTTGTGGGTTGCTACAGCTGGGATCTGTTCTTGGATGCGGTCTTCTATTGCGTCCATGTCAAAACCCACATACGGCCGCTGGCGCTCGTCTTTGCCGACACTACCAACTTTAAGGTAGTTTGTATTGTACCGAGAGCGCTTTCTGTCGTACAAAAAACCATCACTCGCCAGGTTGAAGCCCAGTATGTCCAAGAGCGCCGGGTGGCGTAGCATGGGCAGGCTGCTAGCGAGCAGCTCATCCTTTTCTCCCGGCGCTTCTATACCAAGTGTCGCCTCTCCAATATGAAGTGCGGCATTGGCAAACCAAGCGGCATCAAGGTGCGAACCCCCATGCGGTAGTTCTGCGGCCGGCGGTGTCCGCAGGAAGAAGGGCTTGTGGATCGCGTCAATTATAGAGAGTGCGCCGGCACTTTGACGTAGTTTGGTGTAATCACCTATATCCGCAGCTTGCTGAAAACGGTCGCGCATGTTTTCGCGCGGCTCCGTGTACCAGTCTACGAACACGTGCCAAAGTCCGCCTTCAAAAAATATTCTTCGGAAGTTAGCAGGCTTTGCCTGGTTGCCGTAGGCTTTAGTAATTGCCGCGTTCCAACGCCTGATGCTTTCTGGAACATTGTCCCCGCGCCGAAGTTGTAACCGTTCGCTCGCAGGTCCGTAGGCATTGGCGTAAAAGCCGCTGGAAAAAGCATGCATGGCGTCGGCTAAGGCGGTCGGACTGCCGTCTGCCTCTATCTGGGCGGTTCCTCCGATAACAGGAAGTGGAGCAAACAGTTTTCGATCCAGAACTGCACTGCCAGCGCAAACTGCCGTGGCATTGAGCATTTGCTTGTGCGTGAGCGCATAGCGGTTGTGTGCTGCATCGCGCTGGACGTCTTCTAGGTAGGGCATGTGCGCTACTTTAAAATAAACTTTTAGACGTTGCAACTATGCTGATGTTCGCGTGCTATTCGTGAGTAAGGTTTATCGCAATTACCACATTTTTGTCATCCGGGAAACGTATTTTTTTACACGCCCTCTGCTAAACATTTCGTAGTTGTTTTTCTACGGTTCGCTATGTTTAGGGCATACTCAATTTTAGTCATTCGGGAGGGTGAAATGGCGACGAAGCAAGAAAAAGTACTCAAAAGTGCAGTTACTCGCGAGAAAAACAAAGGCAAAGTGCGTGAAGAAAAACACGTTCTTTGGCTCCTTGTAGCGATTATTTTGTTACTACTGTACTTGCTGTTCGCACAGCATGCAGGGTGGTGGCCATACTCACGGCCGAAATTGGGTAGCGCCTTCTATACTAACGTCGCTGCTGGTACTACTAGCCCGGCTAAGGCAAGTACATCTGGTGGGGCAAACAGCGGTAGCGGCAGCGGATCCAGCACGGGTTCTGATACAAATACCGGCGACGGAACATCTACTCCGCCTGCTAGTTCCGGTTCCGGCTCAATTGCCGACTTTGCGGCTAACCTCAATGTCGGAAATACAAAATCACAGGTAAGCGGCACAGCCAACAACCTGGGTCAGGGTTGCGCGGTGCTCCTAGACGCCAACGCGCAAACTGCCGGCAAGCAAGAAGTCTGCACCTATTCACAAGGCGATAAAATCGTTACGGTCACCTACCTCAACGACCGAGTAATCAGCGCCTCGAAGAGCGGCTTCTAGCCGGGCGGCGCGATGCCGCAATAAACTACTTACTTATCTTGGCAGGCTGAAGGGGTCGACATATTCGGTCGGCCCTTTCTCTGGGAGCTGCCCTATTAACCTATCGCCCAGCAGGTTGCCCATGAAAGCATCATCGACGAGCTGGCGGTGAGATGGGTAGTGGTCGAGATGCCAGGACGTCACCTTGCGTAAGTGCAATACGGTTTCTTGAGATATTCCAACACCAGCCAACTGTTCGGCATCGCTTGCCGCAATTGCGTCAGTGAATGAGCGCGCAGCATATGAAGCGGTGCTTTGCACTGACTCCGGAGGTAAACCGAGGGGATCAGCTACATAGGCATAGTGAAGCAGATGGCTGTTATAGTTGGCGGTGTATAGCCCGTACGTTGCTGGCTCAGTTGATTTTCCACGGCTGCCACGGTTGGCGGAGCGCAAGTCGCGTCCAAATATCATATTTCCTAGGTGTAAAGCGCGTATGTGCACCGCCTCTGGCGAGACCGGCCCTACGGCAACAGCTTCCCGTAGCCAGCCCATAGACTCTCGTGCCACGCGCCTGTCGCTTGGCGAATCACTGGTAAGCCCGTGCAGATCGCTGGCGGCAAAGCCGCCGATGCGCTTGGCAACAGTTTCGTAAAGATCAAACTGGTTGGGTTTCTGCAGGCGTCTACGGATAGCGGAACTGACATCTGGGTTCATAACCGCAAATAAGTGCAATGCATGTTGCTGTGTCATTTCACCGCCTTGGGAGACGCCCAGGGCGTCAAAAATAATCGAACGAATACGTTCGTCGATACTGCCAAACGTTTGGCCAGGAGCACGTCCAGGAAGCATGTGCAGTATTATACAATATTAGCGATCATATCGCAAAGAAGCTTGATCTGTTCAACGCTTTCCGGCTGTTCTAGCGGATTGGCCTTTGGAGGTCAACGCCGTAGGAAAGGTTGGCGGCGTCAACAAACGTGTCCTTATCGCGGATGATGGCTTGAGCCGGTAACTGCTCGGTACGAGGACCGATATCCTTCATACGTTTGACTGCCGTACCGATTGCCAAAAATTCAATGACTCCGCCGCCCAAATCATAGATATATGTCTTTATGCCCAGTACGTCGTCGGCGCCAATGGCCTCGGCTTGCTGCTGGACTTTTAACAAAGACTGTTCGCGCGCGCCATAGATCAATTCTGAGAGTTCTTTAATCTCACCTTTTACAAAGTTGCGGAGCGCGGCTTTAATGCCTCCGGCCAGGCCGAGCGAATAGACGGATGTGCCAAGAATTAGTTTTAGTGGGGCGTACCCCAGCTTAGCAACGCTCCACATTTCCTCGGCCGTTAAGTCGCTCGTTGTTACGCCGCCGACGGTAGCGGCAATGCCATCGAGTTTAGGGTTTTTGGACGCAGTGCCAAGCATGACCATCTCTTGTACGCCCGAAGCGCCAAGTGGCAGAATGCTTGTGCGGATGCCGACCACACTATTAGCGCCTTTAGCCAAAGCCTCTTGCTGCAGACGCTGGAGGGCGAGGTTGCGCGTCGTATTAAAGATTTCACTGTACTGGGTGACTTCCCCCTTGGCGAGTTGCCGGAATGCACCTGCAATGCCCCTGCCGATACCGATAGAGTACGCCACGTTTCCAAATACAAAACTGACTGGCGTATAACCAACATCCCATTGACAGAACAGTTCTTGGCCGTCGGCGGAGGTAGAAAAGCTGTCTTCGGGCTGTCCGTCCTCTCGGTGGATGGTCGAGCCAACCGTCAAAAATTCGACATTCCCGGGGTGAAAAATGAGTTCGCTGGTGACGCCTGTGGCGCCCGAACCACCGGTTTGCTGGAGTTCTGCGTCGAACCGCTCTAGCGACAGCCGACGACCTTGGTAAATCATATTGGTGTACTGCGTAATCTCGCCACCGGCAATGGTACGAAGGCTCGAGCCAATACCACCCAAAAAGCCCATCGAGAAAACGCTATTGCCGACCAACAAATTACCGGGTGTGTAGCCGAGGAGGCTGACGCAATACATCTCATTTCCGGACAGACCGGAGAAGCGTGTATCTTTTGATGCTGTAGGAGTTGGTGTCGGAGTTTGTGGAGGCATAGGGTCCTTCTAAGGGTTAATGGTAAAGAGTTGATTACTTTTGCTTTTAGGACTTTGCTTGCAAGATTGAGAAGCGGTTGCCCTCGGTGTCCATTGCCGAGATCCATAAGCCAACGCCGGGGATCATCTGTGGCTCCATGGTGTGCTCGCCTTTTTCGCTGAGGCCGCCGAGGATTTTTCCGCCCGCTGCTTCTACGGCTTTCATGGCTTCCTGGACGTCGTCGACAGAGACAACCACAGACGGAGCCTGGCTCAGCGGGTCGTCAGTTTTTTGGTAAAACCCACCGTTGATCGCCCCTTTCGTTTGGACCATGCCCTTTTCATCGGTTTCGGCCGTGTGTGCTACCACATAGTTGCCCATGCCAGGCCCCATCTGCTGGGTTTTCCAGCCAAAGGCGGTTTCGTAAAATTTGACCATGCGGGCTCGGTCTTTGTACCCCATTTCGAAATGCACGACTGGATTCATTTTGCTCATAAACACCCCTCTTTTAAATTCACATTATCTTTTTATAATACAGCACTTTCGTGACCATGCTTATGCATTGACAACAAGTTATAATATCTTTATAATTAGCCATATGATTGAAACGACTCAAAAACTTATACAAATCGGCTCAAGCGAAGGCGTGACTTTGTCCAAAAAAGACATCGCACGGCTGGGCGCAAAGCGTGGAGATACGTTAAAGATACAGGTTGAGCTGGTCAAAAAACCTGGCAAGCATGAAGCCTTGCTCCACGAGTACGACCTATTTGTCGAGAAGTATGGCCAGACTTTAAAAAATCTTGCTGACCGATGAGCCTACTCTATCTTAGTGTAGAGGAAATATTACGCCTGCACTTCCAAATTATTGAAGATTTTGGCGGTTCGCACGGCGTGCGTGACGAAGGTCGCTTAAAGTCTGTTGTCGAGGCGCCAAGGCAGCAAGTCTTTGGCGAAGAACAATACCCAACACTTTACGAAAAGGCAGCAGTGTATTTGCGTAACATCATTGGCGACCATCCTTTCAGCGACGGTAATAAGCGAACTGCAGTAACTATTTGCGGGATATTTTTGGCTCGTAACAGTAAGGGTCTTATTGCTGCCCCGCAAGATCTGGAAGATTTTGCCGTAAAAGTAGCGACAGATCATCTGGGCGTCGCTGAAATTGCCGCCTGGCTGGAAGACCACACGAGATAATTTTTTTGTTATCATGTAGATAATGTTCGCATATCTCGGTCTTATTCTTGTTGGCATAACATGGCTCGCAGGGGCCTTTATGCTCACTAAGTGGCGCGGTGAAAATCGGCCGACTATTAGCCGGCACGCATCCAGCACCAAAGGCGCGTATTGGTTATTCCTGGCCTTGCTGGTTGGCGGAGGCTCGGTTTTTTATGTGTGGCTTGTGGATTGGTTTGCACCCCATTTGCAGCTCGGCACTGTATTTAAATCGGTGCTGACATTGGTCATACTTTGCCAAATCGTAACTGCCGTGGTGCCGGATATTGGCGAAAGGCGGAAACTCGTGCACCACCTGGCGGCTTCTATAATGTGCGTGTTGTACATACCGTTGGCCACCCTAATACTCACCTCTTCACGTTTATCACTATTGGCCCGCATCGTTGTTGTTGTGGCCGCCGCTTACATGGTTGTGGCATTGGTATGGGTGGTGATACTCAACAGGAATAGAGACCGGTTTCTGCTTTTCCAAACGCTGTATGTGATGATTTTCCAGTCGGCCATACTTACGGCAGCGTATTTGTAGCTGCCCTGCCTGCTGGCTTTTCGCCTCACTATGTGAGTTTAGACGTGAATGTCTACGAGCCTCACGACACATTTCCAACGCATATCGACAGAGGAATGGCGAACGATGTAGCGGCCATAACGCTACGGGGCCCTGGCGCAACTTTTATGCATGTCAAAAGGAGCGCAAACCTAGGCGGGATGCCTGAAGGCGACCAAATACTCCACCAATGGGAGCGAGTGCCGGGCGACGCCGTATTCATTCGCAACCATCCAGACGCGCGCGATGACATGTATCGGCTTCCACCACACGCTGTCGAGAATGGTGACGAGCAGCGAGTATCTCTCCAGGTTCAAGTCTCTTACGACTACCCACATTAGAAAGAAGCGCACGTGAGCCAGCAATAGGACAAGACATGCTGGCCCCGAATTGCTATATATGCTGGATGGCGCGAGGCTAACTCAGTTGCTCAGTCATTCCGGCATTGCTATTATGCTTATGCATGAAAATAAATTCCAAAACAAGCCCCAAGAAGTTACTCAACACGAGTAAAGTGGTGCAGCCCTTCAAGCGAAAGGCCTACCCAGAGCTTTGTGCGCACGAATTATTAACACGGCAGGCTAAAAAGACCCCTGACGCCATCGCCATTATTGATGGCGGCAAGACCATGACGTTTCGCGAGCTGGACGCCAAAACTGACCGGTTAGCCGCGGCGCTACAACAAGAAGGAGTCGGTCCCGAAGTTGTCGTCGGGTGTTATCTTTCGCGGTCTTCGGCAGTTGTACTCTGCATGCTTTCTATCTTGAAAGCCGGCGGCGCTTATTTGCTATTGGACTCGCAACTTCCTGCTATGCGTCTGGCATTTATGATCTCCGATGCAGCACCCCGTTTGATACTGGCCGATATCCCTTTTCCAGATGATATAGAGCGTCCGGGAGTCCCAATACATGATCCACAAACATTGCGACAACGCATTAAGGGTGTCGTGTCACCACTGCGGAAAGAAGTAAAACCGGATAATGCTGCCTATGTTGCCTACACTTCTGGTTCGACGGGGCAGCCCAAAGGGGTTATTATCACTCATCGCTCCACGGTGAACCACACCTGTTCAGTTAAAGAGATATTTAAGCTCGTACCTTCTGATCGCGTACCGCTCATGGCACCGATAGCGTTTGACGTGGTTACGGAGGAGGTTGTGCCGCCGCTGCTGATTGGTGCAACGCTTATTGTTTCCAAGGCCAGCCACACCGACATGGCCGAATTTACCAACGAAATAGTCGCCGAACGCTACACCATCCTGAATATCCCAACGCCGATGTGGCATACCTGGGTTGAGTATTTGGCGACCAATCACATTGCAATTCCACCTTCGCTACGGCTCGTGCTGGCGGCAAGCGAAAAGATTTTGACGAAGGTCTTTATGGTATGGAAGCAACTTGAGAACGCCGAGAAGGTGCGATGGGTGGCGGCATATGGAACCACCGAAACAACGGTTACGTCTACTTTTTATCTTACGGCGTGGGATGACGACCTCAGCAATGAGCCAAATATGCCGGTTGGTTTACCGATTTCCAATACAGCACTCTATATTCTTGATGAAAAACGTCAGCCAGTGCCCGATTTTGCCGTCGGGGAAATATATATTGCTGGCGATGGGGTGGCGCGCGGCTACCTAAATTTGCCAGACAAAACCAAGGCGGTGTTTTTGCCTGATCCATTTTCGGCTGAACCCGGAGCACGAATGTACAAGACTGGCGATCAAGGTCGGCTGTTGCCAAGTGGTGTTTTTGCCTGTTTAGGTCGTAAGGATTACCAAGTGAAGGTCAATGGTTTGCGCATAGAATTGGGCGAAGTGGAGACGATACTATCGCATTGTCCAGGTGTACGAGAGAGCGTCGTTGTGGTTCGGCAACTAGACGATTTCGAAGAAAGTAGGCAGCTGGTTGCATTTTATACTACCAATGCAAGGAAAAAGGTAACGCCCGCTGAGCTCAAGGTTTTTGCGTCCTCTCGTTTGCACCCGCAAATGGTTCCCAGCGAATTTTGCTGTTTGCCTGAATTCCCTCTAACCGTTAACGAAAAAGTCGACCGAAAAATGTTAGAAAGCCAAGCCAATGCCGGAAACTGAGAGTACCTTGCCAATAACGTTCGTCCACACGCCCATGCCCGTGGTTGCCGTGCCTCAGGCCAGGAATTTTTGGGAGGCTTTTGACAGGCAATATTATCCTGCTCACCCTGGTCTGCACCCCCTCGAAGGAAATATTATGTGGGAGCTTCCATATTGGGCTCACGAACTCGGCGGCGTACTCGACCAAGCAGGTCTTCCAAATACCGGGATGCTCAATTTGTACGGTAACGCTGCTACGCTCACCGGCAACAATAGTATTGATCCCGACCACGTGCGGAGAGAGCTGAAAAAACAAGGCGAGGCCGCAGCATATTTATTTTCTCCAATGACGGCCAACTATCGACTGGCTTTGTCGATCGCTGATGTCATTAAAGACGAGTTTCCAGATAGCAAAACTATTTTTGGCGGCGTTATGGCTACGCCTCTACACGAACAGACTGCTCGTCATCAAAGCGTCGATTATGTAGTACGTCACGCCGGCGAAGTAGCACTTCCTAAGCTCCTCAGGGCAATCGAACGGGGCGGAAAAGACATCGAGGACATCGGTAATCTTACGTATGTAGACGAAAACGGAGAGTTGCGGGTTAGTCCCAAGCTTTACCCTGAAATACCACCGGACAGATTGCCTATGCCCAAAATTGACCTTTTCGACCCTGAAGTTGGCAGTGGTCTACGATATTTGCGCGTCGTGCACGGCTTGGGCTGTGTTTCGAAATGTTCATTTTGCACTATCCGCACTATTGGGCGTCTCCCCTCATTTTTCCCCGACAAACGCGTGATAGACGAGATTGATGCTTTCCGCAACCGTTACAGCGCGCCACTTGTTGAGGCAGGCTACCCTCCACACAACATTTATTTTGGCGACGAAACGTTTACGGAAGATACCGACCAAACAGTTGCCCTTTTGCAAGAACTCGAAAGACGAGGCGGCTACGGCTTTGATGCCCAGACGAGGCTAGACCGTTTACAAGATCCCAAAATTGTTGAGGCGCTTGCTAAGAGCGGCTGTCGTTGGCTGGAGATCGGCCTAGAAACAGTGTTACTGGATTCACGCAATAGGCATAAACGCGGTCGGCGACTAAAAGAGGACCCCCAGACCAAAACGCTCAAGGCCTTACGAGATGCTGGCATTGCAACGTGTGCCTTCACCATAACGGGCATGTCAGGCCAAACAGTGAACGACATGCGTGCGAACGTAGAGGGAGTTGCTCAGTTAATAGACGACGATCTATTAAACGCAACTTACTCTGCAGTATTTGTCCCCTACCCCGGGAGTGAGTTATACGACCACCCCCAGCGTTTCGGTATGGATATTCTTCACGAAGATTATAGTAAATACCATGAGGATCTACCGCCTGTTTTCACGACAGAGCAAGCTCCTGATCCCGATGCGGTTCACCAGGTGTATCTGGACGGGCTTGGCACTTTGGCACAGGCCATGACGCGGTCAAAGCATGCCGCGAAAGGCCGTGGCCCATACGGTGGTAGCTGGGATCAAGGCCATTCATAAAGCAAAGTGTTTTCTATCGGTGATACATGAGGCTAAAGCAACATCACGACGACACCAATAACTGTTGCGCTCGCACCAAACAGAGCCGTTCGGCTGAGGTCTTCCTTGAAGTGTTTAAGCGCTAAGCAGATAGTAACAATAGGGTATGTAGCGCTTAGGGCCACGACCAATGATCCTGCTGCTCGGTCATGCATAAAGCCGACATTTAACAGTAAGGTGGCAGTAAGTTGCACCAAACCAGCGCCGAGGATGTACGGATTTCGTAACGATACAACCATTTGCTTCAGATTAGCCTGCTCGGTGTGGCGATTTAGCCAGAGCGCTGCCAAGCTGGTTAGGGACAAAACGATCAATTCTACGAGTAAGACAGGCCGCCAGCCTGCATGTGCCACGGCGTAATCGATGAACGGATAGCCTACGCCCCACGCCAAAGATGCCAAAAGGGCAAATAGTGGGCCACGACCTATGTGGCGGCCGGGCTTCCAGGCCGAAAATAGCCCTGTGGCGGTCATTACTCCGCAGACCACCATGATAATTCCGGCTAGCTGACGCTCGGAGAGGGACGCGTGAAAAAAAGCCAACCCAATACTGACTGTCACAAGTGGATAGGCCGACCCCAGCGGGCTAGCTAGGCTGACGGGGCCGATAGCAAAAGCTTTGTATAAGAAAACAAGACCAAGCCCTACCAACGCTGACCCGCCGATAGCGGCCATGGCGACCATGCCTGGTAGTTGCGGCACAGTATGTACCGCCAGAATATACCACACACCAAAACCGGCTAAACCCAGAACCTGTACGCAGCAGGCTGCAGTAATTGGACCCAGTTTTTTCGAGCCAGCAGCGCCCAAAAAGTCAGCAAACCCATAAGCGATAGCTGCGCCTAGGCCTAGCAATATAGCAACGGATTGTTCACTCATTACTATCCTTTAGACAGAACAGATGTCTGACTATTTTAGCCAGCCTTATCATGCGTACAGTATAGCAAACCCCGCATGCTGGGGCGACCGATTTGATCAGGCCTTTGGCCGAGCCCGTTACGAGTTCGTATTTGAAGTGCTATACTTTTAAGTAATGCTTAAGCTTGAATTGCGATTGCGATTTACAGTTCTCATTTTACTGCTCTGGGGAGTGTATTGCGGAGTTACATTATTAACACCCCATAATCCTGCTGTTGAGAAGTATCATCTTTCTGCTGTAGCACTCAATTTTTTGTTGATAAGCGTCACCCTTCCCTATCTTACTTGTTGGCTATTCGGTGTGTACGGTTGGCTGCATCTGCGCGACTTTACACATGAGCAACCGCGTGGTGCCGAACGTGATGGTTTTACGAAGATTACATTCGGCCTGCTTGCCTTGCTTGCTGATTTGACGGTCCCAACGTTGGTTAGGGCGGTATACACCTACATTGGCCATGATCCTAGGAGTGCGAGCTGGAATATATTTAGTAATTACATGGGGATATTCTTCCCGCTACTTGCTTTTCTGTTGATGTTTTTAGGCTCATTGCAGATTGTCTCCCCTATAACGCCAAAGATTACCCGACTCGCAAAGGCTACGACGGTGTTTTTCCCGGTTTCGTTGTTCAGCGTCTTCTATTTGTTTATGATTTTTGCCAACCATGCCCGTCAAACCTCAATGGATCCAGCGGTAGCGCCAACCTACTTTTTACCGGACAGTATGATTATCGCTACGATTATCCTACCTGTTATTGCGACATGGTTTTTTGGTCTGCTGTTAGTGCTTAACTTAGAGCACTACTCTCATTATTCTAAAACGATCAACCGGCCAGGTTTAGTCAGTTTTTATAACGGGATAATCATTATCGTGGCTGTCACGATTCTTACCCAGGTGATCGCCTCGCTTGGCAGTAGCCGGCTCGCCAATCTAAATCTTGGGGCTGTCCTCACCATAATCTACGTATTCCTTGCTCTCCTTACACTTGGTTTTGGACTGATTGCACACGGGGCTAAAAAACTGCGACCGCCGACGTCAAAATTCGAAGCAGGATAGGCGCTCGTATATGTCGATTGTTCAGAAGATCATAGCGTGGTTTTTGGGACTAACTCTAGTGCCAACTCTACTGATTGGTGGCATCCTCTACTTCGGGTTTCAACACTACATCGTGGACCAATCAGTAGCCAAGTTAGAGTACCAGGCGGGCGTCCAGCAACAAAGGGTAGAAGACATCGTTAGCCAGAACAAGACACAGTTGGAAGGCTTTACGAGTCGAGTGCTCTTGCCTACGACGCTTGATCGCTACAATCACTCTCACCAGTCCGAAGACCTAGCTCTTTTAGCTTCAACGATCAGCACCTCGAAAGCGCAGACGCCGAAGTATAAGGAGATTTCGATACTAAGTCTTGAGGGCAAGGTTGTTGCCTCGACTCTGCAATCCGCCACTGGCCAGGATTATTCAACGAAGAATTACTTTGAGGAAGCAAGAACAAAGAATAATTCCACAGACTATCTATTTACTGATACCGAAGGGCGGCTCCACATTAACCTTGTAGGTCCGATAATGTACCACAATAACCGTATCGGTATTATTGTTATTGACGCCGGCGCAGAAGATCTCCAATCTATAGTGACCGACTACTCTGGGCTGGGAAGCACAGGAGAAACGATCTTGGCCAGGCGTGAGGCCAATGGCGACGCTCTGTATATTGCGCCTCTAAGGTTTGACAACGCGGCGATGCTTAAGCAAAGGGTCGACCGTCGAGAAACGAGCCAGCCAATCATCCAGGCAATAAATGGGCACACTCTCACGATTCCTGACGCAACAAGCTACCGAGACGAGCCAGTTATCGCAATTACACTGCCAATTAAGGGAGCGAATTGGGGAATAGTTGTTGAAACCGCGCACGCCGAGATATACCAACCGCTGTATACTCTGCGCGATACGTTCCTGCTGCTCACGTTTGTTGTATTGGTGTTTGGTGTGTTTGTCGCACTATTTGCCGCTCGTCTTATTACCGACCCGCTCATCACTATGTCCATCGCTGCCGACGCCCTGAGTAAGGGCGATCTCAGTCAAAGAGTTCATCAGATCAGCGTCGATAATGGCGATAATGAGTTCGGCGTTCTCGCGCATACCTTTAATGTTATGGCGAGCAATCTAGAGAGGCTCGACAAGATGAAAACTGAGTTTATTCTTCTGACCTCGCATCAACTGCGTACGCCTGCCAGTGCCGTAAAGGGTTTTCTGTCCTTGCTGATAGATGGCTACGCCAAGCCATTAAGTGGCAAACAAAAGGATTTGTTAGTATCGGCCTACGAAGAGAACGAGCAGCAACTCCGTCTTATCAATCAGATTTTGTCTATATCCCAGGCCGAAAGTCAGCAGATCAAATTAGCTAAGACTGAGGTTGATCTCGTTAAACTGACTCAGAAAATTGTTGGCGAACTACACGCTCTCGTATTAGAGCACAAACAAAAAATGACTATTCATACGTCAAAAAAATCGCTCGTTGCGTGGGTCGACTCAGAGAAGATGTACATGGTGATCGAGAATCTAGTCAGTAATGCCATTAAGTATTCGCCCGACGATACGGAAATTGTAATATACCTTGAGCACGAAGCAAGTTCAGTTGTCTTGAGGGTCAAAGACCAAGGGTACGGAATAGACCAGCGCGACATGGACCAACTGTTTAAGAAGTTCTCCCGTTTGCCTAATCCGAAGTCAGTCAAGGCTCAGGGGAGCGGGTTGGGCTTGTACCTTGTCAAGCAATTAGTTGAGCTACACGGCGGAACCATTGAAGTCCAGTCCACGCCTAGCTTAGGGACGACATTTACCGTAAAATTACCAAATAAGTAGGAGAAACCATGGCTCTAATATTAATAGTCGAAGACTACCCAAGCCTACAAAAAATTTACAGCATAGCCGCGCAAGAGGCTGGGCACGAATTTCTACTTGCCAAAGACGGCACTGAAGCTCTGGCGCAGGCTACTGCGCGCACTCCCGATCTGATTCTACTCGATCTGCTCATGCCTGAAGTTAATGGCATGGAGTTCTTGAAGAAATATGATCTAAAAAAGCACCCTCAAACCAAGGTCATTGTGTTTACGAACATGGATAACCCTACTCTAAGGTCTGAGGCATCCGGGCTGGGCGTCGAGCTATACCTGACCAAATCACAATACACCCCCAAAGAGCTCATGGAGATTATAGCGCATACGCTTGAAACGGCTTCCTAAAGCTAGCGCGCCTTAGCAGACAGCCCTAACGTTTCGTTGACCATCTTGACCATTTTTTGCGGTGTGATATCTGCTTTGACAAGGTAGTTACTGGCTCCAAGCCCTAATGCACGGTTCATAAGTTCCGGCGTGTATACATTGGTGAGAATGATTAGCTTTACCGACGGGTGTTGCTTAAGCTTGTACGCCTCTAAAAATTCAAAGCCGTCGGCATTAGGCATGAGTAAATCGAGCAAGATAAGGTCGATCTTATTCTGGTTGGCCACAAGAAGCCCCTCATTGCCGTCAGGTGCGATGAGTACAGTATGCCCTTCTTTTTCAAGAACAGTTTGATAGATTTTTTGCAGACTTGGGTAGTCTTCGATAAGGAGTATGTTTGCCATAAGCTTTATTGTACCCTGCATCTGCGGATTTTTGCCAGGTCATTGTTGACCAAAACGGCATTGCTACTGTTTCTGATTGATCGTAATAAGCTTAGCAATTCCCCAGCCGATTAATGCGTATATAGCGGCGGCGACCAATATAGAAGGCTCAAAAACGGAGTGCGTTTGCCCTGCGGTAGTCTGTGTCACGCCAAAAATGCTGTCAAAGGGCGCGGTGAGCACGCCAGTCACGTTGTATATAAGGCCGACAAACGGGCTAGCCATGTTGGCGCCAAGAAGCTTGAGCACAAAACGAAGGGCCAGCAAAATCTCTACAAAACCCAATATGTACCAAATTACATTCTGTAATGTTGTTTTTGGCTCGGCAGCGGCGTCGATTTGCACTCGTTTCGTTTGCTGCACAACTGGCGCTCCAGAGGCGTCTACTCCCTGTTGGTCCGTTCTCGTAACGGTCTGTTTGATATCTGACATCTTATTAGCTCCTCGTAATAGTAATGCCTCTCAGTCTACGCTTATTACACGAATTAGATGTGAAAACGGTTACAGGTCCGTGTGTTCCGCTACCCCATGGGTGAATCCTGCGGCACTTGAGGTCGATAAACCACTCAGTAGCCATACAGTACTCTTTTGGGGTGAGAGCCATCAGCCTGGCTTAGGCGATGGCTTACTTGAGCGCGGTCATGAACTCGTCAGGAATATTCCAGTTGAGGCCATGCGCGCCCCACGATAATTTCGTCGGCCAATCAAGCATAGCGTGGATGCGCAGACTATAAAGTTGCTATCAAAGCGCCCATATGGCATAATTGTTCAGATTAGCGAGCGACAATTTTGGAACAGCGAACAGCGCATTACAGTTGGGCAGAAGCAGCGCTCGGGGGCGCTATTTTTTATGATGACCCACGTGTTATGTTGGCGCATACCGCTCCTGAACAGCTGCTAGCTGAGGAGATGGAGCAGCGCCGGCTCTTTTACGCCGTAGCGCTGAACGGCATCGCACGGGCCAGACGCGAGGAGCGGTTGAGCAGCGAAGACCCGTTTGACAACGCCGCGTGGCAGCCTTTACCGTATCAGCTGGAAGCGTTGCAGCCGGATAACGAACCGCTTGCTCGGCGTTTGGCTCTCATAAATAACTTGGAGCGTCATGTGGCTGAGTATAAGGTTGACCCCAAACGGACTAACCTGCGACCACACCAAAAGGACTCGTTTGATAGGACGCTTGACTTTGTACGCACTACCACGCCTGAGGTGCTCAAATTCGACGACGATCCGATAGAGGCGATAGTCACAAAGGGTGGCTACTTTGACTTGCCGACAGCGTACGGCAAAATGTTTATGATGGTGGAACTCTCCAAGGCTTTTGGTATAGGGAAACCTGCAAGTGAAGCGAGCCCGCGGCGGCTGCGTTCGCTTGTATTAGTGCCCCGCAAGGTGCTGGCAAAACAAGTCCTGAAGGAGTTTGAGGAGCATGCGCCGGACATAAAAGCCACCAACCACGGCGCCCACGAGCCAGACGATTCAGGTGATGTGGTAGTTATGACGTACCAGATGTTTAATGGCCTCATGGAACGTGGGCTGATGAGTTATTTTGGCTTCGACATGGTAATGTGCGACGAAGCACACCACGGTCTCGGCGACACGACCCGCCAAAACCTGGAGGAATTTCGCCGGGGCATACTTGCCATGGGCTTCACTGCAAGCCCGGACTTTGCTGAAGACCACAAGGTAGAACAGATCCTGCCATACCTTATTCAGCGCACCGACGTGCGCACCGCAATTGAGGCCGGCGGTATTCTAAGCGGCGTGCAATGCGTGTCGTATGCAACAGGCGCTGAAATAGTCGTCCGTAATTTTGGCGCAGAGGATTTTACTGAAGCAGAACTGGCAACGCTAGCCGAGAACGAGGCACGGAACTCTCAGGCGCGTCAATTTGCACGCGTATTTGTAGAGAGTGGTTTGCAGGGCATTATCAACTGCATCCCTGGCGGTGACTGTAAGCATGCTCGTGAAATGGCCGATGCCCTAACATATGCCCCCGAGAGCGAGTGGATCACCGACCCGAAAACAGGTGAACGCCGCCCTATCCGTGCCGAAGCTGTCGGCGGATTTTTGTCTGACGATCGCCTTGATGAAATCCTGCAGGATTACGAGGACGGCAAGATCGACGTGCTGACGTATGTAAAGATCATCGGGGAAGGCTGGGACAGCGAAAAAGCTAAATTTTTGCTCAGCCTAAGTCCCACTACCTCGCCAGTGCGTGCCATCCAGCGCTTCGGCCGCGTGTTGCGTCCAGGCGCTACTGCCTGTGTTGTTGAATTTATCGACACTGTTGTCAACGGTTTTAAGAAGGCTCAGTATACGTTTATGCACATTATGGGCGAGGAGGTCATCGCCCAGCAGCGCGTGTACGGCAAGAGTCGTAGTGGCGGCCGCCTGAGCCCAGTGCTGAATCTGAAGGCGTTGCCCACAGAAATGCGTGAACGTATCGCGACGCTAGAAGCCGTACCCATTGATGAACTGACCGTTATGCCCCGCGCGCTAGTGGATCCGCCACCAGACTGGGTAGCTATGCCGACACTGGTCGAGCTTGCGATGGGCATGAATGGCCAATATATCAGAAAGCTGCTGGTTGAAAACGGTTTTGAGGGTCGTATTGCGCGTGGACGCATCAACACGCCCACCTATTACTTTGCGCCCGAGGCCGTTGACTTCCTTAAGGCAAATATCATACTCGATCGGCCCGAACCAGGCTGGCTAGTCATGACCAGAATGGCTAAGGCTCTTGATATATCTGCCTCGATGGTAGGTCGTATACTGGGTGACCTTGAGATAGCTGGCAAGCGCTGTCGTGCCGCAGCTGGCAACAGGGCAACGCTGTTTTACACCCCCGCAGAGTTTCTGCGGGTGAAAGCTGTCGTTGATAAGATTGAGGTCGCGGCTCCGGGTGAGGACAGCTGGGATAGCATGGTGGCCGAGTGGAACGTGAGCAAGGCCCTGATATTTAACAAGTGCCGTGATCTTGGTATTGAAGGTGTCTTGAAACGGGTGCGTGAGCGCGGGCCGCTGGCCAATTACTTCACCTCGGCGCAAAAGGAGACGATTCGGGTCGCGCTTGATGTCAAGCCGGTGGCACCTGGGGGCTGGCGTTCGATTTTGGGCATGGCAAAGCAGGCACAAGTGGGGCGGACGGTGGTGGAACTGTATCTGAGTGAGCAAGGTCTGTTGAGTGCCGCTCAAGTGTTCCGCGGCGCAGCTGGCAAGAAGGTAACGGGCGCTACGCAGCAATGGCCGCCACATATTGTGTCGCAGGTGGTTGCTGCTATTGGCGTAGGTGAAGTCCCCGAGGGATGGCAGGCGCTCTACGACTACGCCAATGCAAGAGGTATATGGGCGGGCAAGGTGCGTGCTGCCGCAAGAGAGCTCGGGTTACATACCCAAGAGATTCGTGTGGCACGCCGTCGCCCGCTGCCATATGCGTCGCCCCAGGAGCTTGCCCGTCTCGACGAGTATTTTGGCTTTGCGTAGGGTGCGGACGAGAGAAATTTAAGTGCTGGGATTGCGCGACCGCATCATGTCCGCCTGACGCTCCATTTGATGGCCAAGCGTCACTAAGTCCCCTGCTCCGTAGTTTCGTCTTCCTGGCAATGTTTCCACGACCGGCTCTTGCCCAGGGAGTGCGGTAATCAGGTGTGTGTAACGTTTGCTGATTAGCCCGCTGTCAGGATCAACGCGGCTCAAAAAGTATCCGGCGGCGTTAGGTACAATTCTGCGCTCAGGGCTGGTCTCGACCTCATAGGTTTCGGCATAGTTTTGGTTTCTAATTCGACCTAACAGCGCCCGGATAAGTTCACCGTGAATCACGAACAACGCCGCTCTTGTTTCGCGAGTGATTCTTGGCAGTAGGTCAAATACTAACGTGACCTTTACGGCTTCCATATCAGCCATCGACCAGCCTCCTGGGGGTTGCCAGTTACCTGGGTCAATAGTCTTCATCGCCGCACTTACTGGGTGGTTCTCGGCAAATTGGTCAGGCATCAGACCTTGCTCGCCGCGAAAACGCTCACTAAAACGTTTGTCTAACAATGTTGTTCGGGCACTGGGAAAAATTAGTGACTCGCCAAGAGCTTCGGCGGTTCGCTCAGCGACGTTTGGTTGACCTCTTAAACTCTCATACTGCTCCTTCGTCAAGCCTAAGGCACCTAGTAGAGTTTGGATTGATCGCAAATATCCTGAAGAAACCAGCAAGTCAACCTCGGTATTATCCATGCCAAGTATGTCTAAGGCCTTAGCGCTCGACGTTGGAATTGTGTGCGACTGTTCCCAGCCAGCATCAGTAAGCGGTGCGTGTGTGTCTGCTATGAGTAGCTGATTAGATTGCTGTTGATGCGCGCCTTCCCCGTGGCGGAAGAAACCTACTACGAGTGCTCGGTCGCCATTTGCAGGATCTACAGGAATAAGAGTCTCGACCATAAAGACTATATTTTATACTATTATGGCTGAGATGTAAATGGTCCCTGGAGCACCCCAATTACAATCTACGTGCAGGGAATCGTAACATCTAGCGTATAGTACCAAGCATAAGGGAGATTTAGTATCATGCCAGATCAAGAGTCATATGATGGGCGATTGTTGATTGATAAGGTGGTTTATCTGGCATCCCTCGCCTCAAAGCCGCACGATATTGATCCAATCCTCGACCCCTTACGTGTTATTACCGCACGAGATGAAGGACAATTGAAGGTCGGAGATAATGACCTAGTTGTGCTGAAGGGCGTTCAGTCCCAGCTCGAAGATTATCTTATCCACAGGGAACCTCTGCGTCAATTCAATACAGAAACCCTTAAGCAGTCGCTATTTGAACGGTTTGAAGGTGGCAAGCGGCTCAAGCATTTGCGCTATATTGGTGTTGGTGTGGCAATAGGTTCGATTGGCGGATCAGTTGCGGCCTTCTTATTCTCCAGTGCTTTAAAAGTTCCTCCTGCTTTGGTTATGACGGTCGCTACGATCTCGTTAAATGCCATCATGAATAGCGGCACGTTATGGCTGTTCATCCAGGCGCTTAAAAGCTTTAACCCGCTGCTTAGAAAAGCATACGGTTTTGTTGCGGCGTCGATTGCAATTACGGCTTTAACTCAAATACATTTGCCATTTGTCTGGTCTATCCCCAATTCGCTGTGGGTGAGGGGCGAGCTTTTTACGACATTGTTTACCCTTACGATGGCTCTGATGTATATAGCATTCGTAAAAGTTGCCAAGCTTCTAGAGATAAAAACGTCTCTTTCGTCGCTCCGTGTTTTGCTCGCGGCTCTGGCCTTATCTTGCTTGGTAATAGTGCTGCCTCACGGCTCCACCACCCTTAGCGGGCCTGTCTTTGCAATCTCCGTGGTCGCTCTCGTTTGGACATTTGTGTTCATGGTATTAGTATTGCTACTTGGGCGAAAAATCATTGCACAGGTGAACGAACTTTATAGCCGTGCCCTCAAAGCCCTACTAATAGCCATTGCCTTCCTGGGTCTGGGCAGTTTGATGTTTCTGATTGGCCGGCTGATTTGGGTAGACGCTACCCTCATGCCGCGCGCGCTTCAGGGTATGAGTACCTTAGCGTTTGTCCTCAATGGGGTCATGTATTTGCGCGCAGGCTATTTATTTAACCGCATCAGCCGTTACTAGTAATCTTGGCCTTATGGTAGTAAGTGTGGAATGCTCGTACGCTTGGACCGGGGTGATCGTACGGATGCAGTTCCGTACGGCTACAGATCTGGAGATGAGGGGAAGCAAGCTTCTGCGCGCGTCCTCATTCCACTGAACCCCAATGCCTATGGCATGGAGCCCGTAAGCCACTTTTAGGTGACAATGTCGAGGGTATTCAAGAATTGCTAGATAGGCAGTATTTCGCCTTTTTGGCCTGTTATCTCTTCAAGCTTTCGGAGCATATTATTGATCAGTTCTTCGGCTTGATCTTTACTAAAATCCTCAAATGCAACCTGTAGCCCAGGATCTTCATATGATACTGTCAACATGCCACTCTTTGTTTTTAGGCAGTAATCTCCGCGACCCTCAAACAGCTGGCCACCTTCAATATAGAAAACATCACCCATTTTATTTTTATCGAGGTCAAACCAATCGCCATCAGTTCTTTTGATTATATATTCCATGAGACAAGTATAACATTTAGGAAAGGAAGTGAGATGTGACAACTGACAACCAGTGTCTAAGAAATAAAATTGACTTAAGCTGGCACCCCTTACTCGTTGATTTTGTCCTTGTCGGGCAGAAGTTAGAACAACTCGGCTTCACCTATCATAAGGGCGAAGTAATAATTGTTGGGCCTTTTGATTATGCGTAGGCTCGGTCTATTTTTTGAATTGCTCAGGGTCTATACCGGACTGTTTGACAATCGCCAAAAATGTTCCGATCGGCAATGCTTTATTGCCACCATGCAAGGGCACCGGCACCAGTTGTCCAGTTTGACTATGCCGAAAGATCATGTGGCTGCCTCTTTGCCCGGCAAGCACAAAATCGTTCGCCTCGAGAATCTTAATGATCTGACGAGCCGCAAGTGCTTTCATGCAAGCTCAAGCAAAAGCAATTTTTACGTCTGTAATAATTGGACGCTCTTTGCGCTTTGGAATCGTTTTGTGCTCAGCCTCAAACTCTTCCACCCAAAGGCTCAATACCTCAGAGGCTTTCTCTTGAGCCTCTTCGAATGTTTTGCCGAACGTAACGCAGCCAGGAAAGTCGGGGAAAGACACCTCATACCCACCATCTGGAATGGGATTGAAGATTGCGGGATAGACGGTGAAGTTGGTCGTTTTCATAGCAATATTATAGCACGTTTGGCGCCTAGAGCGGTCGAGCTAAAGCGAGCAAATCATGTTTATGTCGCAAGAATTTAGTCATGTCATCGCCCTCGTCGTAGAACGTCTCTTGGATCATCCGTCCGGTTTTGTCGTAGGCACAAATTGCGACACGGCTATTGTCGAACATCATCAGATCGCCACTCGGGATATCCAAATTTCCTACCTGCTCCTTGTGAACAGCCAAAAGCTGTTCGCCACCAGGTATATTGACGTACTTGTAAAACTCAAGCTCCCATTCAGTGTACGGAGTAAGCGGTTTTTGGATGATGCGTATACGGCGCATCAGAACACCTTGCCCGGACTTTTCCATGCACTGCACGGACCATTCCTTTTTCATATCTTGCCAATATTGATTCCAAAGTTTGCGAGCTTCAGTGCGGTCGAGGGTTTCCATAGGCCTATTTTATCAAGAATTGAGCTCGAAAAGTCGAAACGGTGCCAGATAAAAACGAATACTCCGAAAAGTCGGAGCATCTTACCTCTGTTATTAAGTTTGGCTGGGGATGGGTCTCTCAACTGGCACCCCCTAGTTCCAGATTTCATTCTCGTCGCACAGAAGTTAGAGCAACTTGGACTTATCTATTGTAACGGCGAAGTAGTTATTTTGTAGCGTCGAGTAGATTTAAGCCATGTGCCGACACTGCCAGTATCTTTGGATCACTTGTTACGAATGTACATTTCTCTGTGATAGCGACCGTGGCAAGGATGTTGTCAAAGGGGTCTTTATTGTCAGGGTTGAGGATAGCGTATTTCTGAAGTGCAACATTGCTCGGCGAAATAAGCTCGATGCCCATTTTAGGCAGGTCATCTATAAGTGAACTATCGAAATTCAGTTTGCCTATGCTAGCCTTAATGGTCATCTCGAAAAATGAAAAGTAGCTCATAAAAACTTTATTTGAAGTGTCTTGCAATGCTTTTAGGGTAGCTGAACCTAGCCTTGCATCTTCGTTTATAAGCCAAATAAAGACTTGCGTATCAATGAGCAATCTCATGACAATTACTCGCCTAGCATCAGTGCGGCTATATCTTTGTCTGTCATGCCAGAGAATGCATCGGCCTTAGCTTCGACCTTACCTTTGCCAATTGTAAATATGCGTTTATTTAAGACCGCATTCTCCTGGTCGGATATTTTTACCAACAGCACTTCTGGCTTACCAAAACCGCCAATGTAGACTTTCTCGCCTTTTTTAGCGGCCGCAATATACTTGCTGAGATTTGTTTTAGCGTCGTGTATAGAGACTGTCTTCATATCACCATATTAGCTAAGTTAGCTAGGTGTGTCAAGTAAAAACATATGCTTTTGCGATAGGCTCACTATGATACTGGCGGTTGGCCAACTAATTTCTCTCTTGGTTACGTAGCTATTTCTTTTACCAAATACCTACCATCTTTCTTTATGTCTCTCAGAATGATCCATTTATTGAAAGTGAGCGTACTTTTAGGACTAAAGCTTCGCTCGGTCATTACTTTTGCTTCCTCAGTGTAGGGGACTCCAAGGCGCACAGAAATATGCGGTAAGAATGCTAAATGCTCTACCACGCCAACAGAGTAATTATTAGCCTTTAAGATTCTGAGCATATTTTTGCGGTATGCTCTCAATTCGGGAGAGGTGCTGAGGAGTACTAGGCTGGAAGTCCTGAACAAAGGGCTAAATCAGTTGGCTAATTTATTAACCGTTAAGGTAAGCGGGAGATTTTTGGACAACTCCAGAAGTCTTTCCATGTCCTGTAGCAAATCATTGTCGCTCATTTGTGATGAAGTTTTAATAGTCCGCAGTAATGTTATGTGTGGTGTGTCGTCCAGGTAAGGTGAGGGTGGCAACGTTTGGCGAATAGCGCCTACCGCGTGCGTGGCTTCGTCGTCAAGCTTTAAGCATATAGAGAACTCAGAGGTCAGGCCACTTTGATTCATAAAGTTTATTGTAGCAAAACAAAAGACCTCCAACAGAGGTCTAAGAATGAATGTAGATATTAGTACAACACTTGGCTGGGGATGAGGGATTCGAACCCCCGAATGCCAGTACCAAAAACTGGTGCCTTACCGCTTGGCCAATCCCCAACGGATCGTCTGTGCCGGATCAATTTAGCAGCGCCAAAAGCGCCTGTAATTGCCGGGGACAGAACAGGGTAATTTTAACGTAAAAGCGTACTTTATTCAACGGGCTGCGGCATTTCGCCTTATTTCTTTGGTTTTGGCCTTGCCGCTGTCTGGCCGCTGTCGTACAGTGTTAGGCATATGACAAAACAAAAGACAACGGTGGCAGACTACATCGAGCCGCTTAATATGAATGGGTTGCAGGGGCGGATGCTGCACTTGCCTGCTGGCAAAGGCGGCAAACACGAGATTCTGGTGGTCTACGGGCATCACGCGACGCTGGAACGTTGGTGGGGGTTGGTCCAAAACTTTCGTACGTTTGGCACAGTGACAATGCCCGATTTGCCTGGCTTTGGCGGTATGGATAGTTTTTACAAAATTGGGCAAAAGCCGACCATCGACAACTTTGCCGATTATCTTGCCGCTTTTATCAAGATGCGTTACAAGCATCGTCGCCTAGTAATCGCGGGTATTTCGTTTGGCTTTGTGGTGGCAACACGTATGCTGCAGCGCTATCCAGATTTGGCCAAAAAAATTGATATTATTGTCAGCTGTGCCGGTTTTGCGCATCATGACGATTTTGTATTTAGTAAGACGCGCAAGATTGTGTATCGCGCGGCTTCACGCATATTGGCAACACCTGTCGTTGCGCCGATTTTCCGTGTGGTGGCGCTCAACCCGTGGGTACTGCGCAAGGTGTACGCAGGCACACATAACGCCAAGCACAAGTTTTCTGAGGTCGCGGGTACGCCTGAGAAGTTTGACGCCATGATGAGCGTCGAGATCGACCTCTGGCAGCTCAACGAAGTACGCACGCACTGGCTGACTACCTACGAGTTTTTTAATCTGGATAACTGCGGGACGCGTATTCCGCTCACGGTGTGGCATGTGTACACCAAAAACGACCAATATTTTGACAACCAAGTGGTCGAACAGCATTTTAGGATTATCTTCGAGGGCTACGAGCCAGCAATAACAGCACTCAAACACCATGTGGTAAGTGTCCTGGCCGACAAAAAAGAAACAGCGCCATTTATCCCGCCTAAACTCCGGCGCTTCCTCTTGCACAAAGACGCCTGAGCCGGCGATTATGCTACAATAGAGGTAGTTATGAAAATCGGACTTGTTTGCCCGTATGATATTGCCAAAAATGGTGGCGTCCTCGAAGTGGTTCGGGCTATACAGAGTGAGCTAGCGGCGCGTGGTCACGATACGTATATTATTACGCCTCGCCCACAGGGACACGAAAATGACCCTCAGGACCACATTATTTTTGTGGGCAGCTCCACCGATTTCAACTCGCCGTTGCACACGACAATCCAAGTCTCAGCAAGCCTCAACGAGGCCATCGACGAGATGCTGGCCCGTGAGCAGTTCGACCTGCTTCATTTTCATGAACCATGGGTGCCGATGCTTGGGATGCAGATGCTCAGCCGTTCCCAGGTGGTCAACGTGGCCACCTTTCACGCGGCTTTGCCTGATACGGTTATGGGGCGCAGTATTGTCAAGGTGGTTGGCCCGTACACCAAATCTGCGCTTAAATACATCGACGCTTTTACGGCGACGTCGGAGGCCTCGGCCGAATATGTATGCAGCCTGACCGACGAACCTGTGGCGATCATTCCTAACGGTGTTAACACCGACCGCTACAAAGCGCCCAAGGTGTTTAAGGATAGCCGCGAGCACAAGACCATTTTTTACGTTGGCCGCCTGGAAGGTCGTAAGGGTGTGAAATATTTGCTGCGTGCCTTTAAATTGCTGCAAGAACGCCGGCCCAACATCTCTTTGGTTATTGGCGGGAACGGCCCTGACCGTGAAAAGCTGGAGATGCTGGCAAGCGACCTCGATCTCAAACACGTATCATTTTTGGGCTACATATCTGACGCCGATAAAATCAAATACATGCAAACCAGCGATTTGTTTTGCTCGCCAGCATTGTATGGCGAAAGTTTTGGTTTAGTGCTAGTGGAAGCCATGGGTTGTGGCCTGGTGACCGTTGCGGGCGACAACCCAGGATACGCCAGCGTGCTCAATGGCCTTGGTGCCCTTTCGTTGGTTAACCCCAAACACAGCGAAGAATTTGCTCGTCGCTTGGAACTGTTGCTTTACGAGGCAGACCTACGCAAGTTGTGGCGCGACTGGGCGAAAAACGAATTGCCCAATTATACCTACAAGCAGGTCGTTGACGAGTACGAAGAAGTGTACAATGTTGCGCTATCTCAACGTAAAGCACATGGCGAATAAGCTCAAAATCGGCTTTGTCTTTGACGATTCGCTCGACAAGCCGGACGGTGTGCAACAATA
>CAZDTZ010000002.1:0-5826 GCA_964508535.1 uncultured Candidatus Saccharibacteria bacterium
GCAGCGGCTGCGAAACCGCTGGCAGTGATGATCGCCGTCATTGAGAGTGCGGCAAAGCCGGCGATAAGTTTGGTTGGCAACCTGCGCTTTGTGGGCGCGCCTGCCTGGGAAGTTGTTCGAAACATGAGTTTCCTCCTAGATTAGTTGCTGTTTTTTCTGCTGCTGTATATGCGGCCTCCTCTCTTCTTTAATTCACCAATCAGGGCGATAACCCCGACAACCAAAAGCAAAAATGTATAGGTAGCAAAGTTTTGGGCCAGTGCAATGTTGCCCCGCACTACTAAAAGCAGTGTGGTTGCTACCATGGCAAGCACTGCCAGTGTAAATGTCGTCCGGCTAGGTATGTGCCACACAAAAGCGGCAATGCCATAGGCGACGACCAGTAATTCTCCAAACAGTACCGATTGGGCAAATATGCCCGCCACCATAGCCCCAAAAATAATAAGCGGCAATTGCAGGCGTTCGGCGATACGTCGGCGAGGTTTGGGTTGCGTTGCTGCTGTTGCTGGCCTGCGGAATGCCGGACGTTGCGGCACGGGCTGCAGTAGTTTTGTGGCAGGCGCGGTTCGGGCAATGGCAACCGCAATGGGGGTTGGGCGTGTGAGTTTGCGCGCTACGAAGCCGTCGACGCTTCTGTTGGTTCTGGGTTGTGTCATCATCTTGGCCTCCATTCGGTGTTCACGTAGATTGCGATATCTGGAAGGTCTTGGGCTATATGGAGTTCGGGGTGTTGGGAGAGGATGTGCGCGTAGTGGCGGTAATCTATTTCTTTTGCCAGCAGCACGTACTTGATATTTTTGTCCGCCAGTTTTTTGCCGAGGTCCTGTTGTGGCGTTACGTGTTGCAGTAGATTGCCTATTGTTTGGTGTATCGCGTCTGGCTTTGCACCACTGGCGCCGCCGAGTTCTGGATCCTGGCTCACAATAACTGGCCTGTCGAAAAAGTCTGGTGCTGGATTGGCAATGATGCGCCCGGCAAATCTGAAAGACATGTATTGGTGCCACGGCAGGAATAACGTGGGAGATATATCGCTGTCGTGGCCGAGATAAGAGTTTGCTGTTGCCCAGCCTGCGGGGTATTGTCGCGGCGTAAGTTGGCCGTCGAAACCCCAGAGCATTACCCGAGTGAATAGCAGCGGTAGGATGAGGAACAGGACTGTCCCTGAGGCATACAGCGCCTCTGATTTAGCAGACAATCGTTTGAGCGTAGTATTTACGCCATAGACCAAAAATATGCTGTACGCCAGCGCAAGCAGCCCGACGAATTTTTGCGGTTCGCGGTAGCCGATACGGCTCAGCGGCACACTCAATACGCCGACGGCAAGCGCTATGCACACTGCCCCGCTGACGCCCAAAATTATGACCCAACGTGGATGTGCTCGATACATAACAATCCCGCCAGTTGCAGCTAGTGCGATAATAACCAGCGCCATCAAGCCCCAAAGCAGGCTTTCGTCCTGGGGCAGCAAATACAAATTGCGCCCCTCTGCCCAAAAGCCTTGCAGCCGCAGCACGTTGCCGAGTTTGCCTATCCAATTGCCGCCAACCGTGGCAAACGCTTGGGTATCTGCGGCGTTAAAGCTCTGGACAATGCCGGCAGTTTTGCCGTGACCCAAGGCCAGCGGCACGAGCCAAAAGCCGCACAATACCAGGAATACCGCACCAGCTACCGCGCTGTAACGAATGTAGGTATTGAGCTGTGCATGCCCTTTCCACAGCAGCACCGCACCTGCTGCTAATCCCACTAGTGCCACTTCGCCAAGTGTGTGGATCGAGACAGTCCCAATGAGCCCCACAAGACCGCCGAGCTTGAGCGCGCTCGCCCACCCCGGTTTTCGCCCAAATGCAATGAGCAGACCTACGAACCAAGGTAGTAACGCATAACCCAACAGCACTGCGTATTGTCCGGCCATAAAGCGCGAATAGGTATATGGGTTGACTGCAAAGAATACGCTGGCAACGTAAATGCCCCACTGCCCCGTCTGAGCGGTTGGCTGCAACCCTCGTACCAACCGGTGCATGCCAATACTGGAAAGCAGCAGGATAGCCAAGAGTAATGCTTTTTCGATAACGTCGCTCGGCACTACAAGATTCAGCACATGCAGCGCCGCATGGAACAAATAACTACTCGTCACCGCATCAGGCATGCGCAGCACCGGTGTAAATACTAGGTCGAGCGTGAGTATAAAACCGGGTCGCAGTAGCGGGAGCATAATGGCTAGCGCTATCAGTAGGTAGGCTATATATACCATCCAATTGCGTCTGCCGTTGGTCTGTGCGAGCATCATTTTCGTGTCTCCTGGCGCGACCGCTTTATATCGTAGACAACGTAGCCAAGCACACAGATAACAGTTGCCATACTCAGCAATGACCCCATGTAGAACCAACGCTGGGGCGTGTATTCCATGACCAAATGTAGATTATAAGTGCCGTCGCTATTACGAGAGCAAGCCGCAGGAGCATGCGCGCAGAATGCACTTGGGTTGATGTACCAACTGTTCATGTTGCCATTCATTTGCAGGTGATCCTTGCTGTCGATCGTTGCACCGCGGGCCGTGAAAAGCCCAGCGAGGCCGTGTCCACCCGTATCAGCGTGGAGCTGCCATAAGCTGTTGTAGGTTTCCTTGGTTATGAGGTAAAACGGTTTGCTTACAGACGGAACGCGTACTAATGTTTTGGTTGGGTTGAGAACGGTGAAATTAGTTTGTACGGTAGATGCCAGTGCGTCTACGTTTTGGCTTCCCGTAACAAAGAAATTGTTTTTGACATCCGGTATTCGGACAAGTGAAAAGTTGTCGTAGCTTGTCTTGCCCCACCCACCCGTTGCGCTGTCTGGATAGGCATACAGCATAAGCTGGAGGGTATGCGCATAAGCGGGCGCTACAATTTCGGCAGTGAATGGTGTCCACTCGCCATCCTTGCTGTTCAAGCGTCCACCAGTTGATGTGTGATTTTCATCGTCAAAGCCGACGTAGTACCCGGCAAACCGTCCGCCTTTGCTGGCATAATCGAAGTGCAGTAGGTAGTGCTGTCCCGGCTGCACAACAATCGCTTGTGGCCCAGTGCATGCGATGTGTTTTTTGGCTTCGAGTTGCAATGATTGCCCGCCCTGGGTATGCCTTTTGCTATCGAGCTCCATAGCAATATCTGCTTGATCGTCATATGCGTTACAGTCGCCGACTTTTTGTCGCCACAGACCTTGCTCCAGTGACGGGTTTTGTATGCCGTTTTTGTAGCTGAATGTTGGGTCATCATATGAGAACGTGATTTTTTGGCCGGGTGGCACGTTCAGAGAAAGAGACATGTTGCCTACTGGTTTGCTATTTTTTGTTTGGGTTACTGATACATTGACGGCAGTGTCTTTTACGGTGTAATACAGTGGTTTTGTATGGGTAAAGTAGAGTTTTTGTCGACCTGGCTGGAGTGGCATAATCGAAGTTTCTAGTGTCGAGCCATGGATGCTGGCAGGAGAAAGAGTGTCAAATACATCTTGTAGGCCGGTTGCTCGGTGGCTGCCGTCTTCCGTGCCGCCGATAAAATTAAACGGTAGTCCATACGTGCCATACACAAATGCGTACTTGCCGCTGAGCCCAACCGCGGGGTCGGCTTTCCCGTTTTTTTCGGTTTGTTGAGCAAGCACATATGCGTTACTCGCCGCACTGACATAAGGTATGGGTTTTGTGTTGCGGTACAGGGCGTATGTGCCGGCTGCGAATGAGTGTGTTTTGATAAAGGCATATTGTTGAGTAAGCATGGTGGAATCTAATGACGCTTGGCAACCTAACACGTAATCGTATTGGCCAACAGCGATGCTATTTATGCCCCCGGCCTCGACGTCTTTGACTTGTGCTCCGGCCGAGATAAGGACTTGGTTCAATTCGGTTGCAACGCTCGGGTTATCACGGGCATAGCCAAGGCAGGCGTCGGCATTCACCAGCAGTAAATTTTTATGTTCAAGGTCGGTATTCGCCAACGCCCCGAAGGTATGCAGTGTCCGAGGTACCAGCAGCCTCTGGTATATTTGCGCAAATAAATAGGTATTCATGAGTAAAAAGGTGCATGCCAGGCCAGTGTACAACCATCGTAGCCCTTTGCCTTTGAGTACGTATTTGAGTGCAACAACCAGCGCCGTAAAAATTGCCACCGGTATGTACAATTGCCATTTAAGCGGCGACCGGAACATCCATCCGCCCGGCAACCCAATCATGAATCGTATAAGCGCATCGATGTGCAAAAAGGTTGCCGTCGATAATGCCAGCAACGCCAAGAATAGCGCCATCGCCAATACAAAGCGACGCTGGTCACCTGGTCGAACGCGCTTGCCGATATTTACGTAGACGCCAAACAAGATAACGTAAAACGTGAAGACGCCCAAGAAATAAAATGGCCAGGTTCGGGAGCCGTAAAATTCGTAGTCCTTGAACACGTCTTTGGACAAGGATAATCCGGTAAATATGTCACCCGTATTGGCCACGTCAACCAGGCTGGTGTAGTCGACTGGTGCGCTGGTGGCTGCCGTGTTCGACAACGCGGTTTTGTTAATTGTACCGAGCGCTGCAAGCGGTAATATAAGGTATGCATTGAGCAGCAGCGCCGTAGCCAGCAAAATACCAAATTTAAGTAAGTTGTCGCGTACGAAAGTAAGGTGCTTACGACCTATATAAATAAGGTACACACCACTCACTAAAAGATTTACTGAAAACGTAAACGGATGTACCAGCGAGACATTCATTGCCAGAACGTAGAGCAAAAAGTAACTAAAACGGCGTTTTTCGAAGCCCTGCTGCAAAGCGGTCAATGCCAATGGCAGCATTGCGACTGCCAGTATCAGACCGACCTTTGATAGATTGCCGAGAAAGATTGGATTGAACGCAAAGAATAGCGAGCCAATAAGGCGCGTTCCAAGTCTTCGCACTTCCAAAAAAGCCTTGGCAAACCACCAAAAACACGCAAAGCTGGCGAGCACGCACGTTGCCACATAAAAGTATGACATTGCCACATTGCCAAATGCTGCGAATACCAGTACATCGGGCAGTCGCCCGGGCAGGCGCATGATGCCGTCGGGATTGGCTGCACCATTTTGATAGGACCACATATAGACCTGCTGAAACCAGTAGGGCCGAAAATGGAACGGAAAAATGTAGTCGCCATTGCTGATAAAACGCATGTATTCTCCCTTAGGTGGTTGCTCCGTAAGTGTTGTCGATAAATTTCTGTAGATGTCCAGCTCGCAATGTTTCCACGGTAATCGGTGTGCGCTCTGGTGCGATCGTGCGTAGCAAATTGTGTACTTTGTTGTCGTAGGCCAGCGGCAGATACGGCACGCCCGTGAGGTGTGCGCTCAGGATGGCGTGGAACTGCGGGCCAATGAACAGTAAATTGTGGTGGTATTTGCGGAAGAGCAGAAACAGCGCCAATGGGTTGAAAGCAAAATCGATGATTTGGATATTTGGGTACTCTTTCTGCCATGCTTGGAGCTGTTCGTAGCCCGCAGGGTCGACATGTTGCGGCTCCATGAGGGCGACAATAACTGGTTTTCCGGAGTTCTGTTTGAGGCAGTCATTTACTACATTCGCCAAGTGGTTTTGCGAGGCGTCCTTAAAGCGGCGCAGGGTTATGAAAATTGTTTTACCGGCCGTGCCTATGTGCAGTCGTTCTTCCAGCCTGGCGACATCTGCCACATACGGCGCCAAATCCAGCTTTTCAATAGACCACGCGATGTCCACATCCTGGTACGTATGTTTGTTGAGCTCTTTAAAATTGTGGTATGTTTCGGCATCGCGGGCGATAATTGTGGTTGCAGCCTTGCCTGCCAGCCATGCCCCTA
>CAZDTZ010000002.1:5926-36646 GCA_964508535.1 uncultured Candidatus Saccharibacteria bacterium
GCCAGTACCTCCATGAGCAATTCGTCGCCGTAGTTGCCGCCACCGTAAAAGCCAATCAGCAGGGCGTTGTCTAACCGGTGTGATTGCAAAAAAGTTGCTAATGTCATTCTCATTACGTGCGCTCCTTTTTGCCCGACCCAGATAGCAGGTAACCAATGGCGCCAAAACCAAACTCACAGGTTTTCATAAAAAGCATCCCGGTACCCAAAAGCGGGTTAACGAACAATTTGCGCGGCTTGGAGAAAAATAATTTGTAGCGTGCCAACGGTCCGGCTGCGGCAGTCAATTTGTTGCCGACTTTATTTTTGGCCAAGTAGGTTTTCGCCAGGCCGGCGTAGTAGTACTTTTTTTGGAGCGAACGGGCCAACTTAAATTTGCCTTCGTTATGGCGGATGATCGAGGAGATGCGTTCGATGCGCCCCAGATTCCGTACTCGTGCCGACAAGTCCCAGTCTTCACCACTCACCATGTCGGTGTCGTAGCCACCTGCTTGTTCGTAGACGGCTTTGCTAAAAAAGCGGGCGGCTTCCAGCGCGTCGTTGCCGTGGTAAAACGACCGTTCCAGGCTTTTGCAGCGTGCCCAAAAACCTTGGCCAAACGATTCTTCGGGTATGATAATCCCGGCCGTCCGCGGCATGTAGCTCATGGTGTCGATGCAATCCTGAATAACATGCGGGGTCAATTCCATGTCCGAGTCGATAATCGCCACGTACTCGCCGCTCGCTTTGGCAACGCCAAAATTGCGCTGGGCGCTGCGTTCCGGGCCGCAATTAAACACCAAGTCAGTGTAATAGCGGGCGATCATTTTGGTGCCGTCATGCGAATCACGGTCGACAACAACAATTTCGATTGGCCAGTAGGTTTGACTCGCGATCGACGCCAAGCAAGCGTCCAATGTGCTGTGATTGTTTCTGGTTGTGATGATGACCGAAACGAGCGAGTTGCTCATAACGCGACTCCTTCTGTTATGTGTTTAAAGTCTTGGTAACTTTGGTCGAAAGTAAAATGCTTGCTCCATTCCCAGGCCTGTTTTTGTATGGCGGTGTACTGCGCGTTGTTTTGGAGTATGGCTACAATGCCCTCGGCCAACGCGGCTGGCGTGGCCTTGGTAACAATGCCTGTGACGCCATCTTTGACGCTGTCACGCAGGCCGTCGACGTCGTAAACCACGGCAGGCGTACCCTGGCTCGCGGCTTCGGTGACGATGAGCCCCCAGCCCTCTTTTACTGATGTAACGGCGATGAGGTGAGCTCGGCGCATCAGCTTGATTTTTTCTTCGTAGCTCACGCGTCCCAGGTATTTGATGTCATCGCGAAACGGGCTGTTCTCTATGTACGCCAGCACGCTTGCGCCGTACTCACCGCTGGCATCACCAGCCAATTGCAGCTGTAAGTTGGGTATAGTCTGCTTTGCCAATTCAAAGGCTTTTACTTGGTCGATGGTGCGTTTCATGCCGCGCATGGCGCCGAGTGAAAGCAGAGTGGGCTGGCGATGTTTTTCAGTTGCGCTCAGGCTCACGGCCGGTTCTATCTCGATACCTTCCGAAATAATATGCGAGCCTTGCGGTCGCCAACCAAAGCGCGCAAGGTCTTGCCTAGTGCTGTCCGATATAGTGATGAGCGGCGCGCGGGCTTTGCTGAGTAGCCATGTGGCAATCGGTTCGATAACGTAATAGCCAATGTGGCTGAGTGGTTTTTTGGTCTCGAAGTACCAAATCTCGCGAGCTAGCTGGTGGTAAAAGACGAATCGTTTTGCATTGCCGCCAAATAATATCCCAAAATACGGTGCTGTATTTACCGTTTCAATGACCATGTCGTACTTGTTACGCAGGTGTCGCAAATAATACCACAGTGCTTGCGGTGGATGGGTGTAGCGGTTACCGCCAATGCGAATAATGGTGATGCCATCCAAGGTTTCCTGCGCTGCGCTGCCAGGATGCCGTGCGGTTAGCAGCACGACATCGTGCCCTTCTTGTACCTGCCGTTTCATAAGTTCGCGCAATACAATTTCGGCACCGCCGTGCCCGGGGTGAGTGTAATCTTTCCAGGCGAGCCACAAAATGTTCATGCCGTTGTCACCCGTTCCCTTTCTACGCGGACCATTGCAGTTCCCTCCTGCATATCATCCAAATGGCGGCGCACCACGTATAGCGGCCGGTTCGTGACCTCCGCATGGATGTTGGCGATGTACAGCGATATAAGGCCCAAACAGGCCAATACCAAGCCCACCAGCACAACCAGCAAGATTGCTAACATTGCCGTGCCGCGTATGCCCCAGCCAAGCGGATCGTTGAGGATATAGCGTTCTACGTACATAAAGATTGCCGTTGGCGTTGCCGTACTGAGGATTAGGATGCCCAGGTAACCGGCTAGTTTGAGCGGCACAAGGCTGTAGGCCGTGAACGAATTAAGGCTCAGCCTAAACAGTTGGCGGAAGGTGTAAGAACGTTCGCCCGCAAAGCGCGTGCGGGCTTCAAATGGGATGTAGGCGCGATGGAAACCGAGCCAATCGATAAGCCCGCGCGTCATGCGATTGCGCTCGGTCAGTTGCGAAAATACGTCCATGACACGGCGGTCGATGAGCCGGAAATCACTGGCGTGCGGCGTGATTTTGGTCTGCGCAATATATTGCAGAATTTGGTAAAACCGGTCGCTCGACCAGCGTTTAAACCAGCTCTCTTTTTTGCTATACGTGCGCACGCCAACCACCACATCGGCACCCTTTTGCCATTCGGCGAGGAATTTGCAGATCATGTCTGGTGGGTGTTGCAGGTCGGCGTCGATCATAATCGCGGCGTCACCTTTTGCGGCGTGCAACCCAGCACTGACGGCTGCTTCTTTGCCAAAATTGCGGGCAAACTCGACAAGCCGGATTCGATGATCCCGCTTGGCTAGCCGCTCGAGTTGTTCCATGGAGTCGTCGGTGCTGCCGTCGTCAACAAAGATAAATTCGAACCCAAACGCCAGCCGCTTAATACAGACGCTCAGTTCGCGGTACAGGGCCCGCAAATTTGGTGCTTCGTTGTGGACGGGAATGACAATAGAAACAAGTTTTCCGTGCATGTTAGTTAACTCCTTGTTGTAAGTCTTTTGTTAGAGATGATGAGGATGCTGAGCATCGCGATACTTCCAATGAGTAAACTCGTTACCACGGCACGTAATGTGCTGTGGTGTACGGCAACCAGTCCATAGGTTATGGCTGCGCCAATAATAATGCTGGGCACCATGGCAAAATGCCGTAGCGCCAAATGATATGCGACCAGTAAATTTATGATTGAGACTGCGAAGATTGCGCCACTCAGCGTTGGCAGTAAGTAGGCGACGCTGCCATAGGCATGTCCCATAAGTAAGGTCACGATTGGCTTGGGGGCGAGTACGAAAAGTGCGAGTACCGGAAGGCCTGCGGCCAATACCAGGCCCAATGATTTTTTGAGTAGACGTTCGTTTTCGCCTGGCGCCGCGCCCATTTTGACCAGGGGCATGAGTACCAGCGATATCGACGCCGTCAAGAAAAAGATGATGCGGGCAACGCTTGCGACTCCGGCGTACAACCCGGCGGTGTGTGGGTCGAATAGGTGCTTTACAACGACGATGTCGATACTATACTGCACGGTTACAAACAACGAGCCCACGAGTACGAGCATCCCGTACGGCAATTCTGGGCGTAGTAATTTCATGTTTGGCAGACGTATAATCCCCTGGCCTGTCGGGCGCCGTAACCCATCTTTGCGGGCCCATCCAAGCGCAGCTAAACACGCTGCAATCTGCGCCGCAACCAGCCCGCCAATGGCTCCGGCCGTACTGCCGCCGAGGACAACGAGCGCCGCGGAGAATACGATCTTGCTTCCCGCGCTAATAATATTGACAGCAGACGCTAGTCCAAAGCGCTGCTTGCCGCGCAAAAATGCGCCTCGAAATGTCATCGGTACCGATGCTACTACTGCAAGCATCAGCAGGATGAACGGCCACGTGGCGTCAAACTGCAGAAAACGTTTGAGGACGTTTTGGCATGCAACAGTAATAAGCAGCAAAACAATGCTGACGAGCAATGCTAGGTGCTCAAATTCCAAGACCACAGCGTCACGCTGGGTCTCTGACTGGTAGTTTGCAACGATGTTGATGGTCACTAAACTCAGTACTGTCAGAAAAATCGTAATTTGCAGGAACAGCGATATAAGCGCCTGCACTTCACCAAATGCGGCCGGGTGCAACACGCGGCTCATCACTGGATAGTACAGGTAATTTAGCACTCCGACGGCGGTTGAGCCGACAAAGAAAATAAAGTTATGGCGCAAAAAATCGCTGCGACGCAAAGATTGTAGAATAGCCAAAGAGCCTCCAATACAGCAATGTTAGTTGGGTGCTTCTTTTATGTTGATCTACGCTGCTTCGTCGTGGTGCGGCGTTTACATGGCGTTTTTATAGCGAAGATTAAGGTTCGAAAAATATAATGTTTGTGTAGTCTTAGGACTGGATGTTGTGCAACTAATGTATTGCAATGTGCATACTCTTCGTAGCTTCCGGCGGGATAATCAATAAAATAAAAAATAATTTGCCGTAGGCCTCTAGATAGCCCTAGATAGTAATAGTCCTCGTTCGTTCTCTCTGCCTGCAGCCCTCCTTCTTGTTTTCTTAGGTTCACGTGCATTGCAGTCGCAGACGGTAAAATGCTTACGTTCTTTCTATGATACCACGCCCTGCCTACGTAACTCGTCAAAAATGACTACAGACAAAACGGTCGTAATAGGTTATGCAGGTGCGGTTATGCTGTTGGCGGTCGAGTCGTCCAGCGGTAGTGAAAAGTAAAAAGTGGAGCCTTCACCTTCAGCGCTCTCGAACCAAATATCGCCCCCAAGGTTTTCGGCTATTTTTTTGGTAAGGTAGAGCCCCAGCCCAGTTCCGCTCACGTCGTAGGGCAAGATATTATCCGCCCGGAAGAATTTGCTAAAGATGTGCCGCTGTGCAGCGGGTGGGATGCCGTAGCCGGTGTCTTGGACGCAGATAACGACTGTTTTTCCTCGTTTTGTAGCTGTAAGCGTCACCTTGCCTTTGTTTGGCGTGTATTTGATCGCATTGCTTAGTAAGTTGACGAGGATCTCTTTTACGAGATGCGCGTCGGTTTTGAGTATAAACGGCTTTTTGGCCGCAGTGTACGCAAGTACCAGATGTTTTTTTGCAGCGCTCGGCCTAAAGGTCACAATCATTTCGCATAATAAATCGTCGAGTTTCAAAGTGTCAGCATTCACTTCAGTACCTTTTGCTTCAATGCGCGAGATATTTAAAAGCGTGTCGATAAGCTCGTTCATGCGTTGGGCCGAAGACCGAATTTCGGCAATAAAATGGGCCTGCTGTTTGGTGAGTTTGCCGGCCAAGCCGTCGCCCAACATACTGGCATAAATGTTGACTGATGCGAGTGGTGTGCGCAGCTGGTGCGATGCCAGCGAAATAAAATCCGACTTCATTTTGTCCATGTGTATTTCGCTGGCGATGTCGCGGAATAATTGCACTGCGCCAGCTGGCTGTCCCTCAACGAGCAGCGGCGAGACAGTCACCTGTACATGGACAAGCGAGCCATCTTTTTTGGTGTACATCGCCCGTTCACTTACCACCTGGCCGGTCAGAAAAGATTTGGCAATCGGCGTGTCGATGACGTCAAGTGGCCTCCCGCTTTCGTATACGGCCACGATTTTACCGGTGAAACGTTTGCCCAATAGCTCGGCCCGTTCATAGCCAAAAATATCCAGCGCCGGCTGGTTTACGCGGCTGACCTTGCCGGCCACATTGGTAGCAATTAGGCCTTCGCCAATGCTCGCGAAAAGCGCTTCCACTTCAGTGACATAATGCAAGTGTTCATTGGACTCGTCTACTGGTTCCATATGTCGGGTCCTATTACTGCGCCAAGCGCTTTAGGTCGGATATGTATTTGTCCACGAGCTTGTCGTCGTCGGTTAGTAACGACATGGCAACTTCAATCCACGAAATGAGATCTTTTAAGTCTTTCTTTTTGAGCTCTTCCGGGTCTTTGCCCAAATGGTTCCGGAGTTGTCGAGTAACGAAACGATCGGCGGCAGGGCCTAAGTAGTCGTACGTGATTTCGACTACTGCTGCGTAGAGCGTTGTTACTTCGGTACTCTTCATTTATACTTCTTCGATCTTCCTTAAATTACGAATGCCCATTGCAATACATACATAGCCAACGGCCAGCAGGATGAGGAGCAGATAGACCAAGAGTAGCACCCAATTGAGTGACAGGCGCGTGAGGTTGTGCGAGGCGGTGGTAAGGTATTGTATGACAATCGACCCGACCACGATCACGCCAAGCCCAAGCGCCAGTAGGCGCCAGCTGGAGCGGTACACTATCCCTGCGATCTTCAGGCGGTAAATGTATATTTCGTACATCGCAAAAAGCCCGGTAAACCACATATAAATATAGGGCGCGACAAGTGTTAGTAAAATCCACACGATTGGCATGTGGTAAATACTATTGAGGCGGTTATGGGTGACCGAAACAAGGTGCACGTACACAATGCCGATAAGAATAGTAACTGCCGCAAGTATGTTGGTGGCTCGCAGCGTTGGCCGTTGTTTGGCAAGCTCGCTTAAACCTCGGGCACCGAGGCCAATGTACACAAATCCGATTAAAGGCATCAGCAGCGATAGGTAGTTGTGGCTGATGGCGATAGCACCGGCCATACCGGGATGGCTGCGCCCCCAGTAATTCGTGTATAGCGAAAAGACCGACGATACGGGCAGCCAGTATGCCAAGAAGCCAATGCCAGTAGTGACTTTGGCTAGCGATTTGCCGTCCTTGTTCTTTTTAATGAGCTGGTGGTAACAGTAGAGGTTGTAGAATCCGTACAGTGCGCAAAGCCAAATGGCCGCGTAGAGCAAAATAACGGTCATATCCAGCGCTCGCAGGTGGGAAAGTGTGACATGGTATTTTTGTAACGTGCCTGCTGCCGGCGGAATAAAAAGCGTGCCCGCTGCATATAAAACCACCAAGACAACGTACGACCAGAGGACCTTTAGTTTAGCGCTCATAGATAAAATACCCCATATTTTTAACCCAAACGTACTTTGGTATGCCCTTATAATATGACAATAGTATTTTATCCTACCTGCTAGCAAGCTGTACATGGCACAGCAAATGCCGTGACCCTATAACAACGCTGCTACAGTTCTTTGAGCTCTGGAAATTGTTCCATCTTGCGGCCCAAGAATGAGTCTATTTTTGACGTAAGTCGTGAATTGTCTAACATCTCGCCTCCCCTCGATAGTTACACTTACAGCATAAAGTTTATAGCTACAGTATGATATTGGATTATTAACAAGTTAATAGTTATAATTCTTACAGTGGAGTAGCCAACTGCGCCCCATACTAGATACTCAAGCCATGAAGAAAACTGCAAAAAAGAAATTGAGCGTACTGGTCGTCGAAGATGAACAAAGCCTTAATGCCGCGTTCATGTTTATTTTGAAGGCCGATGACATTGTAGCCGAAACCGCGTTTAACGGCGTGGAAGCATTGGAAAAACTAGACACGTTCGACCCTGACCTCATCCTACTCGATCTCAAAATGCCCAAAATGAACGGCATAGAATTTTTGGAAGCGTTTGCCAAGCTTCAGCCAAAACGCAGAGCCAAGGTCATTGTTTTTAGCAATTACAACGAGCAGTCCGAAATAGATAAGGCATTCTCTCTTGGTGCAAGTAAGTACATGCTTAAGGCCTGGGCCTCGCCTCAAGAGCTACTCAAGGTGGTACACGAGATCGCTCAGGCTGGTGACGGGGGCGACTGAATTTTAAGTGCGCTAAATTCCTCGCCGCCGAGGGATGCAATCAGGCCAGGCAGTTTGATAGTGTAGATGCCATTGTTATATCCGAGGACGCCACGCTTTTTTAGCTTGACTGCCTCGGTTGCCACCGACTCGCGCGCGATACCTACCATGCTGGCAATGTGCGCATGCGTGAGCTTGAACGGCAATGTGTAGGTGTCGCTATCCTTGTCTACCGGCTTACCAAAACGGAGAATGAGGTAATGCAACAGATTGGTAACCTTTTCTTTGGCGTAGGAATGTTCGAGCGCATGGATATGTACGGTGGCGCCAATAAAGCTGCTGGCAAACTGGTAAAGTAACTTACGCGCTAACACCCGGTTAGATTCGATCTGCGCCAATAATTCGTTACGCGCAAGCGAAATGAGTGTGCATTCGGTAAACGCCCGATAATAATACAGTGATACTGGTGATCGGCTAAACACCCACTCGGCCGGTATGATATCGCCAGCCGAGAAGAAACCAATAATCTGCTCGTCGCCGTTGTTGTTAATCGTGTAAGAAACGACAAAACCGCTATCCACCAACCAGGCGCGCGGCGGGATCTCGCCTTGGAACAAAATGATGTTATTAGCGCTGTATGCCCTGCTCATAGGTGCGCCGGAGTTAAGTTTGAGGTCATCCCAAGATATTGCAGCTTGCATCATGCTTAGTATGCCATATTTATCTTGAATTTCGAAGTCTAAGCCTGCTGACTCCTGGTTCGCGGGTTATTCGTAACGCAGCGCTTCAACTGGGTCGAGCCGTGCCGCACGAGCTGCGGGATACAGGCCCGCAAGCATACCAATAAGCGTGGCAATGCCGATAACGGCGAGAATGAGCCACAATGGTAGGCCAATGATATCGTGCGCTTTGACGCTTTGGCTGGCGAGCTGCCTGTTGACGAAAACATTTGCAATGCGAGTGAGGCCAAAACCAATCGCCACGCCAATGATACCACCAATAAAGCCAAGCATCGAAGCCTCAAAGGTAAACAAGGCACGAACGGTTGAGCGCTTGGCGCCGACGGCTCGCATGACGCCAATTTCTCGGGTCCGCTCCAAAATGGCCATAACCATGGTATTGACGACTCCGATAGCGGCAACCGCCAACGCAATACCGCCGATGCCGCCCAATACGAGGCCCAGGATATTAAAGATGGTGAGTTGTTGCTTGATGGATGTCTCGGCATCCGCGGCGCCAACGCCAAATTTTTTGATTGCAGTAGCCGCACTGGCGGCGTTTTTGCTGTTATCGACTTTGGCGATCAAGCTACCGTAGCCGTTTTGGGCCAGCATATCCTGTGTCACCAAGGTCATATGCTGTGGCGATGGATTACATGGAGTGTGCGTTTTTTGGCAAGCAAGCTGCTCGGCCTGCTGGGCCGCTTGGTCGGCCGCAGTAAATTGGTACATACGATTTTCTTGCATACCATGCATCCACTCTAGCGGTACACGGATGGTGGCCGAATTACTGCTCGTATCAACGACACCAACAATTTTTGCCGTCAGGATGGTTGGTTTTTGGGTCTGGTTTTGGTTGCCTGGGTTGCCGGGTCCATTTTGCTGAGGTTGCTGTATGTCCGCCCCAACACCAGTGTAGAAGTCGCGGGTTTGTAGTTGTACTTCCTTGCCAATGATCCCTTCGTAATTGTTCTTAAAACCAAATTTATCAGCGTAATCGGATGTAATGGTAATCACGCCGGTAGTGTCGCCGCTGGTAATATCACGGCCAGCAAGCACGGTGTTGACGATAATGCCGTTGGCGTCGTAGGCGTTGATTTGTTGGGTGCTTAGTTTTTTGCCGCCGTACGTAATGGCTTCGATCATACCCTGGTTGGTGATCCGCGCCACGCCCACGACGTGGGGCACGGCTTTTATTTTGGCCACCAAATTATCGTCCAGCTTGACGCAGCTGTCGCAGTTGCCACCACCACTATGCTGGGCGTCGTCAAAGCTGGTGATGTCGGCCTTGGCCGAGATGCCTACTTGTTGCAGCGAGCCGTTGGCTTCAACTTGGCTAATAAAGAAGCCTTTGGCACCGGTAACCAGGGCGAGCATAATCGTGACGCTGGTCGCGCCAATAACTACTGCAAAGATGGTGAGCACGCTGCGTAATTTTTGGCGGCGAATATTGCGGAACGCGATACGAATATAGTCGGAGAATCGCATATTAGGCACGCCTTTCTGCAATTTTGCCGTCATGGATTTCTACCACCCGGCCGGCTTGGTGTGCGACGTTCATGTCGTGCGTAATAACTAACAGTGTAATTCCCTGTTTATTTAATTCCTTCAACAATTTGATGATTTCCTGCCCTTTGGCGCTGTCGAGGTTGCCGGTTGGCTCGTCGGCGATAATAATTTTGGGTTTGACGGCCAGCGCGCGGGCAATTGCGACGCGCTGTCGCTGCCCGCCTGAAAGTTGCGTCGGCCGGTGTTTGAGCCGGTCGCCGAGGCCAACGGCCTCCAAGCATTCCTTGGCGCGCAGCTTACGATCCTTATTTTTCATGCGCGAGAAAACCAGCGGTAACATCACATTTTCAAGTGCTGTGTTATTGCCTTGCAGGTTAAACGACTGGAATACGAAACCAATATGCTCATTGCGGTAGGCCGAAAGTTTGGCGTCGCGCGTGTGGCTTAACTCATTACCGTCCACTATGACCGACCCGCCATTGGCGTAGTCCAGGCCGCCAATAATATTTGCTAATGTTGATTTGCCGGAGCCACTAGGCCCGGTAATTGCGACAAAATCGCCTTCGTTAACCGTAAAAGAGACATTATCCAGTGCATTCAGTACCTCGTCGCCCAGCTTGTACGTCCGGGTGACGTTTTTCAGTTCAATAATCGCAGCCATTTATTTGCCCACCTTTAGCTTAAGCATAACGAGTTTGTATCCAATTGCAACAATAATAACGTAAGCTTACTGTTACACTGCTCTGGCACGTCATTCAGCGACTTCGTACAGCGCGGCAACATACATGCTTTCGGACCAACCGAGGGGCGTGTTTTCGTTGGCTTGGTCGGAGTGCGATAAATAAAGTTCGGGGATTTTGCCATCCTTGGTGATGGTGGCAGTTGCTTTGTCTAGGTATTCCCTGGCCTTTTCGTGGTCGCCCAAGTGTTTGTAAGCGATTGCCAGCCAAGACAGCCCAAAGCACCACTCGGCTTCTTCGCTGTAGCCGTCGCTGTTTTTGTTGTAGTAGGCGTCGAACTTGTAGCGCATTACGCCCTTGTCTTTGGCGAGGTGGTACACGAGGTTTTCGACAATTTGCCTGGCCATGTTTTCATCTACGATTTTATATGGGTATATCAGCGATAACAACGCTAGGTCGGTGAACTTGGACTCTGATTCGCGCGGTAGCAAGGCTTCGAGGGCTGCCTGCCCGCGGTCGATGGCGTCTTGGTCGACATCCATGCCGCCCACTTCTTTCCACTTTTTGAGCGCGGCGAGCACGGCGCCAATCGAGCTGGCGTGCACTTCTTCGGCCTCTTCCCACATGCCGCTGTCGGCGTCGTGCCAATATTCGACATTACAGATGTAATAAATGAGCGTTTGGACGGTTTTGCGGTCTTTGTCGTTGCGCAGCACGCTTTTGCCGCGGGCTTCAAAGTCGGCTAATTTGAACAGAACGGCACCAATAGCATCGTGCTGTTTGTTGCCCCACGATTCCCAGAACTCTTCAAGTGTTTCAGGGTTATATCGGGCGTGGATAAACTGCCAACTTTCGAACGGCTTGTTGGTGGTTGCCCAGTTTATTTTGTCGATGTGCTTGTCGAAGATGTCGAGGAGCGTGTGGTAATCTTTGGCGACCACTTTCCAGTCACCGGCGTATTCAAAGGCCAAAGCTTCGTAGACGTTGTCGCGTAGCCAAGCCTTGTCGTAGCCGGTCTCAACGTTTTTGGACGATGCTAAAAACAAGCCGCTTGGTGTTAGTAGTTTTCGGAGGTTGTTAAGGTGACGCTTAATAATCTCGTCTTTGTCCATGTCCATCTATTGGTCTCCTCCGTGGTGGCTGTGCTGGTAGTCGTCGCCAATGTGGCGTTCGTACTGGAATCCCAGTAGGCGGTTGAGGATTTGCTCGGTGCCAAAACCGTTATGAAATTCGGCGCGCACGACGGCTGCTTCGGCTTCGAGGCGGAACAATTCGGCGGCCAGCTGCAAGTGTTCTTTAAGAACTGGATCTTCCAGGCTCCCGGCTTTTTTGGCGAGCGCGTCGCGTGCAGCCTGAGCCTCGGCAATCGGTCCGGTACAATGCAAACAGACGTCATAATCGCCCAAATGCAGCTGGTGGCCGCCGTAATCAAAGCTGTCGGCCTTGGGCAGTTTGCCCAGAACTTCGTTAATAATGTCGAGTGCAGCGGCAGCAGCTTGCGCTACGTCAGGATCGTCGGAATGTTTTTTGATCATTTTTTGGCCACGTTTAACTACGCCTAAGTATAGCATAAGCAGTTTTGCGGGCTTGTATTTGACGTCAGTTGCACAACAAGCTACAGTAAAATAAGCTCTAGTAATTACATGGTGGGATGTATATGAACGAAGTGACGCGTGCTCGTGGAGTCCTCTTGGGCAAAGTATTTATTGCGCTGTGCATAACGGCGGTTCTGGAATGGGGTTGGACTAGCTTGTGGGTGCGTACACACCAGATGGTGCCGGCTGCGAGCAGCATTGCAAACCAACTTTTAACCGAAACCACAGCGTTTCATACCCAAAACGATGCGTTGATCGTGGCGCCGAACAGTGTCACCCCTGCCGCATTCGACCCAGCAGTCCGTGACTGGGTGGAACAAGTTGCGTCCGGCTCCACCGCGAGCACGCCAATTACTCTCGCGTCCACATCAGATGCCGTCACCACCGCTGCGCCAGAATTGCCGCTCGGGCTGGGTGCGCTTACGGATGCACTTAATTTAGACCTCGGTGGCATCACGTCACAATTATTGGCCGACGGCGCTGTGACAGCAGGCAAAATTACAAGTGGTGTCATAGATCTGACCAAACTTGCGCCTGACGCGTTGGCGGCCATTAATGCTGGCGTCTTGGACGGTAGCGTTACGAACCTGAAGCTCGCCGATGGCGCAGTTACCGGCATAAAAGTAGAGCTCGGCAGCCTTACTGGGGGCAATTTGGCAGATGGCTCGGTGGATACGTTGCAACTCGCAGATAATGCCGTCGGCGCTTTGCAGCTGGCCACAGGTTCCGTAGGCACTCTTCAGCTCGCCGACGGTGCCGTAGATAACGCCAAAATAGTACCGGGTGCTATTTCGACGAGCAGTATTGCCACCGGCGCGATCACCGGCACGCTTATTGCATCCAACACGATTACCGCGGCCTCCATCGCCGACGGTGCTATTGGTACTGTGCAATTGGTGGACGGCGCTATCACGAGCGCAAAAATTCTAGACGGGAGTATTAGCGGCGCAGATGTCGGTTCGGGCGCTATCGGTACCGATAATATAGCCAGCAACGCGATTACGAGCGGGCTCCTTGCGAACAACGCCGTTGGATCGGCTCAGCTTGCCGATGGCGCGGTTGGTGCAAGTCAACTTATAGATGGCGTGATTACGGGCAGTAAACTTGCAAGCACTACGGTTACCAGCGGCAATCTGGCCGATGGCGCTATCACAAACGCTAAAATAGCATCTGGCGCTGTCTCGACAAGCAATATCGCCAACGGTGCAATAACTACTGCCTTGCTGGCAAATGACGCAGTAGGTTCGGCTAACATCACCGATGGCGCCATAAGCAGTTTGCAGCTTGCTAATGGTGCCGTAGGCACGCTCCAGTTGGCCAATGGAGCTGTAGGCGCAACGCAACTGGCTTCTGGTGCGGTCGGGACAGCGAGCATTGCATCTGGCGCGATCACCAACTCGTTACTAGCGAGTAACGCAGTTACCTCAGCAAATATAGTAGATGGAAGTATCGCGGCTGGGGACATCGCCGATGGCACTATTGGTGCACTACAACTTGCCAATGGGTCAGTTGGTGCCACGCAGCTCGCTAACGGTAGTGTCGGGACGAGCCAGCTGGCAAACAATGCTGTTGGCGCAAGCCAGCTGATAGACGGAGCCGTTACCGGTACTAAGCTTGCAAGTGGTACGATCGGCACCGGTAACCTCGCCGACGGCAGCATTATCACTGCCAAAATAGCCTCCGGCGCTATCACGACAAGCAGTATCACCTCGGGTGCGATCACCAATGCATTGCTCGCTAACAACGCTGTTGGCTCGGCCAATATAGTGGACGGCAGCATAGTTGGTGGCGACATCGCCAACAGCGCTATTGGCGCACTCCAGCTCGCCTCTGGTGCAGTCGGCACCACGCAGCTCGCTAACGGTAGCGTCGGTACTGCGCAATTAGTAGATAGTGGCATCACGAGTGCCAAGATTTTGGATGGCACGGTTAGCGGCGCAGATGTCGGTTCGGGGACCATAGGTACAACCAATATCGCCAGCAACGCAATTACGAGTGGCCTCCTGGCTGTTGGCGCGGTTGGCTCGTCCCAACTTGCCAACGGTGCTGTTGGTGCTACACAGCTCGCCTCCGGCGCTGTTACTTCGGCGAGTATTTTGGATGGCGCGATAGCCACGGGCGATATTGCTAGCGGCGCGATCACCGATGCGCTTATCGCCCCCAACACAATTACCGCAGCCTCAATTGCCAACGGCGCCATTGGTGTCAGCCAGATCGCCAACAATGCCGTGGGCACGTCTCAGCTCGTTGACGGCAGCATCACCGCAGCCAAAATCCTGGACGGCACCATTACAGCGGCCGACATCGCCAACGGTACGATCAGCGCTACACAGCTCGCCTCCGGCGCGGTGACCTCCAGCAAAATCGCCTCCGGCGCTGTGGATAGCTCTGCAATTGCAAGCGGCGCTATCACGAATAGCCTCTTGGCCTCCGGCGCTGTGACCGCCGACAAGCTCTCTGCCGCAGCCGACAGGCATACCTTTTCTGCGCAAATGGGCGATTTAATTGGCCTAACTACCGTCGAAAAGCCCATCTTTACCGCTCCTACCAACGGCACGATCACCAAAGTTACCTTTACGAGCACGAGCACGACTTCTGCCTTAGCCGGCCAGGGCACGATGTCTGTACAACGTAAAACAGCCTCGGCAACAACAGTGGCCTCGCTTAGCTTGGCCAGCGTGGGCATCACGGCCTATACCAGTGCCAGCCCAAGTCTCAGCGGTGGTACGTCATTTAGCACCGGTGATGTCTACAGCTTTAAATATGTCCCTGGCTTGAGCCTGACAATTGGCGGGCTACTGGTAACTATCGAATATACAGCCAGCGAGTAGCTTTTTATTTTTGGGAAGCTTGCGCAGCCTCGACGTGGAACATATCGACCACTTTTTTGGTGCTGGGCCGATATAAAATAACGCGCCGCGACCGCGCATAAATAAGCAATTGGTCGCCATTTTTGGCCTCAGCCGCTAGTTGTTGGTCGCCTAGTTTCGCCTTATTAAGCACGGTTGCAAGCGTTGGCTGTTCGCTGGGCAGTGAGACGGTTTTGCCCAGTTGCGTGGTGAGGTGCGCTGTTTGGGCGGCAATAGTTTTCTGTTGGTCGGCGCTCACTCGGCGGTATTGCATCAGCAGATAGCCAAAGGCTCCTATGAGTATAGCGATCACCAAAAGTAATGACATGATGAGTTTCGTGCGACGGCCCCGGTGGCTTGACCGGGGTTGTGCCGCTTGCGATAGGCTGTCCATTATTTTTCTCGGTCAGCCTTTGGGAGCATCGTCTCGAAGACGTGGTGGTGCCAACGTGCTAGGTCGGTACTGTTTTTGGTCAGCCGCCGGGCGCCAGCGAATACCCACGCCACGAAAACCGCTAACAACGCATTGAGCATGAGGCTGTAAAATAGGATCCAGCTCCACGATTTTTCCACGAAGCCGGTTAGCTTGCCGCTGAGCGGCGTAGTATTGCCAGCAGTACTTAGGTCGGTCAACGGGCGGCCGTTGGCGTCAAGACCGGTGCCATTATTGCTATTGCTGGAGCTTGATGCGGTAGAACCGCTGCCGTTGCTACCAGATGTGCCCGACGAGCCGCCTGTTCCGTTAGTGCCGTTGCTCCCATTGCTGCCGCCGCTTCCGTTGCCGCCATTTGTTCCATTGCTGCCGTTGGTCGGGGTTGTGGCCGTGCCATCGAACACTAATGGCCGTGCATCTTGCCTGTCGGTAATGCCATCACCATCTAGGTCTTGTGTTGCCGTGGCGCCGATATATCCCAACTTTTCAACGGCATCAATGCCGAGTCCAACGCTGAGTTGTGTGGCAATTTTGACGTACCGGTACGCTTGTTTTGAGGCGTGCCAGTCGTAGCTAAATACTAATTTTGATGAGTTCGTATTGGTTACTAGTGTTTGGCTGCCGCTAGCGATAACTGTTTGGTTATTATCCAGGAATGAGACGTCCACAGTGGTTTGGACCGTAACTGAACCCATATCAACTTGCAGAGCGCCAGTACCCTCTTGCCCTTCACCCATGTCTAGCGTGAGACTGTTGTTGAGCCCTACGAAGTTAGCATATTTGCTGTCGGGCGCGCCAACGGCATTTTGGGCAGTGCCCGCCGACAGCCCAGCACTTGTTGCGACGCCTGTGGCATACGGCGAATAATTAGGCGCTGCGAACGCGTGGTGCATGGCGAGCACCCATGTCGCCGCTGATATAGAAAAAACGGCGCACAATACTGCCGCCGCTAACCGCTTATGAAATAAAATAGACGTCCCACCCTCTATCATATAGCCCCCTGAATAGTGTTTTTATGTACTTTTTAGTGTACACCGTACAGTGCGGTTTGCAATTAGTTTGCTTACTTTGCTTTTCGTGGCGCGGCGACAGTGAGAGCACGCAGCAAATCAAGGAATTTTTCTACCGATCCAACGCGGAAGCGAGCGCGGGTTTTCCCTGGCCCAACTTTAATCGTGTAGGCGGCGTCGCCAGGCGCTGCGAACATGTCCTCGTCGGTGTAGTCGTCGCCGGCGCACATAATGAATTCGGCTGGAGCACTCTCCAACAGTTCGTTTACGATGGAGCCTTTTTCTGCGGCGCGTGGTTTGATCTCGATAATCTTATTGCCGTCAAACACGCCAACGTCGCTGTCGGTTATCAGCGAGTTAAGCTCGTGGCGGAGGCTGGAGTTGCGGGCATAGGCGAGTTCAGGCGGTGTGTTGCGGTAATGCCAAACGAGTGCAAAATCTTTCTCTTCGATGAAGGCGCCCGGCGTGCGCTCGGCATAGCGGTCGAGCACTGGCCGTAAGCGTCGTTTGTACTCCCGGAACGAGAAAGTGCTTTGGCTCCACTCACCTTGTTGTTTGACCCACGAACCATGCTCAGCTACCAGGGTGACTGGCAGCTTGCCGAACCACGATTCCAGCGCTTCACGGGTGCGGCCGCTCACGATGTGGAGCTCTGTGTTGGGCATCGTTGCAAGGGTACGCAGCAAGCGCAGCAGGGTTTTGGAGGGCATTGCTTTGAGCGGATCAGACGTGGTGACGAAGTTCATGAGTGTGCCGTCGTAGTCCAGGAAGATTGACCGGGTTTTGGCCTGGCGAAAGGCATCGACCATCTCGCTTTTTTCCGATTGGTTAAGAACCTTAATAGTACTATTGGACTTGGCGGCGTTGCTGAGCTGCATGATGAAGTCGTTCGCCCAACGCTGTACAGTGTAATGTGAGATGCGTTGCTGCATGTCGCGCATGCGTTTTTTCTGTTCCCTTACCGGCATGGTTAGAGCGGCCTTCAGCGCGTTGACGATGGACGAAGGGTCGTTAGGGTTGACCCGGATGGCTTCCTGCAATTCGTCGGCAGCCCCGGCTAGTTCGCTGAGGATGAGCACGCCAGACGTTTTTTGCTTGCAGGCCACGTATTCTTTGGCCACCAGATTCATACCGTCGCGCAGCGGCGTCACCAGCGCCACGGCGGCCTTCACGTACAGGGCCACCAACAGCTCAAACGGAATGTTCCTAAATTGGTAGGAGATGGGCGCCCAATCCAGGGTAGCGTACTTGCCGTTGATGCGGCTGACCGTTTGTTCGACCGTATCTCGTAAGTCCTTGTACGTCTGCACTTCGATGCGCGACGGCACGGCTATCATGACCAGTACGACCTTTTTGTGGAAGCGTTTGTTTTGTTCCAAGAAGTCTTCGTAGGCACGTAGCCGGTTGGGTATGCCCTTGCTATAGTCGAGCCGGTCGACACACAGGATAATCTGTTTGTCGCGATAGTGCTCTTCCAGGGTTTTGATCTCTTTTTTGGTTACCGTGTCTTGCTGGCTCTGGGTAAACTTTTGGTAGTCGATACCAATCGGGAAAGCATCGGTTACCACGGTGCGGTCGTTGAGCTCGATGGTGCCGTTGTGGTTGTCGTAGCCCAGAGTGCGCAACACACTGCTCATAAAGTGGCGGGCATAGTCGTACGTATGGAAGCCCACTAGGTTTGCGCCCAGCAATCCTTGCAATATCTCTTTGCGTTCGGGCACCAGGCGGAAGACCTCAAACGACGGGAATGGCACATGCAGGAAGAAGCCAATCGTGGATTTTGGCAGCGATTTGCGAAGCATCTGTGGCAAGAGCATTAGATGGTAGTCGTGTACCCAAATAGTTGCCTTAGGGTCGGCATAGCGCGTAACTACCCTTGCGTAAATTTTGTTGACGGCCAAGTAGGCTTGCCAGTAATTGTTGTCGAATTTTGCGAAGGACTGAAAATAGTGGAACAGCGGCCAGATGGTGTCATTGGCGTAGCCCTCGTAAAAGTTTTTGACCTGCTCGTTGGTCAAAAAGACCGGCACACAGCCATACTCGCGTAGTTTTCGGGTAATGGTCGATTTTTCTACGCTGGTGAGCTCGTCCGAACTAATGCCCGGCCAGCCGATCCACAGCTTATCGTTATCAAGGGACGACATCGCAGTCGCCAGCCCACCCGAGCTCAAGCCAAATGTTAGTTTGCCGTCAACCTTCGTCACGTTAACCGGCAATCGGTTTGAGACAATTATAAATGCATGGTTACTCATATGTTGCGTAACGAGTGCTACTAAATCCCCCTATTCATCTATATATCATACAGCATCCTCGCCACACTATGGATTGGCACACAGATATTGTAGTAGTTTTTGCTACACAGTTGAAGCGTTTGCCTTTGCGGGCAACCTGCGCTACTGTAAAAGGTTTGTCGATTTCACTACGCCGCAAGTATTGCACGGTCAACTGCGCCAGGAATATACTAAACAGTAGCAATGTGAGTGCTGGCCTCGACCTTCTTGGCCTTCCTACCCACAGGCTTTTGAGAGACTCTAGGTTGCATACAGACGAACCGCGCAAGTGGTGACCGCGTCCCTGTTACCTATCAAGCACTATGTTTTTGGCTAGTTGAACCAGTACGGACGGTACTTGGTTTGGCGCCTAGGCCACAAGCACTTATTTCTCCGTCCGGCGAGAACAGATTGTTTTACGCCCTTCTCTTTACTAACCCCAAATAATTTTAGAATCTTAGGAGCTTGACCTATGAACTACAATCGTATCACCATCAACCAAGAAGTAACCGTACCAGAACTCTACTTTGACCGCGATCAAGAACGTAGTGGAGTGCGCACTGGACGCGACCTCAAGAGCTACCCTCGCCGCATGGAGTTTAACGGCCATGAGTACACCTTTATGGACGGCCTGCGCCTGCTCGTGCACAAAGGCGCGCAGCTCCTGGAAATTTTCGATATGACCGACGGCCGCCGCGACTACCGGCTCACCTTTGACACTTCCGCCCGCTCATGGACGCTGGTCGACATGTCGATGTGAACGAGCAAGACCTAGACAAGCATTGCTTGTATACCGGCCGTGGTTTTTTGAACCGCGGCTGTGTCATTCTTGCCCAGCTGTGCAGTTAGCTTTATCACCTGCACCATCTTATGGCGCAACGCGATTTTTTGCCTCAGCGCCTTGTCGTCGTGGCCATAGGCAGCAAGGGTAGCCTCAAATATCGTTGGGTCGTCGAGGTTGATAAAATCTTTCGAGCGGTCGGCCTGGCACACGTCCCCAAAATCAATAATGCCGATGTGCCCACCTGCATTATAAAAAATATTCTGGAAATGGAAATCGCCGTGACAAAGTACGGCGTCGCCGCCGAGCTGGGAGAGCTCGTCCGGCCAGGTTTCATAGACCAATTTGTGCAGTTTTTGATGTTGTTCTGTCGAGAACAGCAATTTGTACTGATCGACTCCTTTTTCGTACCAATTTTGGAGCTGCCCTACCTCCTCCTCGATACTCATATTTCTTGCACCAGGCAGCGATAGCTGGTGAAAATCTTTCAAAAAATTACCCAAGGCCGTGCCAATGGTCTGCCGCGAGGCCTTATCCAGATCGGATATAACCTCGGCCAGTGCTACGCCAGGCACGCCTTCATAGCCGAAGTATTTGTTTTCGGACTGCTCCCAAATAACCTTTGGGATTTTGACGCCTCGATTAATTGTGGCAGCAAGCTTGAGCGCAGCAATCTGGGCCGCGTACCGCCCTTGGATTTTTTCGGAACGCGGAAACTTAACGATATATTGGCCGTTATTTACGCTGTAGACACGGCTGTCCCAGCCCGAGTCGTTGAAGATAATTGTGCCAAGGCCGGGCAAGCTGGCCAGCTTTTGGGCAATGCGTTTTTCGTGCTCAATAACTTCGGGACTTGTCATCTGTGACTGCATGTAGATATCTTAACAGGTTTCGGTAAACAGTTTATTCGTCGCTGCGGATAGCTGTACTTACTTATTTAAGGCGTTTTAGGTGCATAGCGCCAAGGCATACAAGAACTGCCATTACAACCGCACCTGCGAATGCTGCGAGGGATGCATAGAACGCCATCATGCCGAATGTCCAGTAGGCGTAGCCGTCGCCAAGCAAGAGTCCGCGGAGCGTCTCGCCCTGGAATAACACAGCCTTTTGCTGCTGTAGGGCTGGATTGGTCGGGTCTTTCATGGCAAGCGCGCTCACCTCAGAATAGGTCTTGCCGGCGGCAACCTTTTGCAGATGTCGGTTAATAAAACCGTTGGCATATGCCTTGGCCTTTGGTCCATCATTCACCTGCTGGCCTGCGTACTTTTGGATGTCTGGGAATTCAGTTGGGCTGAATGCCGGGCTGCCTGCTGGCGGAAAGAACACTTTCTGCTCTGATAGCTCAGTACGGACTTCCGTTGTCGCAAAGTGATAGCCAAACCATGCTAGGCCGCTTGCGCCAAGTAGTACTATAGTCGCCATAATACCGAGCAGTATAAACACCTTATCTATTGCTTTTCGTTCGGACTTTACCATACCCATCCTTATTCGTTATTGCTTATGTTTTTAGTATACGCTTTATTGTGTAAAATACATCGCCTTTACAAACGTGTTGTACGAGTACGCATAGCCCGAGCATACCGGTTATCCTTATAGTTGTAAGTGAGCTGGGTCACACTAACCCTCCTGAGGCGGCTGGTGCACGTCGGTGTCTTGTGGTTGGGGTTGTACGGTACGTGGTGCGGCGGCTGGGGTACCAGCACCGTAGGCAGATGATGTTGGCATCGTGCCTGCGCCACCTACTCCGTGTACGTGGGCACGCTTGCGAGTAGCCGACCGCATCATATACGCACCGGCGGCAAGGGCTACCAGGACAATTCCGGTGCCAGTCGCGATTAACCATATGGGTGCGCCGCTGTTCTTCTTGTTGGCTTTGCCGGTGATGGTGATGAGCTGTGACGTTTGGGCAGTGCTGCCGTCCTTAAAGTAGACGCGTTCGGTAACGTTGGAGCTGCCTACGCTGAGTAGGTTTGTCTGCAGTGCGAATGGAGGTTGAGTGACGGTCTCGATAAGCTTGGAGCCGTTGTAATACTCAAGGCGGCTTATCTGGGCAATCTGCGCGCTATCGGTGATGGTGCCTGGGTCAAGCGCGAGGAAGCTGCCTTGCGCTACGCTGGATACCTCACCCGCATCTACAACCGTCTCGCCGGTGCTTGCCTTGATGGTAGTGCTATCTGCGGTAGTGCTGCTATTTGTAGAAGCACTAGTAGCGTAAGAGTGCAAGTGTGCGGCGGTCAGCTGCATGTCTGCGGATCGCAGATGAGCCAAGCCAACAGCGCTCGAGACGTTTATGGTGATAGACTGTTGCGTCTTGATGCCGATGGTGTTTTTGCAGATGAGCGTGTAGGTTGTGCTGCTGGTAAGGTGCGGAGTGGTGTACTGTCCGTTAGGCCAGGTGCTGCTTAGCGGGCTTGGCGTTACGGCACATCCGCCCTTAGGCACGTTGTCGCTCGACCAGTAGAGTGTGCTCTGTCCTCTGTAGGCGACAGGATTGGGGTATGCCCCGAGGTGCGTGATGACCGGGTTGGCGACCGCGATGGTACCAACGTTTACTGTCAGGTGGTTGGATTCTGTCTTACCAACTGCGTTGTAGCAGTCAACGTAGTATATAGTAGTCTTCTTGAAGTTGGTGATTGTCTTGGAGCTGGTTGTGCCAGTTGCCTTGAAGGCGCCTGGATACAGGAGGCAGTAGTCTGAGCCAGTAGATGTCCAGCTAATCGTGACCGCGCCACCTGCGGTGACAGTGTTGGCGCTGGCAGTAAGTACGACCTTAGTTGGTGCCGTCGGCGGCGCCGTAACCGTTACGTTGGTGGTTGCACTTGTAGTGATCCCCACATTGTTTTTGCAGGTCAGCGTATAGGTTGTCGTGCCGACTGTTGTAAGGCCGAGTGTTTGCCAGGATGTCGTGGTCATGTCACTGGAGCCATTGGGGCCTACGGAGCAACTGCTGGTGTTGGTTGTCGCCCAGGATAACATGCTTGTCCCGTTCATTGTCGTGGTCGAAGGGTCTGCGCTAAAGGAATTAATGACCGGAGCCGGCATAACGGTTACGAGGGCTGTTTTGGATATTGTGGTTGCCCCGTTCACGCATGTGAGCGTGAAGGTTGTGCTTGTGGTAAGCGCGCCTGTCTGCCATGACGGTGCTGTGCCAGTAGTGTTGGCCGGACCCCCAGGCGTTACTGCGCATGAGGTGATGTCGGTAGTTGTCCAAGAAAGCGTGCTCTTACCGCCGCTGGCTATGCTCGATGGGCTGGCAGTAAACGAATTAATGGTTGGCAATACCGGGTTGTTGACCACCACGTCACTGGTTGACGTCTTGTTATTTCCGGCGGCGTCGTAGGCGACTGCTTTGAGGGTATGCGTGCCATTTGCAATGGTCGTGGTGTCCCATTGCACGCTCCAGCCGTCGCTAGCCGTGGTGTCGTCTTTTATGAGCGTTGTGTCGACGTAGAATTTGACGTCGGTTACGCCAATATTGTCGCTAGCCGTTGCCGCAGCAGAAACTGTTTTGGTAAGAGTCGTGCCGCTACCTGGAACACTGACTGTCACGGTGGGTGCTGTGGTGTCTGGTGTTGGCGTGGTGGTTTGCTTGGCAAAGATAGCGTTTGCAAAGCTGTTGTACAAAGTTTGCTTGGCGGGGTTAGCGGTGCCGTCAATACTGTTACCTATTTGCGAGTGAGCGTTGTTGGCGTTAGTGTCAAAGACGTCGTACATCTTAAGGAGCGGATACTTGTTGGTGTTGAGGCTATCAAGGGCGTCTTTCCAATATTGCTCAGAACCCGCCTCGTTGAAGTTGGTGCTCGCGCTGCTGCCATAGCCGTATTCGTTGAGGCCCCAGGCCTTAGATTTGTAGTCGTGTGTCGTGTCGCTATTTTGTAACAGATAGTTGTACAGGTTATCAACGCTGCTGGTGTAACCGCTGGTTCCTGAGCCGTACGGATCCCATGTGATCCAATCTACCTTGTCGTTACCGGGCCACAACTGCGGAATCAAGCAGTTCCACTTGCTAAAGCCCATAAAGTTCACGACCCAGACAATATCGGAGGGGGTGCCTGTGGCTGCGTACTCATCCTTGAAAATTTTGCGTACGTTGGCCCACATAGCAACATAGTCTGCCGGGCTGCCCATGCCTGCGCCGGTAGCGTTCGCTGCGCAGTTGCCAGCAGAGACGTCGTTCTCTGGTTCGTGGAAGGGAGTCAAGAAAACTTTTTTGTTTATGCCTCTCAGTGCGTCAGCACCAGCCTTAATGTAGTTGTCGACGGTTGCATTGCCGCCGGCAGCGTCTTTCCAAACGTAGTTGCTGGGTAGCGGCTTCCAGTTAATCATTACGTATGGGAAGGCGTTGTTGGCGAGCAGCGTTTTGTCGCCAGCGCTCAATAAGTTACTGCCCGGTGGTTTGTAGATGTGGGCAATGTCTATTTTGTGGGTAAGTACCGGCGACAGGCTGGGGTCGGTCAGGACATTCGGGTCGTTGATGCGCTTATTGAGAAAAGTAAGCTGCGAGACGGTGTCACTGGCTGTCTGAGTGTAGCCGCCAGAAGCCGCGCCAACCCAAGGCCGGCAAGGGTTAACTAATGTCAGGCTCGGGGTGCAGTCCGACGCAGAGGTTTTACCCTGCTTGGGATGGTTGACATTAACCGCCCACAGCGCGTACAACCCAGCGGCTATGACAACCGCAAGGCAGGCGATGACGATAGGCTTGGTAAAGAAGGATCTTGATGTTTTTTGTGAAGGTTCCATTCTACGTGTTTGTATCCTGATTATGGTTCTCTACCGTAACTATACAGCACATTAGCATAAGGATAAACCGATACTCAGGTAGACTGCAGCTTTGCTATACTGTGCGCATGATCACGCAAAGACGCAGAGCCAAGTCAATTGTTGCCGCAATTTTCTTGCCTTTTATCTCCGTCGCGATACTTTTGTATCTATCGTCACTCATGCGTATACCCGCAATATTTACCGGTGTATCTACGGGGACCATCACCAACAAAGTGACCTCCACATATGGCGCGACAAGAAAGCTTATAAGCCCATCGAGTAGTATTGTTGCATACATGGTTGATGGAAAGGGTTACACAACGTACACCTCAGCTGCGTTTTTTGGCCCCGGTGTCGGCTCGACAGTTCAGGTACATTACGACCCTACCAGACCTGCAAACAGCAAGGTCAGCCCAAGCCTAACACAGCTTTCGCGACTTGCAGGCCTGTATATTGCACCGCTTATTATCGTGGCGGTCTTTGTGTGGAAGCGCCTCGGATAAGTATCGTTTTTTCTTGCATGTATTGCTTGGCCGCTGCGTCAAAGACACTTGAAGGGATGCATACTATTCCTTCGCCCGGCTGTAAGTCACCATTCGCCAGTGCAATAAATTGTTTCGCAACCGTATCGCCTAGCCGGCGGCCAACAACAAAAACTAACGGTTCCCTGCCTATATTAGGCACTGCGAGCCCAGTTTCGGGGTCAAGAAAAAATTGCCCGCCATCAAATATAAAAATGTCAGCACTCATACCTTACTAGTCTATCTTATTTATATGCGACAGCTACTCTTTGTCAGTGAAAACAACTAGTCGGTTCGTATAGCTCTTTTGTGCTGCGTTCCATGTGCCGTCACAGGTGATGAGGTTGAGATGGGCGTAGCCGTCACTCGTCTGGAAGATCGCTGACGCCGATTGGTTCTCGGCGTAGCTCTCCATAGTGCGAATCACAAAGTTGATAGTTCCGCCCTTTTCGTCCGTTATTGATAGAGTGTCGCCCTTTTGCAGGTCATGTAGTTTGTCGAATACCGCCGGAAGATTGTGCTCCCAGCCAAAGTGTCCATCAATAACAGCATTCCCTATTTCTCCGGGCTTCGGTCCTTTGTCATACCATCCGGCATTGCCCGCAACTTTTGGTGCGTCAAGCATTCCGCCCGGCGTTAATCCGACATAATCGAGCGGAGCATCGACGCCGATTTTAGGAATCTTAATGCGTACAGGCCATCTGATAATTGCAGGAGTTTCGACTGCTGTAGGCTTTTTGCTGGTCGCAGTTTGAAGAGCGTGTACGTGTTCGGCGGGCGGGCCGTGGCCGTCCAAACTTATCATGCTGGCGGCTAAGCCTAGTATCAAAAGGACTGTTGCCGACGCCCAGATAAACTGTTTTTTGCGCGTGGGTTTCCGTAAAGCGATTAATTTTGGCGGAGGACTGTCGATGGTAAGTGCTGGCAAAGCGGACACGACATCGGTAATGAGCCGTACGCCTGGCGAAATCGGTGACGTGTAATCACCTCTGGCTCGATACGAACTGGGCCGTGACAAGTAAGAGCTTTTAATTCTGTGGTGCGGCAAAAAGTTATCAGTGGTTAATTTGTTCGGCACCGTAGAGCCTCCGCAGGCAATTACGCATGCATCATAAAGTGATCTTTATAGTACTCGTTTCTTGCGTGCAAGGTACAGTGTGCCGGCAATAACAACTACACCGGCTGGGACAATCATGCTCCATTGAGCACTCCGCATGTTTTCAGGCGCAAGTCCAGTATTAGGGAGGGTTGGCGTTGTGGTGCTAGACGAAGGGCCGCCATTAGTCCCCGCGGCACAGGTAGGCTTGGTAATAGTGTTGCTGTTTAAAGTCACGGCAGCGTTTCGCGCTAGTATCCTACCCAGTACATGGGCGCTCGTCGTGACCGTGCCCGATGTTAATGCCATGACGGTCCCAACGAATGTGGAGCTGGTACCAAGCGTGACAGAGCTGGTAACCTGCCAGAAGACATTACACGCCTGCGCACCATTTGTCAGTTGCACCACACTGCTCGATGCAGTGACAAGGTCGGATGAAGCTTGGAAAATGAACACCGCGTTGGGGTCCCCTTGGGCGTCGAGCGTGAGCGGACTTGCGGCGGTAATGTTTGCTGTTGTTGCATGACCAAACGCATATACACCTGGGGTAAGTGTTTGCCCGCCAAGCTGGTTGTCGCCGGCGACAAAGGTGTTGGTTGGCGTTCGGCCAGCAGCGTCAACGTATGCGGCGGTTAAATCATTCTTGGCGGTGGTTAGGAGCGCGGGATTATTAACTGAGCCGCCTGGGCCGCTGCCATCCACGGCGTATATTGAGCCGGATACCTCTGCTGACGTTAGGCCAGAGTAATTACTTCCAGCAGCAGGGCTAAGCCCAACATCTCCGGTGATAACTGAAGTAGGAACGTCGGTAATAGATGTCCCTGCTAAGACTGCAAATCCGGTGGCCGTGCCAAGATTCACCACCGTTGCAGCCAAGGCCTGTCCCGTAAGGCTTACTGCAAAAATCGCAACAACCAAACCGGTTACTATTGAGTATTTGTTAATTTTTTTCATGCGTCACCTTACGTTTAGTTAATGTTTTCGGTAGCGGTGCTAACAAGGCAGCTTTTCTCATCTCACGAGGCGAGATTTTAAAAGCCGTCTTGAAGGCATCGTTAAATCGTCTTAAGCTAGCAAAATCGGTGCGAAACGCAATATCAATGATCGGTAAGGTGGATTCTGCAACAAGTAGCCTGGCTGCACCCAGCCGTTTGGCGTTGTTAAGACCCGTTGGCGAGATGCCGGTCCTGGCCTGTACGATTCGCCGCAGGTGGCGTTCGCTAATGTGCATGGAGTCTGCCAATCCGTGTACACCCTTTTCACTGACGCCGCCTGCGTCAATGTTGCTGAGTATTTCTATCGACAAACCGTCTTTGAGTCTGCCGGGATGACAATGACTGCAGGCCCGGTAGTGGTGCGCGAGCGCATCGGTGATAGTGTCAAAAAAGAGATAGTTTTTGAGTAGTGGGCGCGCGAATGGGCACGACGGACGACAATACAACCCTGTCGCTTCTACTGCGAAGTAGAATATGCCATCGTATTTCTTGTCTCTTTCGGAGACGGCGCGGTATCGCGCGGCCTTTTTGAGCCCACCTATCATACACTCATCTTGGCATGGCCTTGCCCTATATACTAGCGGTTATCGGACACCAAGCAAAAATGATTGTGGTTATTCGACGACAGTGTCGACTGTCATCCAGTCGCACACTTTTGGCGTTAGCTCGACAACTCGCTTGTGCGCGTCGGATGAGGCGTGTGCGCCCAGCGACTCAACGTCTGGGAAGATGCAGTCTTGCAGCAAATGCGCCCGTCTCGCTCTAAACGTTTCGGGAATGTGTTCGGCCACCACCCAATTGGTGACACCGACATTCTCTTTCAACCATTTGCCCATGGCATCCAGGCGTGTAATGACTTCGTCAATCTGCTCGCGCGTCGTGGTTTCGTAGAAGGTAAAGATAACGGTATGTCTAATTTTCATGGGTAAATTGTAGCACGGCGCTGTTATGCTTCGGGAGGCTCTGGAACTGTGTAGCCTAACTCCCTAAGGAGGGTGAGCAGCTTCGGCACCTCTGGCTCGGGGACATATGTATAGGTATTGACCGTTTCTAGCGCTAACCGGGTGGCATGTGCTCCTAAAATTCCGCGTAGAGTAACGCCGGACAGGCCGGTTCGAGGAGCCAAGTCGTCGGCCGAAAACAGACGGACGCCCGGATTTTCCGCTATTTTTTTGTTGGCGATGAGCCATTGACGTATTAAAGCTTGCTGCGCCGCTGAGTAAACCTTCGCGTAGTTCGTTCCTACCCGTTTTCGCGTGGGAGAGCCCAGACCGTCACCTATCGCCGCTATGGCTTGGTTGAGCGTTGCATTTGCGACTCGAAAGACCTCTTTCGACATTTTGTTGAGGCTCGCATCATCCGGGGTTGCTTCCTGTACTACATATCCATTTGTCTCTGCCCAACTGCGTATCGTCGCCTTTTGGCCTTCGGTTAGTATGGGGCCGGTTGAGCCGTTGCTAAATCTGTATGGCAAGACTTCCCCAAGCGCTTCGGCAACGGCAGCAATCGCCTGTCCTACTAGGTCGCGCGGTATGTCCAACTCTTTTGCTACATCATTGGTCGAATAGTAGCCTGCTGGCGCTCGACGCTTTCCCTGCAAAAATTGGCCGCTTTCTAGATCGAGCACCACATCCTCACCCGCTGCCGGTATAGTCCTAAGCAGGCTAACGACATTTTCTGTAAAGCGATTGCTATATCTTAGCCGGCGTCCAGCCTCTGGCCGTATCTCCAGGAACGCCCTTAAGTCCTCTTTGCTCGCGTCGAGTAGGTCGTCCTCTGACACGCCTGCTTCTACCAGCTTCTCTATATCAAAAATAAAAGTGCGATTTTCTTCCTCGTCGCACACAAGCACTGCGCGGTTTAGGGTTGGGAGAACAACGAGCTTATAGCTTGCCTTGCGCCTTATGCCTCGCTCGACCTCACCTTCCATCACCCGACACTCATCTGGATTGCGGATGTCAATGTCGAAGGTGTTATACGCCGCAAACAGCAGCGTTTTGAGGCGAGGAATGCGTTGTAGTGGCACAATATGGCGTACTCCAGGGGTCGGAACGGGTTCCATCGCATATGGGGGTGTAATGACACCGATTACGGGGATGGTTATGTCTTCGATAACCGAATCAAGATTGCGAACCTCTTCGGCGCGGTCGGCTATATGGTCGAGCGTTGCTTCGATGCCATTTTCGTCTAAACCAAAGTATGCGAATGCGGCACGCTCTTGGTCCATGCCCCTTTCCTGCTTAACCGTGGGATAGAGGTCATATTGCGCAGCGGCATCCTGGATAATCGCAACGAGATCGTTGAGCGCGGCATATGCGTAGGAGTTGATATTCTCGGGTGAGACATTGCGGCTGGTGATGGCGTCGATTTTCTCTTGGAAATTGGGGATTTTGGGGGCTGATTCGGGTGTGGACATGACGGCTAACTCAACTCGTTACGTTAGACGTATAGTATATAACAAATACTCGTTAAGAGCAAAAAGTAACAGGACCGAGGGAGTCTTTACGCCTCGTCGCGGGCATGTCTCATTTTATCGAAGCCGGCGTTTTAGTATGATATAGCCCGCCACAATAACTGCGAGGATAGCGCCAATACCTACCACTTTCGATGTCAAAGAACTGCTAGCCGTACGCCTATGTTGCCCTGCGGATTCCTTTGTAGGAGCAGGGGCTGTCGTTTCTGCAGGAGTAATAGCCTGTGAAGAATCGGCGTTGGCAAGCAATGGGTTGGCAGTACCGCTAGCTGTTCGAGTTAGCAGACTGACAACCTTTTTTGAGTCGCTGCCAGCATCCGTGTGGCTTGCAACAATCGGCGGGGGAACAAAGGCCCTGAAACTTGTGAGGAACGAGTCCACATTAGCGGCTGTTAGCGAATCTGTCCCGCCGGCGCCGTCAAAAACGACCGTGCCAGTAAAGTAGCTTGCAGCGTATATGTTGCCTTTTGTGTCTGTGGTTATGCCCCACGTGCTGCCATCTCCATATACCGCATTGCCAAATGTGGCGTCGAAAGTTTTCGTCCATCCGTAACCACCGGTAGAGCTATATTTCGTGATCGCCCCGTCAAAATTACCATTAGCCACTGTGTGGCTATCTGTCCCGCCCGGCCCGTCAAAAATCACCGTACCACCGTAGCCGGTCAGTATGTAGATTCCGCCAGCCGGATCTACCGTTACACCGCCGCTGAAGACATTATTACCCCCCGTTGTATCAAAATATCTCGTCCACCCGTAGCTACCATTCGGATTGTACTTGGTCAGCGATGCCGAGCCATTTGCGCTCGTCACGCTATCTGTCCCGCCCGGCCCGTCAAAAATCACCGCATCCTGAAACGTAGCAGTCACATAAATACTGCCGGTGGCATCGACTGCAACGCCGGTAGCGGCCGAATAGCCACTACCGCCGGACGTGTCGCTTATTTTTGTCCACCCGTAGCTACCATTCGGATTATATTTAGTCAGGAAAAGACTTCCGTTTGCGCTCGTCACGCTATCTGTCCCACCCACACCATCAAAAATGGTCGTACCGGCGAAAAGGCCCGTAGCGTAGAGATTGCCGCTCTTGTCTATGGCTAGGCTGGCAATCCCTGAATCATTTCCGGCCGAGGTGTCAAAAGCCTTCGTCCACCCGTAACCCCCATTGGCATTGATTTTAGTTAGATAACCGGTGGTGTAAGGTGCGGTCGCGCTGCTATCTGTCCCGCCCGGCCCGTCAAAAATCACCGTACCA
>CAZDTZ010000002.1:36746-39324 GCA_964508535.1 uncultured Candidatus Saccharibacteria bacterium
GCTATCTGTCCCGCCCGGCCCGTCAAAAATCACCGTACCATAGAAGTAGCCGGCCAGAAATAGGTTGCCACTAGTATCGATTGCAATACTTTGGGCAACGGCAGCGGAGCTTGTGGCCGTTGCATCAGAGATCTTTGTCCAGTCATATACTCCGCCCGGACCATATTTAGTAACAAATAAAGTACTATTGCCACTCCCGGTGTTTATGCTATCTGTCCCGCCCGGCCCGTCAAACACAACTGTCCCATTGCAAAAGCCGGCTACGAACACATCACCCGCAGTGTCTGTAGCTGTTGCTATAGATATTGCATTGCCATTTGTCGTGTCAAAGCTTTTTGTGTAGTTATAGGCAGGCGGACTGTCCGCGCTTGCTGTCTCGGGTGCCGTTATGGCAACGGGCGCTATCATGGCGAGAGCCATAATAAATAAGACGCTGGAATTGGCCAGTAGTTTTTTTATCTTCAGTGCGCCCACAGCAACAGAACCCCCCCCTCAATTTTCGTCTCCGTCTCATAGTACTATAGCATGAGCATTAAGCGCTGGCGACTGCCGCAACGAGAATTTTTCTATATGACCTCGACGTTATCGAGTGTTGCGCCGGTGCCCTTCAAAAGCGCATACGTAATTTTGTCCATTTTTGCGCCATCAAAGATGGTGTGCTTGGTTTCTGTGTGGTGGAAGGATATGTCGCGCAATGTTGCGTTGCGGAACGACGTTTCCTTGAGCGAGGTGGCGTCGAAGATCACGCCATCAAGTTCTTGGTTGTCAAATGAAACGCCGCCTAAATCAGAGTGGCGAAAGTTTGTGCGCGTGAGGGTGGCTCCGGCGAACGATACGCCGCCGAGAGCTGAGGCCTGAAATCTCGTTTCGGTTAAGTTGGCCTTAGTGAAGACGACGTCTTGCAAGTCGCTGGCTGCAAAGGTAGCGCGGCTTACATTTGCTCCGTCGAACGACGCACCTTTGAGGGCTGCCGCGCGAAAGGCGGCTTCGGTCAAGTTTGATCTGTCAAAGACCGTTTCCGAGAGCGAGCTATAGCTAAAATCTTGTTCGGCCAGATTGCTGTCGCTTAGGTCGGTTTGTTTTAGCTCGGTCGCAGCAAATTTGGAAAGTCCCATGCTTGCCTTGGCTTGCCGAAACGTCTTTTTCAAGGTTTTACGCAGGCTTGATTCATGCTCTGGCGTGGTGTCCTGCTTTTTTTCGTCGTGCGGCAGCTGCTCCATGATTTCTTCGACATCGCCGAACGAATCAACGGTAGTCTGGTATGCTTCCTCATCGCTCATACCCTCTTTTTTCAGGTCCTGATACTTTTCGAGCAGGTTGGCGAGGAGCTCTTTCGTGACATCGCTACGTGACGGAAAATTGCCATATGGCGCAAATGCTTTGTCCAAAAATTGACGTAATTTTTCTTCCATTTCTTTCTCCTTTATAGAAGTTTCTCCAGGATTCGCTTGGCGTAATCCCAGTTCTGCTTATTACTTTTATACAGGTCCCGGCCACTTTGCGTAATGTGGTAATATTTGCGTCGCCCACCCTGCGTTTCATCGCCCCAGTACGAGGAAATGTGTGCGTCTTTCTCCAGGCGTTTCAGGCTCGAGTACATTGTCGCCTCTTTCAGCTCGTACAATTTTTGCGAGTGTTCGTGGACGAGTTTGGTAATCTCATACCCATATTTATCCCCGTCCATAAGCAGGCCGAGAATGATGGTGTCGGTGTGTCCACGCAGTAAATCTGATGATAAATTGCTATCTGACATACGAATAGTGTATGTCAGATTACTATGACTGTCAAGGTAATTTAAAACGTTCACCAGACTGACCTAAAAAATGCAGTTCTTGCCTTACAGATGTTTGTTTAGTTTGTCTGCATATTCGATCAGTTTTTTGTTGCCGGATTTTTTGGCATAGGCGCGCATGCGTTTGATGGTGTTGGCATAGTCCTTAATTGACTCTGTGGTCAGGTCTGGCTCAAGCTTGTTCTGCTCTTCGAAAAATAAGGCTTCATAGCATTGGCGTGCGAGCGTTTGGTCGCCGGAATGCTCAAATGCCTTAATGGCATCGTGATAGCGATGCGCCTCATAGCGGTAGGCACCCTCGGATTGCCAGCTGCTTTGGATTAATTCGTCGCGCTGCAGTGCGTGCTGGGCAAAACGCCGTGCAGCCGCATAATTGTGGTGCTCCATCTCGTAAATGGCGCCGTTACGGCCGACGAGGCCCAGCAGCTCAATGTCGCGGCTGGCTATTGCGAATTTTAAAGCCTGGCCGTAGTTGTTACGCTCCGTCAGTGAGACGATGACGTTTTTGTAGGCGGCATCCAGATTGAGCCTGACGATCTCGCGGTCGTGCGACAGGATGAATGCAAAGCGCGACGCCTGCAGAAAATCTTCGGCCGTGACTTCGTGCGTGGATAGGTATGAGTCGGTGGTATCCAACAGGTTAACGCTGACGATTTCTTCTACCGGCACCAATGTGCCGTCCTTTTGGTCTTCGTAGTTGGCAAAGGTGCCGTTAGTCGCCTCGATATCAACGCCACCATAATGCAGCGCAACATGACCCGGCAACACGCGGATCTGCAGGTCGCG
>CAZDTZ010000002.1:39424-67267 GCA_964508535.1 uncultured Candidatus Saccharibacteria bacterium
TGTTTGCATAAAAGCGGTCGAAATCATCCGCAATCAGTTGCAGATTGGCATACAACTTCTTGCGTCGTGATTTACGCAGGTAGCTGTAGCCTTTGTATCGGTATTCTGTCCACAGGTTGATGACGGCGATATTGCGTTGCAGCAGGCCGGCTAGTCTAGCCCGCGTTCGCGTTTGGTCACCATGTTCGGTTAGCCGTTTGAAGAACCGTCCAACCGAGCGTTCGCGGGCATCGGTGTATGGTGTGAAGAAATAGAAAACGCGACTAATAAAACCCATACTGCTAGTGTATCAAAAGTAAAACTTGGCTTGTCGATCTCGAACTCGGCTAAAGTGTTGCGCTCCAAGTAGCAAAGGGCTTGAATGAGCTGCATTTCGCGCCTGCTTGCACATCAATCGTCTTTTTGGGGCCTGATCCTACGGTTGTTGCAAGCGCAGACGCGTCTCTTAGGTAATAAGTACTGCTGCTTCCTGCTATGGTTGCGCCAAAGCCACTGTTGGCCGTACTGTCGTCGAACCAAAGCCTTGCCACCCCCGAATTGTGCCCTGAGCCAACGCAAGCGTTGCGAACGGAAACCGTTACGCTTAGAACCGAGCCTGTGGGCAGGTCAACGGAAGAAAAACTATTGAACGGTATGGTTGCAAGATGGGCGTTATTGAACCCACTGCTTCCACCGGCAAAGCTATCAAGCTCTCCTGATGCAACAAGGGTGTTGCCTTTAAATGCTTCAACCTTTACATCAAACTTCGTCCCCACATCATCGCTATTCTTCAGCCCTATCCAAACGCCCGCAGGGCTTAACGCTGAAATCTGGTTGATAGCCACGGTGCTGGCCGTAGCCTGTCCTACCCCGCCATCGTTATCCGCAACACTAACGGTTACGGTATAGGAACCCGGCGCAGCGTAGGCATGGCTACCACTGACCGAACCCGAGCCGTGTGATTCTGAGACAACACCATTGGTGGTGTGCCCATCTCCCCAATTAATCGTTGCAGTGTGGGTGTCAATGACGCCTTGGTCGGTAAAAGTGGCCGACAATGGAACGGAGTTACTTACTGCCACGGTGCTGGGGAAACTGACGGTCCCGACCACAGGCACCACATTGAGCACAGTAATGGTGAGCGTTTGCGTGGTGGTAGCGCCCTGGGAGTCAACGACAACAACAGTTACCGTGTAGGTTCCGGGGCTTTGGTAGTTATGTCCTGATGAGAAATCGTTTCCGGAAACAGGAACTGATTGGTTGCCACTGCCATCCCCCCAGTTAACCGTGGCCGTATGACTCTGGTTACCGTAGTCACTGAAGGTAACGTTTATTACCGCTGGGCTGTCTTGGCCGACATTGCTCGGAGGTGTAATAGGCGGCACGACCGGCGCAGGATTGTTAACAACGATGCTGCTGCCAGACCCTGTTGAGATCCCTACGTCCCCTTGGTTGTCAGTGATCGAAACGGTAATTACGTATGAACCGTTATCAACGTACACATGGTTCAGAGTGAATGTCTTTTCCGGGCTAAGCGGCAGTAGTTGCGCACCTGATCCGTCGCCGTAATCTACTGTTGCAGCCCACGTGGTCGAGTCTGGATCGGTAAACGAACCGCTCCCAGTGAACGCGTCGCCTTCATTGATCGTTGTAGCTCCGGTTGTAAAGGATACTGCCGGCGGCTGGTTGACCGTGCAGCTTGGATCTATATCCGAGACAGTAAGGCCGTTGGAATAATACACATGCGAGCCATCAAAAATGCCGAAGATAAGGCTGTCAGAACAAGAAATTACCCCAGTGCTGTGTGTCGGGCTCCCTGAGCAGTGTGTATTCGTACAAGAAAGCGGACCATAACCTATCTGGCCGGCCGGCCAATTATAGGAGGTTGCTGCCACATCGTTGCTGAGAGAAACAGCTAAAATACCTCCTCCGGTATAACCGCTATAGTCAAAGCTAAAATCTCCGGTTGTGTGATTTACCGTAGGGTTCGACGCAGTAAAATGAGTGCTCGGAGCGGCATTGAGAGCAGAAAATTGGATACCGGCGAGCCCGCAGACTTGGGTTGAGTCCGGTCCAGTGTTACCCGCTTGTATGGTGAGCAGGTCGGCACCGGTTGTGCCAAAATTTAGCGCAAAATCTTGAGTAGTGTGCGGCGCAATGGGGTTGGTATCGGTATGGAGCCGTTTAAAGTAATTGCCGCCCTGGCCGGTGTTAACAATCGACCAGCCGTTGTTGGTTAGATAGGATATGTCGCTGTTCTGATAAACTGCGACCGTGATATCTTTTACCTGTTGATTGTCTGTATCGTTGGTGAATGACAGTGTTCCGGTGTAGAACTCGGGCATATTAACGGATGGTGCCGGCGACATTGCAATTGTACAGCCAGGGATTGAAACAGGTGATGAAGTTGGTGGCGGCGGTGGACTAGGAGCACAAGATGCATCAGGGTTGGGCAGCCCGTGTACGACGCCGCCCGAGTGGTAGCCGTAGATTTGCACGTAGACAGTATCGGCGCACGAAAACGTTCCTTGACCGCCGTAGTTAAAAATCCCAGAACAGCTGCCCGCTCCTGTAGCGCCACCGGTGCAGGTTGCCGGCTGGTGGTTGAAGCCCCAGTTTTCGTTATCGGCATGCACTGCCACGCTCTCTCCGGTAATGTTACCACCGGCATAGCCCGAGTAATCAAACGAATAGTGCCCCGTACTGTGGTTGAGTGTGACATTGGAAACCGCAAAGGGTCCAGGTGGCGGCGGGATGGGCGCTACATAGCTAGACTCATTTGAATACCATATATTACCCGTTGATGCAGAGTGGACCACGAAACGATAATTACCGTTTCCAAACAGATCGTTCGTATAAAAACTGAGTGAATCTGGAGAAGTAGACCCAAACGCACAATTGCCCGAGATAGTCTGCTTGAGCGCACCATTGACGTACATATCAACAGATAAATCGTACGCCCCGTTGAGCGAACAATTACTATCAATCGGCGGCAATGCAGGGACGAATAAACTGAGTACGGGGTTGGTATTGTTCGAAATATTTAGCTGATTTATAGCGACTGCACCATCGGGAGCATTGGTTGACGCGGAGCCGGTATACACAAAATCTTGCGAAATTCTATAATGGCCCGCCGGCCCGTGCATTTGTACCCTGTAGGTATGGCCAACTTCTAGCGGACTAGACCAATTTATAATAGCTATGTTGTACCCCACGTCCGAGAATGTCAGCACATCCCTTTGCTCTAGGGTATTAACATCTAACACATATGACAGCGGGTCGGCTGGGTCGCACTGGACACCATCTTCGCACCCTAGTGGGTGGTCGCTATCCCAGTCAAGCTTTAATTGCGTTGCTCCAATATATTTCGCAATGATAGGAAACGTTTGGGCTGACGCACTTTTTGGAAAAGAAAAGAACAGCAGTACAGTCGCGGCTATTACAAATAGCCCGCGTCGACACCACAGTCGCGCAGAAGAAGTGACAAGTCGCATGGTAACCCCCCTAGTTTATAAGTGCATTAATACCACTAACAAGGATGGCTGTCGGTAATTATTTTCACAATTGCGCTGTGACAGCTAAGCGCTGACCCCTACGTCTCTATACGGCTTGCTGCTGCTCAAGCCTGGTAAGCCTGGCCCCGTGTTCGTTCAGGTGCTCATTGAGCGCTACCGAAATGGTGTCGATCTTAAGATCAAGATCATCAATTCTTTTTTCGAATTTTTTCTCAAGCCTTGCGATGTCTCCTTTTGTCGCCACGTCTGCAGTAGCCTGCAAGACGATCGCTGTAATAAACTGTTTTAAGTCGTTGAGCTGTACTTCGTCCATAGTTTTATTGTACCTCCGTTTTGCTGATGGTCGCTCAAGCTTGCACCAAGTTACCTCGGATTACAAGTTACTACCTCGAAAATGACACGCGAGCTAATTGTGTGAATCATTTCATCAACTTAAGCTTCCCGTAGTAGCGACGACCCAATCTGTATATCCCGGCTGCCAGACCTATGCCCAGTATTGGAACTTCGTGGCCGCTGGGCTGAGGCCTACCAAATCCAGTGTTAGGTGCCCCGATAGCAGTAGCTAACCCAACAGGGTCCATTACTACTCCGTTTACCAACCCGTCGTCATCTAATGTGCTACCGTCAGTAATGTCATACGTTGCCGTTACACGCTCGGCTCCGTCAATTGTGGCTGACCCGAACACTACACCTGGCACTGTCGAATAGGTATGCGTGGTTGGATTGTAGTGACGCAGAATAAGAGATTTTGGGCTGCGGATGCCATTAAATATCAGAGTCACGGGGACTGTCATGCCTGGCGAGGGGCAGTAGATGGTAAACGAGTCCAGATCGGCATAGGCGATGTAGCCTAAATCGGCGGGTAAGCTTGCAGTAGGTATCGATTGGAGACTATCGATAGTGCAACCAGTAGAACTTCGCGCTACGGCAGTGGTCCAGCCGCCCGCTGCGTCTTTAATGGAGGCAACATTCCCTTGGTATGAGTCTGGTATGCCATCATTGTTGGAATCACCGTTGTTCGGCGCCCCTACCGGACCGTCAAAAGCCGATAAGCTGCGTAGGGTTGGATACTCCGACGTCTTTGCCCAGATGGTGTCAAAGTCTAGACCGCCGAACGGGCCATTAGAGGTATTGTTCTTGAAGTATCCAGGATCCAGGTTGCCTACATTCTCAGCAGTACACGACGCCGACTCGCCGGGTGAGCAATCTGTGGTACCCGCACGGTACGTGTCAAAAAAGTTATTGGTAGAGGTGCCTCCTGAGGAACCAGCTATACCGCCAAAAGTTGGCGCGAAATCCGTTGAAGTCATGGTCGAGGCCGAGAAAGAGTTAGCGACTACCCCACTATTTGGTGTACCAACAAGACCACCGGCCACCGAGTTGCCACCGTTATCGTCGCTGCTGACCATTATTGTGCTTGAGCTGTAGACGTTGTTAATGGTAGAACTGTCAAACAAGCTTCCTATTATTCCCCCTTCTTGCCCGCTTTCAAAATCAAAACTAAGCGTGGCGGCCGAGTAGCTATTTGTTATGCTCGATGCTCCATACGCGTAGCCAACCAATCCACCGCCAATACCATCGACGCCCGGCTGGACACTTACTGCCGATAGTGTTCCGGTGAATGAACTGTTGCTGATGACCGACCCGTTACCTAACACGGTGACTAAACCACCGGCGAAAATGGACGGGAGAATAGACATAGACGAGTGTACATTATTGAAAGTGGAGTTTAAGGCGACCTCTACGAAACTCGCAGCAACACTGCTGCCGCCGACAGCGTTTATGTTTTCTATTGTCGCGCCGTCTGAATGCTGGAACATCGGAATACTCGGCACTACCAAGTTCTTGATAGAGTGGTTCTGGCCATTTAGGATGCCTGTGAATGTCCCTGTGCTAGATGTATATGAGAAACCTGTGCAGTCTATGTTTGATACGAGCACATAGTTGGCGGTCAGGTCATTATTCATCCACTGCAGTTCGTCACAGGTAGCAATCCTGTATGGACTGGCTTCTGACCCCACTCCGTACCCTGGAAATGCTGGATACGCGAAGACATGAGTCGTACATATAGACGATAAAACCAAGGCCAGACTAGTGATACTCGAAACGAAAACTAACGGCCGTCGCATGAAATTCCCCACTCCCCTACTACTTAAAACTATATAGGAGTTGAGGTGTCTCGGCAAAACTTTAAACGCTTGCAGGCGGAGCCTGCTGCGATGCGACCAAAGCAGATGGTCCTGATAGCGGGCTGCGCTCTTACTTTTGACGGAGGGAGCCAGCGATTGCCAAGTCGGACAGGAATTCTACATGACGCTCAGGCCATTCCTTGGGCAGGGATTTAATTGCCTGGTCGGTTAGTCTGCTAACTAGGTCGCGGGTGGTCTGGAGCGCACCGCTGCCCTTTATTACCTCTAGGCATTGTTCAAAGGTCGACTGGTCTAAAGCTGCGTTGCCCAGGGCCTTTTGCAAAACTGCTCGACCGAGCGCATCGGCTCTCTTTCGCGCCAGGGCCACCAAAAATGTTTCTTTACCTTCTCTGATGTCGCTCATTGCATCCTTGCCAGTGACCGCCGGGTCGCCAAAGGTGCTGATAATATCGTCATGGAGTTGAAAAGCGAGCCCGGCAGGAAAGGCATAGCCGGTACATTCGAGCCAAGATGAGATTGGTGCGCCAGCCAAGGCGGCTCCATATTGCAGTGGCAACGCAAAGGTGTAGTGGGATGTTTTGCCCATGGCCACCTCTAACGCGTGCCGCAGCCCTGAGCCTAGGCTGGCGGGCAGTAGATCGCGGCCTTGGCCATAGCCAGTGAGTTCGAGCCCGTGATGTAAGATAAATGCCGCCGCCACTCGATTTTCGGCGGGCAGCGGTAGTTTTGCTAGCGTTATGTCGGCTTGATCCCTCGCGATGAGGCCGATCAGCTCGGCGTAGGTACGAGCCCCGTCGGGTGACATAGAATTGCCAAGGTGGGCGTGCACAGTGGGCAGATTGCGCCGGAGGCTGGCATGATCGGCCATATCGTCGAACAATAGCAAAGAAGCGTGCACGGCCTCCAACACACCGGCGGCGTCACCAATAATCGTATCGTCTGCCGGGGCGTTCGTTTCTGGATATAATTCTCTGCCCAGATTGTAGCCAATAGTCGTCAGTACACCTCGTATGCGTTTGCCTGGGCCATTCAGAAGGTTCACAAAAGCGTCACGAGCCTCGTGCGTTCGTTGGTCAGCCTTCTCTGCGACCAACTGCTCGCTGAACCGGTGTACGCCGGCCTCAACGACAGCGAGCCTTTGGGCGTACGTGTCGGCGAAGCCGGCTGACGGTGCCAGCTCGTTAACGGGAAGGCTCATGTTTGCGGCCTAAGAGCATCGTCGCCCAGTTGGTTGACAAGCGCAATTTCGCCAACACGCTTGGCCAGGTCAATATAGGTGCCGAATTCCTTATGGACATCCCGCGGCAATTCCAGCACAGTGTCTCGCATGTGCGCACAGAGCGTGTCTATGACGCGTTTGCTGTGCGTGCTTCGGTCCGTGTGGAAGTTGGCTATGGCATCATGAAGGACGGCTTCTCGTTCACTTGGTATGGCGGCGAGTTGGCAGAAGGTCTGTATAATTGACGGGTGGTATTGGTTAAAAGGATTGAGTACAAAAATATTTGGCACGGGGCTGTCACCATGCTCGCCGCGCCCATCTTTCTGCCAGTCGCCTAGGTCGTCGAGCAGTCGCGCAAATACGTTGTACGTTTGCAATAGAGCACGTACGTCCGGACTACCATATACCTCGGACAGCGGCGGCAGACTGCCGTCCTGGAGACGGTAGCCGCCATACACCCCCGAGGAGACGCTCCCGAAACCGGCGCTTTCAGTCGAATCATGAGCCATCGACATACCGTATTCTGCCAGGAAAGCACGCTTGTCTTTGGCGGCCACGTACCCTCGGCTGAGTGCCTGGATCGCTACTTCGTGGGCGAGTACTTGGTCGTAAAAACAGGCTCGGACAAACGGAACATCTTCGGGTCGGGCGAACGCCCTAATGGCTTTTTCGATATTCCCGATAGCTTGTATGCGGGCCTTCAGTGCTGGGCTGGCCTCTTCTGGAACGGCGCGACCTCCCATTACCCAGCCGATCGCTTCCATAGTGACGTCAGACTGCGGGCTGCCACCATCGATGCTGTCGTTCATCAGGTACATACCGTTGACCGCCACCCCCAAAGGTACCAACAGCCTCGAGTCTTTAATTTCGCCAATGGTTAGCGCAGTGGCGAAGACGGTGGATTTGACCGAGGAGGCGCCGACGTTCCCGGTGATATCCGCTTCCTCGCGGTCTGGGAAGCCCGGCACATATGCAGCGATGCTCTCTGCCGTGGTTGCTGCCATAAGGGGCCCGACATGTTTTTCGGCCCAATCCAGTCGTTGGGCTTGGGCAAGATCGCCACTAGGAAACGTATCACCATGGAGCCGACTCCGCCAAGTTTCTAGCAACAAGGATTCGATTTGCGCGTTTATATCCCCACCCCTTCCTCAAATATACCAATATAGTGAATATAGTATATGAGTGTGTCCATTCACGAAAGCTAAAACGTTGGTAATTGGTCAAAGAACACGTAAAATAAAAATCATGGGCACCGAAACACAACAATTTGTAACAGAAGTAAAAGACGGCTATATTTATCTAAAAACATGGGGTCAACCAGACATGGATCATCTGGACGCACCAGTTACCGCAGCACTTGCGCTGGCAAAAGAAAATAATTGCGATAGGCTATTGGACGACATTAGAGGGGTGGACTCCTCATCTGTTACTATCCCTATGCAAGCGAAAGCCATGGGACTTATATGGAAACTACGCTCGTTTAAAAAGGTCGCCATGGTGATGGACACGGGCAGGATGAGCACCCTGTTTCTAGGGACGCTGAACGCGCTTAAGTTGGATCATGGGGCGCAGTTCAAGGGTTTTCACGATGAAGCAGAGGCTATCGCCTGGTTGAACAACAATCAGTAAGAGGAAGAGAAGCCGGAGACTAGCGAGTATTAGCTATCCTGTGTCCTGTCAAAACTACAAGGTTTTGCTCCAGGTACCAAAGGGTTTGAATGCACTACACTTTGACCCCGCTTGCACGTCTATGGTTTTCTTTGGCCCTGCCCCGACGGCAGTCGCCAGCGCGAATGCATCGCGTAAATAGTAGTTTGTATCACTCCCGTCAACTTTTGCGCCAAAACCGCTCCCGGCCGCGCTATCGTCATACCAGAGTCTGGCAGTGCCCGAATTATGCCCTGAGCCGACACAGGCGTTGCGTACCGAAACAGTTAGGCTTATCACCGAACCTGTAGGTAGGTTAACAGGCGAGAAAGCATTGAAAGGAATGGTCGCTAAGTGAGCGTTATTGAAGCCGCTGCTACCGCCGGCAAAGCTGTCCAGCTCCCCGGAAGCCACCAAGGTACTACCGTTATAAGCCTCGACTTTTAGGTCGAACTTGGTGCCTACATCATCGCTGTTTTTAAGGCCGATCCACACTCCGGCAGGGTTGAGGGCCGAAAGCTGGTTGACCGCCGTGGTGCAGGTACTCGAGAACTCTGCCGCAGTCAAAGGGCTGGAGGTGTACTGGATCTCCCCATTTCCGTTAACATCGGTAGTCGACATTATGCGGTAATCTGATCCTGCACAGGTAAAATTACTTTTATCCCCGGTATAGTTTCCAGAACAATGTGATGCCGTACAGGAAAAGAGGCCCACATTGACGTCGTAATTAAAACTAGAGGCATCTAAGGGTGTACGGAGTGTAACCTGATGGTTGAGCGTGACGCCACCTGCGTCATAGTCAAAACTAAAATCGCCCGTGACAGGGTTAAAGTCCATGTTTGTTACGGTAAAACCAACATCTGCTTTGACGATTTGTGTGAAAGCGAAAAAGGGCAACACCAGCGCAATTACGAGAAACAATGTTCTTTTTAACCCCAACACGACTAGCTTAGAGTAGACTCGTTCGAGTACATGTATGCGCATCATCCCACCCCCATTTACGTTAAGTATGTACTCGTATTGTAGGATCACCACTATGTGCGGTCAATGTGATATTTGTTTGCCGAGTTGTCAGTCTGGCCTCTAGTTAATTGACGCTAAAGAATGTTGTTAGCAATGGGGCTAACGCAGCTGCCTTAACGTCATGCGCCTGGCCTTCCAGTGCTTTTAAGACGGCATGCGGCATTGCTTGAGATAGCTTCTCGGCCGTATGACTCATAAACGGGGGGCTCGAAGTGCCGTACAGTATAAGTGCCTTCGCACTAATGTTTTTAGTGTCTAACGCAGGGTATTGTTCCATAAGTTCGATCATATCGTAAGCTAGGGTGGGAGCCATCGATGTTAAGCCTTTCCACATTGGTAAGCGCTCCATAGCTGCAATTTGTTTGTCACTGACTCCTACCGACTTAACAAAGAGCGCAACCGCTTCGCCTCTTCTATCCTCGGCAAGTAGTTGCGAGAGTTCTTTTTTATAAGCTTGCGACGCCCTTTGGGCTTGGGGGTCTGCATTATACGGCAATTCATATAGGGCAAGGCCTTTGATTTTGTCAGTAAGCGCTTGAGCGGCCATCAAGGCAAGCACACAGCCAGAAGAGTGTCCGTACAGATAGGCTGTATCGCTAAGCTCATCAACCAACGCTTCTATATCTGCAACTTCTTTCTCAGTAGAATACGGCAATTTGTCTGTGCTATCACCTCTGCCCCGACGGTCATAACTGACCACGGTAAAGCGGTCTGCGAGCAGTTCAGCCAGTTTCTTACCCTGACTGCGTCTATTTAATGCGCCGAGTACCAGAATAAGTAGAGGCCCTTGTCCTTTCTTATCGTAGGCAATTATGGTTCCATCTTTTGAGGTAATTTTTGGCATATCAGAATTATATCAATGGTAAGTGTTTTTGGTTTCATTTTCTATTCTGCCTATAAAAAATCAGCATCGAATTAACATAATTATTCCTGTCGGCATGAAGCCAAGGTACGCCCGATCTTTCTATCAAGGACACCAAATGGGAAATAAAGAGTCCGGTTGGCGACAACGCGAATAATTTGGCATTAGTGGTTGTGATATGCTATTGCCATGTCCAGAAAACAACTAAAGCAACGAGGCGATGAACGTGCCGCCTCCGCTTATAGACTATGTATGATTCTTGTCGCCCCCATAGCTGCGTACGCTGTTATCCGTCTAATGACACACCATCAAGAAGGAACTTGTAGCAGTACGCGTTCGTATCTATTCCCTCAATTTGCTATACCAATAGCGGCTGCGGCGGTATGGATTATAATAAAATGCCTGCAATATGAATACTCACAAAGCAATCCAAAATATGTCTACAAAGGTCTCGGTCTAGCCCCGGTACTTATCGTGAGTGTTGTGGTGTGCTTAGTTTCGGTCGGGGCAGTATTCTTTAATAATTTTTGTATCCCGTTCTAAGTGAGATGCAAGAAAAAAAAGACCTCCGAATAACAGAGGTCAAAATGTTTATGGCTCGCGGTAGCAGACACATTGCGAACCGCTAGTGCCGACTATGATAAACAGAAACTAGGCATCGTTAAAGAATTGCTGGCTGCGTTATAAGTGGTCCCCCTGCCGACTTCAGTATCCCAAGCCTTACCAGAACTATCCGTTGTGTTGGCCATGCAATCTCTGGCAAGTCAGCCACATCAAACCATTTAATGTCTTGGTTTTCGTGCAAGTCCGTTTTGAGCTCGCCTGCCCCGACGGTTACTTTATATGCAAATACAAAATGCCCCGGCTCTCGTACGTCGTCGGCCTGATCTACTCCCAGCATTTCAATTGCTGTTGCCTCCAGCCCGGTTTCCTCTAGGACTTCCCGTCTGATGGCCTCATCAGGGTGCTCCCCGTATTCAATAAATCCGGAGGGGCACATCCACGTGCCTTTGTGTGGTTCGCGGTTTCTTTGTACGAGAAGTATCTGGTTGTCTTTTAGTATTACCGCTACGGCCGAGGTCGCTACGCGGGGATAATATGTCCAGTTGTCTTTCGGGCAGTAGTTGCGTGCGTCGCCGTCATCGTCTCTTGATTGCAGCTTTCCTCCACAGAAAGGACAGAATACATATTTTGGTGGTTGGATATTTAGCATATGCCAAGTGTAGCTGATTCGGGCATTCGTAGCTACTTTAGGGCCACTATACGGGAAGTTATAGCCGTAATCAAGCTAGACTCATGTCACGAATAAACAAAAAAGACGCACTTGATTCAATTCAGTATCTTGTACGTCCTTTAAAAAAGAAGGTTCAGAACCTGTGCATTACAGCACTGCCGAGCCTTCAATGTCTATATTTTAACACGGATCATCTAGATAACTCAACTATAGCTTTGTTTTTCTCAATGAGGATGAGTCTCTTTATGGGCTTTGTGTAGTGAAAGTGCCGCTTGACCTCGTTGCGTATTTTAGTCATGTGCATTTTTGATCTACGAGCATCAAAGATTACGTTGGCTGATTGCTTGGCGGCGGCTTTTATTTGATGCTGGACATTGTATTTGCCATCACCGGTAGGGCTTTTAAGCTCCCACTTGACACCGCTTATAAGAAAATCGGGTGTCTTCTGATTAGAGCGTAGGATGAACTCAACATCAGCCTTGAAATAATCGGCAAGCAACGTAGCTGCTGTGATTTCGTAACGTGCAGGAGCAGGTTTCAAATCAATAGGAATAATAACGTGGTATCTTGCCATGTGCGGATAATTATAGCAAAACAAAAAGACTTCCGAAGAAGTCTTTAAGCATAAGCTCTTTGGCTCCGGGGACTGGATTCGAACTAGCAAATATTGCCACCAGACTGTAAGCTCGCTTTACGGTAACCTGCCTCTGTTATTTGTCAAATTTTTGCGTGAAATGTGATAGAATAAGGGTTATGAGCGATAGCAAGGTTATTAATGTAGATGAGAATAGCCAAGAGTTCCAGCGCGAGTTGGAACGACGCATTAAACTTGCTAGAAATCCTCAAAACCGCATACCGCTCAGTCAAGCCAAGAAAGATATTCTAAGGAAGTATCGGGAACTTGCTAGTGCAAAAGTATAGGGTCAGTTTTACAGAAGACGCCGAGAACGATATTGCCGATCTAATGGCATTTTATGAAGAACTGGTGGATGCCGAGTCGGCAGCGAAATTTTTTGATGAAGCTATGGAAACCGTAGCGAACTTAGAAAAGTTGCCACGAGTAAATGCCGTATTCAAAGACGATCCGGATGTGTGCAAAATTCAAATGGAAAACCACAAAGTAGCGATTGTGTATCTTGTGGATGACGATCGTTTTGAAGTGATTGCTGTTCGTGCTTATCACCAGATGCAAAATCCTGCACAGTATCAAGAATCGGTGCGAGCGCGCATACGAAAATTACATGGATAAGCGGTCTTTTAGCTATAATTACTACCTGGCTCCTGCTGCTGGGTCGGCTTCGCCTCTGCCACAAAACCATGCTCGGAGCTAGCTCCTGCGCGTGGTTTTGCTTTACCGAACCAGTATGCCTATGGCATCTGATTCTAGAACCCGGCAACAAGAGCCAAAATAAAACCACCTCTTGCGAGGTGGCCTTATTTTGGCTCCGGCTGCTGGGCTCGAACCAGCGACATCCTCGTTAACAGCGAGGCGCTCTACCACTGAGCTAAGCCGGAATATAATAAAAGGTACGTCGCCGCCAGAACCCTAACGGGTCGCGCGAATAGGCTGATTATACCCAAAGAAATCACCGGATGCAACGCTAGCGCGCGTAGAGGTTGTTTGTGGAGTGTTTAGCGCTGCGCTGGCCGTAGGGCGTCGGGATGCAATTCTGCGATGAGTGTCTCTGGCGGGTAGCCGTATAAGTCTTGATGATCCCTGATACTTTGCCTTGTCGCCGGTGCGCGAAGACGATAAAAGTCGAAGCTTAAATCAGCGACATCTGCCACTATCCAGTCGGGGTCTTTAACGGTTTCGGAGGTGTGAAATTCGTCTTCACGTGGGTCGTGGGTGAGGATTGCTCCTGGGACACGGTACAAGGCGCCGACTCGGCCTTGGCGTGCTCGGACAACCGCCTTCATAGCGTCACTAGCGTAATAGCGATATGGTTCCTGTGCCGAACCAGTTATGCCAAATGCCCGCCAAAACGGGCGCGGGATCTCTCTCAGCAATGCCAAGGCGCTATAGGCGATAGCGAGATCGTGGTCGTCGGTGGCATAGAGGTAGCAGACTGGGTCGTGCCGTTCGCCGGTGTCGTCGTGGAGGGCGAGGTTACGCGTTACACGCGGCTCAAGATAAGGCAGATGCAGTGTTGCAGAGCCGTGGATGCCGTCACCCCCGTCTAGCCAGTCTTGCACGATGAGACGTCTTTCAGCAGACGATGATGAAACCACTTCCATAAGACTTTTATCTCGCGCGAAGTTTCATCTCGGCGGCTGCGGCGCGGGTTTCGTCGCGTTTTTTGAGGCTTTCGCGCTTGTCGTAATTCTTCTTGCCTTTGCCGATTGCCATGCGCAATTTGATGTAGCGCGTCCCTGTTAAAAGCTCTAATGGCACGATGGTGCGGCCCTGCTGTTTGGCGGCGATGAGCGCGTCGATCTCGCGGCGTTTGGCCAGGAGCTTTCGGCTGCGCGTTTGGCCAGCTTCGTCGATGGGGATGCCGTTGGTGCCGTTAATGGCGGCGTTAAACAGCCACAGCTCGTTGTCTTTGACATTTACGTACGCGCCGCGCAGCTGGCCATGGCCCATGCGTAGCGCCTTGGTCTCGGCGCCGGTGAGCGCAATGCCCGCGACCATGCTGTCGCCCAGCTCGTAATCGTGACGAGCGCGGCGGTTGACGATGTGCTTGGTGGTGGCTGCACTGGCTCGCTTCTTTTTCATCACTCTCTAGTATGCCTCAAGGAGGCGTTGCTGCCAACAGTTGTTGTGCGACGATTATGCTCATGGTAAGCTGGGTGTAGCAATAAAGAGGGATATTATTCGTGGCAAGGCTACCGACGCCGGGATCAGATGATGGAACTTGGGGGCAAGTACTTAACGACTTTTTGGACGTTGAGCACAACAGCGACGGCACGCTGAAGTCTTCGGGTTCTTTGGCGGCCAAGGCCGACGACAGCGCGGTAGTGCACAACACCGGCTCCGAAGCCGTGGGTGGCGTCAAAACATTCTCGGCCTCGCCGGTCATCCCCGACCCCACCAACCTCACCGATGCCGCCAGCAAAAAATACGTCGACGACGTGGCTGCCAGCATTACGGCCGGTGGCGCAGCGCCAGCAACGAGCAGCTCGCTGGGGTTAATCAAACTAACCGGTGACCTCGGTGGCACGGCAACTGTGCCGACGGTTCCAGGGTTAGCTTCTAAAGCCTCGGATGCAGTTGTAGTGCATAACACAGGCAACGAAAACGTCGATGGTGTCAAGACGTTCACTAGTTCGCCGATTGTCCCATCCGGCCCCAGCGGTAGCACGGCCGCTACAAGTAAATCTTACGTCGACACCACTGCCAGCACCGCCCAAACGACCGCCCAGACCAATGCCCAAACCTACACTGATACGCAGGTCGCCACCTCGCCAGCCTTTATTTTGTATAACGTCGGATCCGCCAGTTACGCCAACCGCAGCACTGCCACCTCTAGCAGCACTCGCGTTGTTATTTGGATTGGCCCGGTCGCCCCGTCGGTTGGCGGCAATGGCGCGGTCGACAATGTGGATGTGTGGTGGAGAACCTCCTAAGCCATGACCAGCCCTTTGCACACGTACCACTTGCGCAGCGGCGTTTGGCAACGTTTTAGCACCGTTGGGGTTAATCCGGCGCCGCACTTGTGGATAGGCGCAACGGTTATTAATGGCAGCGGCAGTAGCGATATAAGCGTATGGCAGCAGAGTAATGCCATTATTGGGCCGCTCACCTGCCGGCGTACGTATGTGCCGCCCAAGACGGTCGGCCAATTCCCTACCGACATTTCCCAAACCGACGCCGGAGACGACGTCGTGGCCGGCCTGCGCCCCTTTTTATCGGTAAAAGCTGATCCTATCGGTGTTGCGGCTGGCGATTTTGACGGTGTTATCGGCCAGTTGGCGGCCAGTTTTCCGGTTACCGGGCAATGCTGGCTCACGTACTACCACGAGCCCGAAGACGACATGCCCGCCAGCCAGTTCGTGCCTGCCTTCCAGCGTTTTTACACGGTGGTAAAGGCGGCCAACAGCAACATTACGGTTGGACCGATCCACATGTCGTACCAATGGCGCCCTGGCAGCACTACGACTGCTACGCCGGACGACTGGTATGTGGGGGCTAGCTTTTGTGATTTCTTGGCTACAGACAGTTATTGGGACAGTTCGAGGGGCAGCACACCGCTCACACTAGCAGATGACCCTTACCACCAGCGGTGGCACACTTGGGCGATAACCAAGCCTAAGCCACTGTTCGTACCGGAACGCGGTATCTCTGCAGTGAGCGACTCCCAGCGGGCCGCAATGCTGCTGGACGAAGAGTTGTGGCTCAAGGAAAACGGCTACGTCGGCGTTATCTATTGGGATGCGTACCTCGACGTCATTGACGCGCAACCTGCCAGCGCCAATGCGTGGCACCAAATTGCCACGCGCGGGAGGACTAGCTAGATGTCCACGGTATTTAGCGAAAGCTTTGAAGGTGGGGGCAACGGCGCAGCGTTGACCGCTGTTAACACCGCCTATAACTCCTTTACCAATGGCACGCCAGTGTTCGATACGGGCACCTTTGTTGGCGGTGCTACAAGCGCTAAATTCGCGCCCACACTCGGCTCGTCGTTAACCATTAAGCAAGTGTATGCCGGCAGTGTGACGCACCGATTTATTCGGCGTTATTTTCGGCTTAATGCGCTGCCCGGTGCAGGCACAGTTAACACCTTGCTGCGCACACGTTTGAGCAGTACGAGCACCGGCCAGGTAGTGGTTGGCTCGAGCGGCACTATCCAGATTCGCGACGTCAACACTACGGTCGCTACTTCGACCAATGCCGTGGCGGTTAACACCTGGTTCCGGATAGAGTGGGAAGTAAACGGCACGGGCACGGCGACGCAAAATTGCCGGCTCTTTTTGGGCGCCAATTTTAACGGCACAACTCCAGACGAGACTTTGACTGGCGCCTACACCAGCGGTGCTTTCGACCGCACCGAAGAAGGTATCGGCGGCGCGTCGAGTGGCGCGCTATGGATGGACGAAGCCGTGGACGACAACGCGACCTGGCCAGGACCCGTGGCCGGCGGAAATCAGGCGCCTACGGCCATCGCCGGCACAGACCAAAGTGTGACGTCGGCGCAGCTCGTAACTTTGGACGGCACGGTATCTTCCGACTCCGACGGCACCATTGCCAGCTACGCCTGGACACAGCTGACCGGCACAACGGTAACACTGTCTAACTCGGCAGCGGTCCAGCCAACCTTTACTGCGCCCACAGTTACTGGATCGCCATCGACATTGAGTTTTGGCTTGGTGGTCACGGATAATCTGGGGGCGCAATCAGCGCAAGATAGCGTCATTATTACGGTTAACCCGCCGGCAGCGACAGCATTTTCGGAAGATTTCGAAAATGGCACACTGGGCGCTGCGGTGGACAATCTAAACAGTGGCTACAGCAGCTTTAACGGTACGCCAACCTTCGATAATACAGCGATTGTCAGCGGCACGCTCAGTGGCAAGATGGTCAGCGATGGCACCACCAGTCAATCATTTACGCAGGCTTTGCCTTCGTCCGCCACGACACGCTACATGCGCCGTTACTTCCGGTTTGCGGCTTTGCCGGTGGGGGGTATGACGCTCATCCGTACGCGTGTAAATGCTACGACAGCGACGACTGCACAAGTTGTGCTTAACTCCTCGGGCTTGTTCCAGATCCGCGACGGCAACACAGGCGTGGCCACCAGTACGACTGCGGTGACACTCAACACCTGGGTTCGCCTGGAGTGGGGTGTAGATGGCACAACTACCAACACGCAGACGCTCAAGATTTTTGTGCTCGGCAATTACAATGGTAGCACCGCAAGTGAAACAGTTAGCGGCGCTTATACCAACGGTAGTTTTGACCGTGTGATCGACGGCTTGGGCACCGCATTGTATAACGGCACGGCCTGGATTGACGGCATTGCCGACGACACCTCTAGCTACGTCGGCCCGATGGTGAGCGCCAACGCCGCACCCACAGCCAACGCTGGCCCCAACCAGACAGTTGACCCCAGCGTCACCGTTACCCTAGACGCCACAGCTTCTTCGGATAGCAACGGCACGATACAAGGCTACAGATGGACGCAAACCAGTGGCTTGGCTGTCACATTGTCCAGCTCGACTGCCGCCCAGCCAACGTTTACTTCGCCAAGCGGTGGCACGGCAATCATCTTTTCGCTGGTGGTGATTGACGACAAAGGTGCTGGCTCTACACCAGACACGGTAACGATTACGGTCAACGCCGCAGCGATCGCCTTTAACGAAAGTTTCGAAGGCGGCAGCAACGGCGCAACGCTCACCACCAGCAACACTACGTTTAACGCGATTACCTCGACCCCGGTGTTCGACAATACCCAGTTTGTGGCCGGCAGCCAAAGTGCCAAATTAGTGGCCACCGGCTCAACCATTTCGGTGCGCGAGATTATGGGCTCCACGACTACGTCGCGCTATATCCGCTGCTACTTTAGGTTTACCGCCTGGGCGGCGGCTGGTAACGTGGTGGCCATATACCGTGTGCGCGACAGCTCTGGTACTACCAAGGCCCAGATTGCCATGGGCAGCGGCGGCCAATTGCAAGTCCGCGACACCGGCAATGTCACGGTCGCCACCAGCTCGACGATCATGCCGCTTAACCAATGGGTTCGCCTGGAATGGTTCATCGACGGCACAACCACTAACACGCAAACCTTCCGTATTTACACCGGTAACTTGCTCAATAGCCCAGTTACCGTGACTGAACAATTAAGTGGCGCGTACACCGGCGGCAGTTTCGACCGCGTCGAAGAAGGCGTCAGCAGCACGCTTTACAACGGCACAATGTGGCTAGACGAAGCCCAGGATCGCGTGAGCAGCTGGCCCGGTCCGGCCACTGGTGCCAACCAACCGCCAATTGTGAACGCCGGCAGCGGCCAAAATGTACTGCCGGGTGATACGGTGACCTTGGATGGTACGGGCTCCACCGACAATGAAGCACCCATTGCCAGCTACGCCTGGACACAAGTGCTCGGCACCAGCGTCACGCTGTCCAGCTCGACTGCCGCTCAGCCAACCTTCACTGCTCCGGCGCTCGACAGCGGCGATACACTCACCTTTCATTTGGTGGTTACCGACAGCGGCGGAATTACCTCACAAATCGGTACGGTCAGCATTACGGTGCAACCAGCTAACGAGTTTGTTCTCAAAAGTGGCACCTGGCAGCCCGCACCGCCAACGTTGATGTAGTTTTATCCCTAATTCTGTTGCGCGAAGTTTTGCTTGGCAACATTCCAAACACTCGGGTCGTGCAGAACCGTGAGCCGGTAGTACCAGTATTCGCCGCCCCACAAGTACATGGTGCGCATGCCAGTGGCTTTGCCAAAGTCGAATTCACCCTGCAGGCGGGCGGCGTTAATTGTGCGGTTTTGTTCCGCCAGGCTGGTTTGGGCGATATTCTGGCCATGCGGTGGCCAGGCTTCGGCTTGCAACTCGTGAATGACCGAGTCTCGGCCAGTAATAATTTTTTCGATCCCTGCCAAGCCTGCGTAATACCAAGCTGGCAATGGATAGCTAAAATAGTGGCGCGTCAGCGGGCTCCAGATGCGTCGATACACCGACATGCCCACGATATCTGGCCGTGGCTGGCCAACCGGCACATCGGGCAAGTTATCGCTGCGCGACATAATGACCGGGCGAGTGGTGTCGAGTTTTTTAACTAAGTTAAACTCGCTTACTAACCTGCTGCGGTCAAAGTTCGTGCACTCACCAAAACCTTTCAAGAAATACTCGTTTTCGAGCTGGTAACTGGCTAGCGCCTGCGAGTGCTTGTAGCGCTGTATGACAGCGGTCATATACGCATTGAGCTGAGGTTGCCACACACTTTGCGGTTCACCTACTACCCAATCCGGCAGGTGGCACTCTGGCCAGCGTGGCTGTCGCAACCCAATGGCTAAACTCACTGTGCCGTGCGCGGCTTGCACCTGCTGGAACTCCCAATCTAGCTCGGCGAAGTTGTATGCGCCGGGGCTTGGCTCAATGTCGTTCCAGTAGCTGGTCAGGCGGAAGTTGCGCACGCCCACGTCGTTTATTAGCGCGGTCAGTGCTTTGTGCGGGTCAACACCAAGGCTCTGGGCGTAATCAGGGATAAACGACACGCCCATCGCCAGCGGCTTGCTAGCCTGGCTAGCGCCGTACCAGCGTGCAACACCATACAATGTGCCAATGCAGAGCACAAACAATCCCACTAAAATCACGACACTTTTATGCCACCAATTCTTGTGCCAATACGCCGCAAAACGGCGTGGCGCATGTCTCACGCCAGCGTTCAGTTTTGTGCGGTACACTGCAATAGTCTTATGCATAAGGTAGAATATATATGATGAGATCAATACGCTTACGCGTTAGTCTAGTTATACCAGCCTACAACGAAGAAAGCCACTTGCGGGCCTGTCTCGACAGCGTTGCTGCGCAAATCGAGGCGCCCTTTGAGGTGATCGTAGTAGATAATAATTCGACCGATCAAACGGCGGCAATTGCTCGGCGGTTTTCCTTTGTTCGGCTCATCTCAGAGCCGCAGCAAGGCCGGGTATTTGCCCGCAATGCCGGGTTTAGTGCAGCTCGCGGTGATATTATTGCCCGCCTCGACGCTGATGTGGCTGCGCTACCAGATTGGACGCAGCGTGTTCGTCAGGCTTTTGAGCGTGACGACAACATGGCGGCCGTAACTGGGCTTACTCTATCCAGCCTGTTGCCGCGCACGCATTTTGGCAGGTCGCGGTATTGGATGCGTTTATATTTTTGGTGGACAGAAGCGTATTTTGGAGTTCGATTGCTGAGTGGTCCTAATTTTGCGCTGCGCCGGTCAGTTTGGGAATCGGTCAAAAGTAGTGTCTGTCTGGATGACGACCTCGTCCACGAGGATCAAGATTTATCGCTATTGATCGTGGCACGCGGCGGTCGCATACAGCTTGATTCGCATCTACTCGTTCTCATGGACGACACGTCTATAAACGAATGGACAAAGTTTAGTGAATCGATGCGTCGTCGCTGGCGGACAAAGCTCTTCCATATCACAAGTGGTACGTTTGTACTTGCTCGCCAGCGTCATATGATGTTGCCGTGGTGGTATCGTGCAGGCACGCTGGCCATGATTGCGCTACCGGGAGTGCCGTTTATTATTTTGAGCGTCTTACTGGGGTTGCCAAGTATCGTTAAGAAAGTTTCGTTTAGCCTGCAGACTCGGTTTGCCAACGCCCGTTCGTTTCTTGATATGGGCGACAACTAGACCACAGGCCTTTGTGCGCGGATTGCGCTTGGTCTTGGTCTCGCGCAAAGTCGGCCGATTTGGTAAACGGGTAGTACGTGTAGGCAAAGCCGTAGCCGTTTTGGACCAATAGCGCATCCAGCAGTTGCCCGTTGGGTAAAAATACATATCGTACCAGGCGGCCGTAGACATCGCGATTATCACTTTGCGGGTCGGCTTGCAGGCGTACTTTGTTGCCGTGCTGGCTAATCTCGGCTTTGGTGTAGGCTGCGGCGAGTTCGCCATAGCACTGCACAGGCGTGTTGGGCTTGTGTGTCTCGGGTGTGTCTACGCCAATAAAGCGCACCGTCTGCGGCTTGCCATTCATCTTAACCGAAATGGTGTCGCCGTCTATGAAATGGTCTACCATATACAGATTGGGGTCGTTTTGCACCGCCTGTTTGGCGGCGGCTTGGAACCAGCCGTAGTGCTGACCAATAATGACAACCAACAGAATAATGGTGGTGGCGGTTGAAATGTAACGGCGGAGTTTGGCTTGGCTCACGCGGCTAGTATACACGCTTATGCTTCGAGCACAATGCCGTTTTTAGTATCTCTTTCGGCTAGTGCAGCGGCAACGGTTTCGCGAGTCAAACTGCTACCGTCCAGGCGGATTGGCTGTTCTTCGGGCGTTGGCTCCTCCAGGTGGCTGCTGATCTGTTCGAAGCGTTCTACTGGCATATTGGCCCAGATGCGAGTTTCTTGGCCTTCGGATTGTTCGGTGGCGCGTTTTTTGGATAGATCTTTGGGTGTGGTAATCCAAATAACGAGCGTGCGCGCGCCGGTTGTGGCGGCAATGACCTTGAGCTTCTTGCGATCTTTATAAAAATTGAAATTGGTGTCGTACACGACGCTGTTGCCAGCAGCCAGCAAATTTTCAGTCTCTTGGTTAAGGGCGTCGTACAGCTTGAGGTTTTCTTCATGATTGTGCGTGGGGTTGGGAAATCGCTGATTGCGGATGTGGTCGGCCCACAGGTGTACCGCGCCGGTTAATTCGTGAATCATGCGTGCTACCGTAGTCTTGCCTGACCCAGGATATCCGACCATTAAATAAAGCGTAGGCTTTTCCATGCTTCCAGCCTACCCCGAAAGCCTACCGGGGGCAACTGCTTTGTTCGCCGTCGCTGTGCGCTAAGACGGGATAGCTACTTGGTCGGTGAGCAACGAGACACTGGCTTCCGACCGTGAGATTCGTACGATATGGCCGTTACCGATGTGCAGCGGGTCACCGTCAAATTGGCCGATGACCGGTGTTGCCGTTTGGAATTCTACCGGTTCGAGCTGCTGCCTACCCCAACCACTGAGGTCGCCGAGGACAAAAGCGCCAATTGCACCTGATGAGCCGGACGCATTTATCTCAGCAACGAAGGGGCCGTTTTTGTCATCCCAGAGCTGTTTCGGGAGGATATCGCTGTGTCTGGACATATTTGGTCCATTCCCTACAAGTATTTCTCGGCGCATACGAACCGAATGGTACGGTGTTGCGCCGACATCTTGGATAGCGAACTTACCAGCATGCAATAAAGTGGCCACGAGGATTCGCGTATCGCGCCACTGTGTGACCAAAAATCCGGGATTATCCGTATACTCGGGGTCGTTATCGTGTCGATGGTCGTCAATATACTGGCTACCGTAGCCGGTCATGCCAAAGCCAATATAGCCAATGGCGCTCCGGCGTTCCCTGGATTGCAGCGGCGGGCACTCGATAATGCAGTCTAAGGGGCGTACCGGCACGCTAACACCGTCCCTAAAAAGGTCGATTGGCGATCCACGGACAAGCGCCCTTGAAATATCATTGGCATTCCCACAAGGCAACAGTGCTGTCCGCAGCGGGCTCGCCAAAGCCACTTTACTCCCCGTTCCATCGCCTGCCGCTACGGCAATTGCATCAATGTCGAGGCCTAGGTCTGGGTCGAGGAGCTCGTCGTGGAGCAGCTCGGCCATATGGGCCTGAGATCCGTGCCGAGTGACCACACGCTCAACGCCAAAACCAGCGTCTGTCAGTGCATCGATGAGTTTGTCGGCTCTCTTTGCGTGGCGCGGCGTAGTCACCAACCCAATCCGTTCAATAGTTGTTTGCTGGGCAGTATTCAAAACCAATGACTCACCCATGTTAGAAATCGATCCCTTTATTGGCCAAGAATTTGTCATCGAAATGGTGCTTGATCTTGTGCATTTCGGTGGCGATGTCGACCAGCGGCAAGAGCTTTTCGGGGAAGTTACGCCCGGTCATGCACAGGCTGGTGTTGGGTGCGCGGCCGGTAATAAGTTTTTTGAGTTGCGCTTCAGAAAGCAATCCATCGTGCACGGCGTTGCAGATTTCGTCGCAGATAACTAGGTCGTATTTGCCCGAGGTAGCGCATTGCAGCGCTTCTTGGTACGTTTCAGCCGCCGCCGTTTTGTGTTGTTCTGGCGTCACAAACTCCGCACTCAGTTCGCCGGCATTATAGAAGCCTTTGCCGCCTTTGTAAAAGTGCAGCTGATCCTTAAAAAGCGGCAAGATGTCGCGGATGAAGACATGCTCACCCACGCCCCAGTGCTTGATGAACTGAATAAAAGCCATGTTCCAGCGATTGCCGAGAGCGCGCACCATCAGGCCAAGCCCCGCGCTGGTCTTGCCCTTGCTGTCACCGGTGTACACAATCACCACACTGTCTTTGGTCTGGTAGTCCTCAAACGCCATGAGTCATAGTATACGCTAGCCGGTATATTTTAAGCTGCCAGGGGCAAGGCAGTGGCGACTGCAGCGGGGGCAAGTACTGAGATTGGTGGTGCTCCCTGTGCTCGTTTCCACTCGCCGTACTCAACGGTTTCCGCGGCAAGTATGCCGAGCCGAGCGATTCGTCCATCTGCTTGTTGCACGCTGTACAGACCTTCGGTCGGCGCCTCTATTGATTCCCGAATCCGTTGGTCGTGCTCTACAGCGGCGAGCGTCTCCGTATCAAATGTTATTCTTTCGTCGTCACGCGCCATGAGTAGTGCTACTGCGGCACGCAGGAGTGGTGTTCTTTCGTCGTTGTTATTTGCTCTGCCAGCTTCGGACCTAAGCTGCGTAATAGTCATGTTCGGTCTAAAGATGCTGACGCCGAGCCACGGTTTTTGTAAGAGCAAAAAAGCAAAGCGATCGACCCGTTGCTGCGAGGCTCTGTCTAAGGTTCTGTCCTCTCTCGGTAAAAGTTCTGGTCGTGTAGTTCGTGCCATCAAAAAGTACCCCCTGCTTGCATTATCAGGCAGGAGGCAACGCCAAGGATGTGAATTAGATCACGTTTGCTCGCTAAATACTAGACGAGTTTTTTGTCTTTGAGCGCAGCGTCAATCTTGGGGCGGTCGAAGCCGACGATGATCATGCCATCGAGGTCGATCACTGGGATACCGGTCTGCCCAGATTTTTCAACGCATGCCTTCAGATCGTCCTGGCTGAGATCGACGTTTTTGTAGGTGTACTTTACCTTGAGACCATCCAGATAGTGCATGGCGGTGTGGCAGAACGCGCACCATTCAGCGCCGTAAATAATAATGTTCGAATCAGGGGTTGAATCCATGTGTGTAGTATACCATGCACTCTCGTTCGAACTCCCTTAGTGCAGCCTTGCGAGATGCGCGTTAAAAGCGACGCTGGCCTGAAGCAAATTGTTCGGCTATGAGTGGGTTGGAGTCCAAGGCAATGGCCATAAATGCCTGATGGTCTGTCTCTGCGGTTGCATTTATGTGGAGCATCTCGTCGCTGTTATCTCCATTGATATACACTCCAGGGCCCACCTCAAGGTTGGGAATGATTAATTTGAATACGATAACATATAAATTATATATTATAAATAGTGCTCTGTCTTTTGCTTTCTGTGTGGGAGAACAAAGCTGGCAAATCAACTATGTGATAGATATCGCAGACGCGCATACCCAAAGGTGATAACAAAAATGCAATTGCGTCTGTTACCTCTGTTTGCTATAGTATATAAGAAATGAAGCAGGCCGCCGCCCATCCGACGACTAAATCTCCCAGCGCAGACCTCACCTTCGGGGTCGGAGCCATTGCTGTTGCATTCCTGGATACTACCTGGAGAATTGCCATTCCTGTCATTGGGATGACGCTCCTCGGCATTTTTGCCGACCGCCGCCTGGGTAGCAAGCCATGGCTGACGCTTTTGAGCGTCGCTTTTGGTTTTGGGCTAGCTGCACTGCTCGTCAAGCGGCAAATCGCTGCCGTACAAAAAGCAGATGACCAGAAAGGTACAAAATAATGTTTAGTTTGTTCGCAGCACAAGAACCTCCTGTTGTATCGGTTGCACCAGAGACCGTCTTCCACATAGGTAAGTTTATTGTGACCAACTCTCAGATGCTCGGCTTGCTTGGCACCGCTGTACTGCTTGCGGTCATGTTTGGTACTGTTCGTGCCCTGAAGCGTGGTTCGCGCAGTCGCTTTATGCACACTATCTTGTGGGCCTTCGAGAGCCTGTACGACACCACCATAGAAGTCATTGGCAACCGCGAAGTCGCGCTCAAGGTCATGCCATTGGCCGTCACGCTGCTGTTTTTCTTTCTGATCAACAACTGGCTAGGCATCCTGCCAATCGTAGGCTCAATTAGCTATCACGGCACGGCGTTATTCCGTGGTGCAGCCGCAGACATGAACATGACCTTTGCCTTGGCTATTTTGTCGATGGGCACAGCACAGGCTTGGGCGATCAAGAAGCACGGTTTCTTGGGCAATATTCGTCGCTATCTCATCAGCCCGTTCAAAGACCCACTGCACAGCTTTGAAGGCGCGCTCGAAATCGTCGCCGAATTTTCTCGTACTCTGGCGCTTTCCCTGCGTATTTTTGGTAACGTTTTCGGTGGCGAAGTGCTCCTCGGTGTTATTGCCTACCTCAGCAGTTATGCCGCTGGCCTGTCCCTACCCCTGTTTTATGTGCTAGAGTTATTTGTTGGCGCCGTCCAGGCGTATGTGTTCTTTATGTTGACGGTTGCGTTTATTAGTCTGGGCCTTCCCGAAGGGGAAGACGCACATGCCGACGCCGTCGCAGAGAAAAGTTAAATAAGTAATTAAGGAGTTATAAATAATATGGAATCACTCGCATTTGGACTTACCTACGCGATCGCAGCAGCAGGCTGTGGTATTGGCTTGGGCCTCGTTGGCCTCGGTGCTGTACAAGCTGCCGGTCGCAACCCAGAAGCACTCGGTAAGATTCGTACCTTGATGATCTTGGCTATGTCCTTCGTGGACGCCTTGGCCATCATTGGTTTGGTTGTTGCCCTGATTGTTAAGTTCCTTAAATAGGTTAAGACAAGGGTCATATACATATAATGGTCGCTATAACACAAGTAGTTGCAAGTTCTCAGCCCAACCTGTTCCAGGCTTTGGGTCTGAACGCGCAGCTCTTTATCGAGCAAACCGTCGCCTTTGTGGTGTTGGTCTTGGTACTCAAGAAGTTTGTGTACCCTGCCCTCATCAAGGCCATCGAAGACCGCCGCGCTGCGATTGAGTCCGGCCTGGCCGAAGCCAAGCAGTCGCAGGAAGCCCTGGAACTAGCTGAAGCCAAAGTTGCCGAGATGCTCGAAGCTGCCCGCAAAGAGGCTGATGACATCTTGGCTCGTACGCACCAAGAAGCTACCAGCATGGTGGCTGACGCCGAAGGCAAAGCCAAGACTCGCGCCGAGCAAATTGTTGCCGACGCCCGTCAACAGCTGAGCATCGACATCGCCAAAGCCCGTGACGTTCTCAAAAAGGACACTGTTGAACTGGTTGCCTTGGCTACCGAGCGTATCATCGGCGAAAAGCTTGACGCCCGCAAGGACGCCGAACTGGTTAACAAAGCCCTACTAACAGAGAAGACGAAATAATATGAACAACAAGCTCTCACGCCGCATCGTCGCCCGCACCATTGCCGCAAAATTGTTGGCCGAGCCAACGCCAGCCCGACGCAAGCACTGGCTGCAAGTGACTGCCGCTTACCTACTCGACCAAAAGCAGGCCGATGACGTCGACCTCGTGGTCAACGACATCGCTCACGAATTGTACGAGCAGAGCGGCCACTTGGCGGTGGATGTCGTCAGCGCCCACGCGCTTTCGGCGAGCGTGCGTGAAGAGCTCAAAAAGACGCTTCAGGCCAGTACCAGCGCCAAGCACGTCGAGTTATCGGAACAGCTTGACCCTCAGTTACTCGGTGGACTTGTCGCCCGTACCCCTGATGCCGAATTGGACCTATCTGTCCGCACCAAACTTAAGCAATTAGCGACCATTTAGCGTCATCGATTATCCATTAAGGGAGAGAAGAATATAATGAGCGATCTAGCAATCCAAGAATTATCCGCAGAACTGCGCGATGCCATCCAAGGCCTCCGCACCAGCAAAGGCCTGGAAGAAACAGGTATCGTTACCCGTGTCGGTGACGGCGTAGCCTTTATTTACGGCCTGCGCAACGCTGGCTACAACGAAGTGATCGAAATTGAGACCCGCGACGGCAAAAAAGTTACCGCTTTTGCCCTGAACCTATTGGAAGACGAAATCGGTGCCGTGATTTTGGGCGATGACGCCGAAGTTGTTGCGGGCGCCAAGGTTACCATGACCGGGCACGTCCTGGACGTACCAATTGGCCCAGAGCTGGTTGGCCGCGTGGTGAACCCACTCGGTGAGCCATTGGATGGTAAAGGCCCTATCAAAGCCAAGGAACGTGGTCTATTGGAGCGCCCCGCCCCTGGTGTTATGGCCCGCAAGAGCGTGCACGAACCTATGATGACCGGCCTGATGGCTATCGACGCCATGGTGCCAATTGGTCGCGGTCAGCGCGAACTCTTGATTGGCGACCGCCAAACCGGTAAAACTGCCATTGCTATCGACACCATGATCAACCAAGCCAAGCAAAAGACCGGCGTGATCAACGTCTACGTCGCGGTTGGCCAG
>CAZDTZ010000003.1:0-65538 GCA_964508535.1 uncultured Candidatus Saccharibacteria bacterium
TCGGCTTTGGTCATGCCTTTTTTGCGCATTTCAGCAAGGGCTTTGTCGAAGTCGCCACCCGCAGCTTCGAGGGCTTGTTTGGCGTCGGTCATACCAACACCGGTTAATTCGCGGAGGCGCTTAATTTCTGCAATATCTACTGCCATATTCGTAATCCTTCCCTCTTTTATTAGTTCTTGGCTTCGGTTGCTTCGTCTTTGTCTGGGGCGGCTTTTGCAGCTTTGCCCTTGCCGATTTCGACTGCTTTTTTGAGGTACTCGCAGATCAATTGGATAGTCTTGATGGCGTCGTCGTTGCACGGGACTGGAAAGTCGACGATGCTTGGGTCGGCGTTGGTGTCGACAAGCGCAACGATTGGCAGGCCTAGCTTGCGGGCTTCCTTAACGGCGTTTACGTCTGAAGTAATGTCGAAGATGAACACAACACCTGGGCGGGCGGCCATAGCCTTGATACCACCGTAGATCTCGTTCATGTCGTTGATTTCTTCTTGGAAACGCTGGACTTCGAGCTTGCTGTACTTGTTGGCCAGTTCGCCAGAAGCCATCTTCTCTTCGAGCTGCTGCAAGTGCTTAATGCGGCCGCTAATTGTTGGCCAGTTGGTCAACATACCACCAAGCCAACGCTCAGTGACAAAAGGCTGGTGCACATCTTCGGCCAGCTGTTTTACAATGTCCTGCGCTTGGCGCTTGGTAGCGACAAACAAGACTTGCTTGCCTTGCGAGACGGTGTCGGCAATAACATCTAGGGCCTTTTCAAGACCTTGGACGGTCTTGGTGAGGTCGATGATGTGGCTGCCACCGCGCTTGCTGTGGATGAACGGCGCCATCTTAGGGTGCCAACGGCTCGTCTTGTGACCAAAATGCGCGCCGGCTTCTAATAGTTGTTTGATGTCTACGTCAATAGTAGCCATGAGTGAGTCCTTTCTCTTCGATTGGGTGCCCGGATGCGCCTACACAGCTAACATTCAGGAGGATTAGTTCCCAACCTGCTTAATAATTTACCTTGCCATAATAACAGATCAGGCGGCGATTGACAACAGGTCAACAGATATAGCTATACTTCCAAGAGCTGCTGCCAAAACTGACGTGCCGTATCAAGGCTTACGCCAATATCTTCTGGCCGGACGTCATAGTCGTTCATCGGGTGTGGCCGATCAAGTGTACGTTGGACTGGCCCAGGCACAATACCTTTAGCAAGAAGCCCACGCCAGTATTCATGCTCATCTTCCGGATGAAGATAATTAGTGAATGTATCGGCTGCCAAGCCGCCCAATATCTTTACCTCGCCTAGTGTGCCCTGCTGCTCCAGTGGGAATGGCTCACCGCCAGTAGCCTTGGCATGAATGAGTAGCCGGCGCGCGATGATTTCGAACCAATCGCTACCAGTTACCTTATCTGCATAGACCGCATATTATACCATAAATTATTATTTTATGCCAGTAGACGATGGTACCCATGGTTTCATATGCCATAGCACCGTGAGCAAACCTTCCAAAACTTGTCGCTCGGTAGCTGTAATTCGAACACCCAGATCACCGTAGGGGCGCGTTCCATCATCATGCACATCGTGACGCTCGCCTGCAATGACGCCGTCACCCTCCTTTAGTAGGTAGCAACGTTGCTTGAGTTTTGGGATACTCGTGCGCGGAAATGCCACTAAGCAATCGGGCAGCGTAGGCCTTGGGTCTTCCGGCAACGTACCTCCGTTGTCGAGGCATCGTATATATTGCCCTCTGGCTTTGAGCATGAGTACGTCGCTAGCGCCCAGAACGACTTTTGCATTTGGCGCATGTACCGACAAACCGGAAAGGGTAAAACACATGAGTTGGGTCGGTGGCCCTTGCGCAATAAGGACCGGCTCTTCCAGAACGTCACTGCCCTCGGGGAACCATGATCTTATTAATGGCATTGTCTGCTACCAATCATACTTATGAATGGGCTTCCCGGCCCCTAATTCAAGCTGCCGTTCGAGCGCAGCGTTGCCCAAGCCAGACATAATCTGGCCAAGTGCCTCAGCTTCGATGGTCTTGATCCGCGGCTCTTCAATGGGTAATTCTTCACCATAATTGTCATGATACAAGCTATCAGGATCGCCAGTCCTATGGTCAAGGAAGATACAGTACCTCCACAGCATACTGCCTGGCTTTTCAGGGTCAGGCGCCCGAAATTCGGCAACCCCCTTCTGATAGGCTGGTCGGCCTTTCCTGTCGACTCCGTAGAAAGGGTTACGATATTCGATTTCTAAACCCTGGCGGCCTGTTCCTAGTCGGTCCGTGGTCCCCGGCGCAAAAAATTGAAGAGTCCACTCCGAAGCATGGGCCCGATAACGGACCACGGAACCCTGGGAATATGGCGCACTATCAATGGAAGCAACCCCGTTGTTGTCTATTACGACAGGGAGTGGATAAAGCGTACTGCCCATATCCAGCCGTCCGTACTGCATTGTCCAGTCGCGTGTGCTGTCATGCACCGCCAAAAGCATGCTATCTGTTGCAGAGGTATAATTACTGCGATCAAACGATGCACGAGGTCTGAAGCCTGACATATTCAAACCATGTTATACCGATTAGCACAAATACACAACGCCGCCCTTTGACATTTGCGGCAAGAACAGATACAATAGCCTGGATTATGAAGAAAGATATCCACCCAACAAACTATCGCCCAGTCGTGTTTGAGGACTTGAACAACGGTTTCAAGCTCCTGACCCGCAGCACTGTGGCAACCGAAGAAAAAATCAAATGGGAAGACGGTAACGAATACCCTTTGGTTAAAGTGCACATCACCAGCACCTCCCACCCGTTCTTTACCGGCGAAGAGCGCATCGTGGACATCGAAGGTCGTGTCGACAAGTTTAAGGCTCGCGCCGAAGCTGCTGCCAAGGCCAAAGAAGCTCGCATGCACGCCGCCAAGAAGATTGTCGCCCGCCAGGCAGCCAAGGCCGAAAAAGCCGACGCGACAACTTCTGCCGCCAAGCCAGCAACTAAAGCTTAGCTACGTTTTCTAAAACCGCTTTGAATATTTAGTATATTCGGGCGGTTTTTATATACTAAGGATACCTATGCAAGAAAAAGAAACACATTTGCGCACAGAACTTGCCGCCCTCACCGAGCGTTTGGATGACCCGACAATTTTTAGCTCCAAAGAATATCCAAAGCTGGCCAAACGCCGCCAAGAGTTAGAAATGCTCATTTCCCTGTTCGACGAGCGTAGCCAGCTGGCCAAAAACCGCATTGAAGCCGAGGAACTAGCCAAAAGTGATGACGCCGACATGGCTGAGATGGCTCATAGTGAACTTGAAGAGTTGGCTACGAAAACCACCGCCAACGAAAACGCCCTGCGCGAAGCCCTAACCCCCAAAGACCCCAACGACGACCGTGATGTCGTTATGGAAGTCCGTGCTGCGGCTGGCGGTGACGAAGCCAGCTTGTTTGCGGGCGACCTGTACCGCATGTACGTGCGCTGGGCCGAGCGCCATAACTTTAAGGTCGAGCTTTTAAGCGAAGCGCCGAGCGAAGTTGGAGGCTACAAAGAAATTATTTTTGCCGTTAAGGGTGAAGACATGTACAAACAGCTTAAATTTGAGGCTGGCGTACATCGTGTGCAGCGCATCCCATCGACCGAATCACAAGGCCGCATCCACACTTCGACTGCAACGGTGGCGGTGCTACCCGAAGCCGAAGAAACCGACATCGAGATCAACCCCGCCGATTTACGCATCGACGTCTACCGCTCCAGCGGTCACGGCGGTCAGTCGGTGAACACCACCGACTCAGCAGTACGCATAACCCACTTGCCCAGCGGTATTGTAGTCACCTGCCAAGACGAAAAATCACAGATCAAAAACAAGGATAAAGCCCTTGGCGTGTTACGGGCTCGCCTACTGGCGATCAAGATTGAGGAAGAGCAAAAGCAGCTGAGCGATGACCGCAAAAAACTGATCGGCTCCGGCGACCGCTCCGAAAAAATCCGCACTTACAACTTTCCGCAAGACCGCATCACCGACCACCGCATTGGCTATTCGCGCTCCAACATTCCTGGTGCGCTCAATGGTGAAATCGACGACCTCATGGAGCAACTCCAGGCCTACGACCGCCAACTTATTACCGGCGAAGCATGACGCTCGAAAATTTTTTGCAGGCCGCAACCGCCGAGCTTACAAGCGCCGGCATCGAGAGTGCCCGTTTAGACTGCCTGCTATTGCTCGAGGATGTTTTTGGACGTGACCGCGCCTACCTTTTAGCGCATCCTGAGCTCGAAATTCCGACAGCGAAACTAAGCATTTTGAACAAAAATATTGCGCAACGGCGAACCCATCAACCGCTGGCCTATATCAGGGGTACGGCAGCCTTTTATGGTCGTAATTTTGCCGTAAATGACTACGTACTCGTACCACGCCCGGAGACCGAAAGTATTATTCTGCTGCTCAAAAAAATACCGTTTGCGGTGGAGCCCAACCTTGCGGATATCGGCACAGGCTCTGGCTGTATTGGCATTACCGCTGGGCTGGAAATACCGGGCTCAAAAATTTGGCTGACCGACATCGATCCTGCCGCATTGGTTGTTGCCAGCAAAAATGCTTCTACCCATAACCTGCCGGTGCGCACGGTGGAGAGTGACTTGCTGACCAACTTGCCGCCCGAGCCGTTTGACGCCATCCTGGCAAACCTGCCCTACGTGCCCGACATGCTCACGATCAACAAAGCAGCAACCTTTGAGCCCAAAATCGCCTTATTCGCTGGGCCAGATGGCTTAGACGCCTACAAGCGCTTCTGGACACAGCTGGCTGCCCTCGCGCATAAGCCAGCGCACGTTATCACCGAAGCATTACCCAGCCAACACCACGCTCTAGCGATGTTAGCACGAGCAGCCGGCTACTACTTGAGTGAACGCGAAGGCTTTGTGCAATCGTTTGCCCTGCTGTCAGAATAAGCCCGCATTTTACCCGATCTAATTGCCGATTGGTGCTGCACCAAGGGTGGCGGTGATGCTTTGTGTCTTACCGTTGCGCACAATGGTCAACGTTACTTTGTCGCCAGTACTATGCCTGTTGATGAGCGCCGAAAGGCTGTTGTTTTGGTCTATGGGTGTACCGTCCAGTGCTGTGATAATATCGCCTTCTTTGAGGCCGGCTTTCTCTGCAGGGCCACCAGAGATAACCGATGGCGAGCCGAGCACAGAGGCTGGCGGGATATAAGCACCTCGGGTTGCGCTCAACGAGTACTGTTTAGCGACGTCGTTGGTGAGCGATACGTATTCAACACCGAGGTACGGGCGCTCCAGCTTGCCGCTTTGTTTGACCGACTTGATCAGACCACTAACATCGTTGATTGGAATGGCGAAACCGATGCTCTGGGCGTTGCCAGCAATGGCCGTATTGATGCCGATCACCTGCCCGTCGAGATTCACTAATGGACCGCCAGAATTGCCTTCGTTAATTGCGGCGTCAGTCTGGAACAGATCTTCGAGGTTTTCAGTACTGGCACCAGTGCTGTCACCAGCCTGTACGCTGCGTCCGTAGCCAGACAAAATCCCGCTGGTAACCGTGTTCTGGAATTGCCCCAGTGCGTTGCCGATGGCTACCACTGAGTCGCCGACCTTCATCTTGCTGGAGTCACCGATGCTGGCTGGCGTAAGCTTCTTGCCCTTAGTGTCATTAATCTTGAGGAATGCAATATCGAGACTATCGCTTTCGCTTGTGCGGCCAACAACAGTGACGTTGTCATACTGCGTGCCGTCGGACAGCGTAACGCTTACATTGGTTGTGCCAGCTGGCACAACATGGCGGTTCGTCACAATCAGGCCGTCAGTCGTAAGTACAATGCCGGTGCCCGCACCCTGCTCTTGCCCACTCTGGCTCATACCAAAGAAGCTTGGGGTCGTGACGTTTGTCGTCGTGTTCACTGATACGACACTGCTACCAACAGTACTGGCAATATTGCTGAGCAGTACACCTTGGCTCTTGAGCACCACTTGCTGTTTTTGGATAGCTGTATCACCATCGCTCCTACCGCCGAGCCAGCCACCGGCAAAACCGCAGCCGATGCTCAATAAAACCAAGAATGCCATGGCCAAAAACTTAATCTTGGGGTGCTCCGGGTCGAGCCTAGAGCTTCCCGAAGACACCATTGCCGACTTATCATTAGATTTTGATGAGCTCCAATGCGGCACATACGATGATGCGGCAGCTTTGTCGGACGTCACTTTGTCCTGCGTATCCTGCTCCTTGGCTACTGTTTTATCGTCTGTTCGCAACTTTTCGTCCATATTCCCTTTATCCCCTATTTTTATTGCTCATCGATGGCTAGCGTAACAATGCACGAACAGTACTGGTAGCGTTGACGGTCAGCGAAATAACAACAGCAAGCACGATCACCGCGGTAGTTATCATGATCTCGGTGCGTACCATTTTGGTAAGACGGTCATTGTGGTCAAGGAAGTATAAAACAGCCAAGCCATAACCAATTGCCACTAACAACAGCGTGGGTTGTGCCAAAAATCCATAGAATAGCAACCAGTGCGCCATCACCCATACGAGTGCTGCACCAAAATATGCCCATAAGTACGACAATAACTTGGCGTAGGGCTCATCAAAGCTGTCCATAAAGTGACGGGCCGTTAGATAACAGATGAGCCCAGTGGCAAGCACCAACCAGTACAATGCTCCGTCGCCCCAACCGATAAATAGCGCTGTCAAACCAAATAACAGGCCGATAAGTGCCTGTCCGGACACCATAAGTGCACTCGAAGCAGGCTTGATAACTACCAGCCAAACCGCATACGCGGCCGCCCACAGTAACTGCAGCGCAGGACTGTTGGCGCTGTGCACGATGCACAACAACAGCGACACACCGACGATAATATCGACGGCGTTTGCCCGGACGTTTGCCGGCCAGAATCGTGGGCGCACTACAAACATACGCCATTTACTTAACAAGATTATGGCCAAAGCTAGCTGGACAAATTCGATTCGAACCAACACAAACACCAGCAAAGCCAACAGAATGTTGAGCCCAACATACACCCAGTGCGAGAAGCCGTTGACTGGTTTAATCTTGGCTAGAAGTGGTCGCATCCTGCCCTAAGATTACCACAAAATCGGCGCCTTGTGCTTGGATCGTGCTGTCTGGCAGTTTGGTAACTGCCTTGACGTTGTAACGCTCCTGCAGATAGTTCTTTGTGTATGGTTTTTTGCCGCCGCTAAGGTCGACCAGGATGGTCTTTTGGTAATCGGACGTTGGCGCGTCATCAACCTTGGTAACATTGTACCCATAAGACTTGAGGTCGTTGGACTTTGCAGTTGCCAAACCAGGCATACCCGTACCGTTTAAGACCTCGAGTGCAGCATTCTCCTTGGCAATGTATGGGTCTTTGAGGGTATTGCGGATGTAATTTTGGATGGCATCGTAATCGCCGATACCAGCAGTTGGACGAACAATTGAGACCCCGTTGATATTATCGGTTACAACGTAATTGTTGGGCGGGTCTGCTAGGCCGATCGACTTAATGTTGCTAGTGCCCACGCCCTTCACGATTGTCATCAGGCGAAGCACATCCTTGATACCAAAGTCGGTAGACACATTATCGCCAAAGGTGCTCATTAGCTGCGACAGTTTGATCGGGTTGGTGTAGGTGCCGGCCGACAATGCCTTCTCGCTCATGGCCTCAATGAGTAACCGTTGGCGCTCAGTGCGATCGAAGTCACCACGAGCGCTCGCGTGACGCGAACGGGCGTACATCAGGGCGCGTAGGCCATCAAAATGCTGGACACCGGGCTGGACACTCAAAGTATACGGCTTGTGTGTGTCTTCGTTATACATGTAGTCGGTTACCGCGGTATCGGTGGTAACCGTGAGGTCTACACCTCCAAGCGTATCAACTGCCTGTTGGAAGGCCTGGAAGTCGACCATGCCGTAATAATTGATGGGAATGCCAAGGACGTCGGTAACCTCTTGCTCGGCAAGGTTTACACCATCCCGTTCGGCCTTGGCGGTATTCTTGGGGTCAACGCTTAAGTCATGGTATTTTTCATTGGCATATACAGCGTTAATCTTCATGGCTCCAAAGCCTTGCGGCGTGACCCACAGGTCGCGTGGGATACTCACCATTGTTGCGGTTTTGTTGACTGGGTCAACGCTTAGGACGAGCAGTGTGTCGGTAAGGTCGGGGCCTTCGTGATTGCCGCCGCCCTTGCCAAACAACAAGATATTGACGCGGCCAGACCCCTCACCCTTTAACAGATCGGGCGCAACGTTTGCCTGCAAGGCAGCTGCCGAGCCGCCACCCTTAAAGACTTTGTGGATCTTAAAAAACCCTTTAGTAAACAAAAACCCGCCACCCAACAATACGAGTAAAACGACTACGATTCCGGAGCGAAGTGACCATTTCCGGATAGTCTGGCCGCGCGTGAGCTTGCCCTTCATCTTGAGTTTATGCTGTTTCTTGGTCTCGGTATCAAGCGTGCCGCCGGGCAGTGTCATGTGCAGGAGCGAATGAGCGGACGCGGCAGGCACAGGTCCGACCTTTAAGGGCTTTTGAGAGTCTGGAACTGCTTGCAATGGCATCGTTGGCCGCGTCGTTGTATGCAACCCCTCTTTGCGGCTAAAGTCATCTAGACGGCGAGGTGTTACACCCAAGCCACGACGTCTCGCAACCGGCACGCCGTGCGGCACGTCGCTGCCAGGAAGTTGCCCAGGACGAGCAGATGGCCGTAAAAAACCGTCCACTGCGCGCGCAGGCTGCTGCCCTATTTTTCGTCGAAACTCATGCATAGCGATGCGCTCTAGTATACCGGCTCTTGGCCGGGCGGTAAACCTAAATACATAAGCATTTTACCGGTCACGAGACGTACTCGCCGTCTATTACTTCGACCAGAAAAAATTCTCTTCGGTGACGTCGCTTGATGTGAGTTGCTGGCGGAAAACCATTGCACAGGCACCCCCGCCCTTTTGTAAGCTCAATTGCCATGTGGAAGTATACGAACCGCTCACACCGGTGATGTCATATGCGGCGACACCGCAGGTAGAGGTATTTGCCGCAGGACAGCTGGTCGTCGTGACGCTACTATTCACTACTATATCAGTGAGCGCCGGCTCGGGGCCGGTCGCTGTCGGGGACGTAATCCAGACAGGCGCACCTGCCGGGGTGCCGGTGCCATCGTTGTTGCTGGGGCTCGTCGCAGTCCCGTATTGGTTCTTGCCGTCACTTATTAATGCAACAACAAGCTCATTTGGCGTCGAACAGAACCAGTTACCACCGCGCATCTCTTGTGCGGTGGTCGGCACGTCGCAGGCGTTCACGGTGATTGTTGGCGAACTGATTGGGTACGTCGAGCCCGAAAGCGTTGGTGTGGCATTCGATGCACTTATGGATTTGTCGACTGGGTTAAGCGAATCGATGTTACTAAACTCAACAGCATTAAAACCATATGCCGCGTCCAGGTTTGCCCCGGTATTGTTGCCGACAGTAAGCGTTGTTATTGATGTCTTTAGGTAAGCATACGCGATGCCGGTAACCGATGAGATACTCGTGATGAAGTTCTGCGGCGGATTTTGACTCGGGTTAGTAGTAGGATTGGTCCACACATTAGGGCCGTTCGGGCACGAGCCAGTGCAACCGAGTGTACTATCGGATATCGTGCCCATACCGTTGGTGCCGCCAGAGGCATTTTCGGAGTAAAACACAATAAGCGTATCGCCGGCTGTCGCAGATATACTCTCGGTGTGGACATTTTGGGCGCTGCCTGCGGCAGTGTGATAGGTGAAGAATGTTTGGGCTACGAACGCGATCGTTGCATCGCCCACGTACTGCCAACCGCGGGCCTCCTGGAAGACGAGCTTGCCGTCGTGGTCGGTGAACGTAGCCGGTAAAAATTCGTAGAATGCTGGGCTTTGGACGGGTGGGTAGAAACTATACGCCAAGTCTTGGGTAGTGCCGGCTTTCCAGGAAACGTCCCAAGTAATAATGACTTGATCCTTATCATTGGTGACCGTGGCAGATGGCGGCGGAAAAAGTACCTTGAACCCTCCACTTGGCAAGACTTCCTTTACCTGCCCGGTAAAATCCTGGTTGGCTTTAATGGTCATGTCCATCTTGTAGACCCGTGTTGGAAACAAACGAGTAAGGCCGGTGCGCGTGACATCAAATGGGACATTGCTTGCCACTTTAAACGTACTAGATAGAGTGTCGGTCGTGCCTTTGACACCAACGTGCATGGTGTACGTGCCGACAGCTCCAGTTTGGTAGTCTCCCGTATAATCGGGCGAATCACTGTATTGGTCTCCCCTGCAACTAGATGATGCGTTGAATGGCACGTTTGCTACGTTGCCACTGGGGTTAGTCACTGTAACCTGGACAGCAGCGCCACAAATCGTATTGCCGCCCGGGCCAACCACGCCCAGCTGCATATGCGCCGTCTCGCCAGGTGCATAGACTGTTTTATCGGTGTTAATCGCCATCACGCCCCAGGCAAAAGTAGTCTTTTGGGTAAAATCTTCGCCGGTATTAGTCTGGCCTGTCGCCGTCACAGTATACGTGCCTGCCTTTGGCAGCGACTGATCCTTGGCAATGGTTATTGTGTCACCGCCAGCGTCGGGAGTGATTGTCACAGGAGTATCTATCGACACATCTTTGAACGTAACGTCCACTTTCGGCAAACTGTCCGCAAAAACCTTGCCTTGCAATAAGCCCACACGGTGGGCAGGAGCGAAATGGAGATGCAACGTCGGCCGCTCGCTCGCACCAAACAGTCTTTTTTCTGCCTGTAGCGTAACCTGCGCAGAGCCTGGCTTGCCGGCAGCCTGTGGCCACCCCAGCCCGATTACCAGAAGGCCAACAAACACAACAAGCACGCCAAGCAACGCAGCCCTGCGCGGCCAAGACCAAGACAACAGCCAACGTCGTCGCCTTGCCTTTCTCTGTAGTGCAAACATTGCGTGCCGCCGCCGTCGCATATGTAACCCTCTCATGCTTTTATGGTACCATTTTTTGCAACTCACTACATCCAAGCAGCTGTTTTGTTACGTTAGGATATACACTCTGTAACGTGAGCTTTGTCTCATTCCGTAACCGTTCCGAGCTTGCTATACTTAAGAGAACCAAGGGAGGGTTGTTTATGAAGACCGTGAAGCGCACATTTTTACTATTGCTACTTATTATCAGCCAGCTTGCTTTACCGGCAGCGCATATATATGCAAACCCAACATATACCATCTCAGGGCATATCGACTTTACCGATGCAGGGGTAGAGAATAGTGTACTCTCCAGAGTTGCGACCCCCGTCAACTTCCAATTTTCAAACCCGGCGACCGGATTGTACTCACCCTATGTTGATTTCAATACTACAACGAATAACTACAACGTAACTGTCACTCCGGGGGTATACACCAGGTTAGACATGCAGTTCTCGACCGGCCGCGCTGACGCAACCATGTCCGACACTACACTGAACCTAGATGCAACTGCCGGAAATGTAACACAAGACTTGCATCTGGACCTAGTAACCATGAACGTCCACGTAATGGATATGGACGGTAATCCCGTGAGCGGCATACGGCTCACCGAAAATTCTTTGGTGCCCACAAGCCAATATCAGTACGCTGCCATCGTCTCGAGCCAAGCCACTGCCCATGTTTTTCAAGCAAATATGTATACATTCACCGACGCTTCCGGGAACGCCACATTCTATGGGTTCAACGGGCTCAGTTACAATCCCATGTGTGCACCCGGCCTCCTCAACGGCGCACCCGTCGTCTGCCAAAATAGTGGGACCACATTGAACAGCGATGCCAATATAACGCTCCAAGAATTGCCACCGTTTGTAAGCAATGTCGTAGCAACTCCGCCGGAGACCAACCAACCGCCAACCATCACCTGGCAGCCGGGCTCACCAGAGGTGGGACACCACCCCGACCACTACAATATTTATCGAGACTTTACCTATTTTGCAAGCACCGCAAACACGATATTCACCGATAACACGCTCACTGCCGACGGGAATCACTTCTACGAAGTGGTTGAAGTAAACGACCTAGGCCTGACAGGTCAACTGCTACGGCAGTATACTCGTGGTGCTTCCGTAAACTACGACACGACGCCGCCTGTGATTGCGGATCTAGCATTCGTCTCGGGGCTGGGCCCGGTCGTTTCCAAACAAGACGGAGCGGCCATACGCTTTACGGCGCATGTGACCGACAGTCTCTCCACCCTCTCCCCGGCAGAATACTACATTGATGTCGATCCCGGTGCCGGCCATGGCACACCCCTACCTCTGGGCGCAGGCTATCCAACACCTATAACTGGGCAATATAACAACGTCGTGAACCTCAGCCTCGGCACACACCATGTGTACGTCAGAGGCGAAGACGGTGCCGGAAACTGGGGCACTCCAGTTTCCCTGGCCTTCACCGTTATAACGCCAGCCCCTATTGCGCCAGACGGCGTATATAGCTCTACTCCCACGAACCAAAAGCCTGTTATCTCCTGGTACGCGACACCCGAAGACGTGAGTTATAAAGTGTACCGGAATGGTACCTATATTGGCACAACCACTGGGGCAAGTTTTACCGACACAGCACTCAGCGCAAACGGCACCTACGACTACACCGTAAGCGGTGTTGGACAGGATAACAGCGAGAGCGACCAATCATACCCCACGACAGTCGTATACGATACCTTGCCGCCCACCGTAGCCAACCTAGCAATCAACCCACATGTTATTACTCCGACCTCTACGATTTCTATAACGGCAGACGCTGCAGACGTCTTGTCTGGCGTGGCAGGTGGAGAATACTACATCGATACAGACCCCGGCCAAGGCAACGCCACTCCCCTCACCTATAACGCCGGGGCATTATCTGTCACCACGAACCTAAATCTTGGCAACGGGAAGCACACACTATACGTGAGAGCTCGGGATGAGGCCGGAAACTGGACCGCTACACCAGCCTCTATAAAATTCGTATTTCACTAGTACCCTACCACTTGGCGGTGTACGGAATGTTGATCTCGCCGATTTGGGCGGTACTGTTGCTCTTGGAGTTTACGCGAATCTGTAGGGTGATGTACCCGCCGGCCGTATAGGTACCGTTAGTGGCAACTGCCGACATCTGTGTCCAAGTATTGGTCGAACCGGGCGTAATGGTGTTGGTGCTGCCGCTCCAGCTCACGGAGGTGTTGCTTGAGTCGTACATGGTCTGGATGGTTATGGCGCTGTTGGTGAGGTCGGAACTCTTGGCGTAAATCTTAATTGTTGGCGCAGATGCCGGAGAGCCAGTCGTACCCCAGCCGCTGGTGCCGGAGAAATCGTCAGGAATTGGGACGCGCACCCAAATGTCGTAGTGCTGGATAGCAGTAGTTACTGCGGTCGTCCAGTTGTAGTAGTTGTGGAACGGTGTGACGATGTCGTTGTCGCTGGTCATGACACCGCTACAAGCGCTACAACCAGAGTCAGGTGTCATGGTGGTGCCGGCGTATTCTGGCGCCAAGTTGATGTTGGCATTGTGGCGGGCCGTACCGTTAAGGGTTGGCTCGTGACTTGTTGGGTCAAAGCTGACATTATTGGTGCCGTCGCCGATAGTAAGTGATCCTTTTACGGCCAATCCTTGGTTAAAGATGCCTTGGCCCTGGACTTGCAGAGCGCCGATAAAGCTACCGTTACCAGCGGTCAAGGAGCCACCGACGGAGCCCATACTCAGGTCGCTGCCGCCACCAGCCAGGCTGGCACCTTGTAGTCCGACCAAATCGAGCGAACCGCCAATGCGCAAACGGTTGGTAGTTGCCAGATAGATAGTCGAAACAGAGGTAGTTGTGGCGCTGCTGCTGTTACCGCCGATTTCATACAGGTAGCCATTGTAGACTACCGAACTGGCATCCCAGCGGGCAGCACCCAAAGTGCTTGCCGATGCAGTCCAAGCCCCCAGATCACCACCAGCTGCAGGCAGCTGCGAGTAGTAAATGCTTGTTTGTACGGCCGAAGAGGTGTCGATACCGCCTATAAAGTAGACGTATCCATTAGATATGATCGATGTAGCACCCATGCGGCCTGCAGCACTGTTCAATGAGTTGCTTGATGCTGTCCAGTTAGAACCGATGTCACCAGTCGAACTATTGGGCTGGGTGTAGTAAACGGCTGTCTTGCCGTTGGCCGCAGTATTGTCACTGGAGCCGCCCATCAGGTAGATGTAGCCATTGGCGGCAACAGTAGTCTCACGGGCAATTACGGCAGAGCTTGGCAGAACACCCGTTGTGGCCGTCCACGAGCCCACAGTGCCATCGGCGTTAACCTTGGCGTAAATCGAACCACCGGTAACTGTGGTGTTGTTGACACCGCCCATCACGTAGACGTAACCGTTCAGATATACTGTTGCGCCGCTATAGTGACCATTGGCCATCGCCGTGGTAGCGGTCCAAGTACCCAATGAACCATCGGCGTTAATCTTAGCGTACTCCACTTCGGTCCGGCTGATAGTGCCGTCAAAGCCACCGATGTAGTAGACGTAGCCATTAGCCGTAAACGACGTCGCCTTGTAGGCCGAGTATGGCAGGGTGCTACCGGCCGTCCAGGTGCTCGAAACGGTCCCATCGGATAGTACTTTTGCGTAATATGTGTTGTTCGAGAAAGAGCTGGCGCTGTTAGACGTACCGCCCATCACGTACATGTAGCCGTTAGCGACCACTGAAGTGTGCCCATAGCGTGCCTGCGGCGTGCCACCATTAATAGCGTTGGTAGTACTCCAGGCGCCTACAAAGGGTTGTGTGCCGCTAAACACACTGATGATGTCGCTGACGCTATCAACACTGAAAAGGCTAGCGCTGCTGCTATTCTGTATCTGGAAGGCCGTCGTAGCGTTAGTGGCGTCCGCGAATGATGCACTGCCATTAGCGGCAAACGACTTATTCGACCCCACTGTTGTATTCCCGCTCAGTGAGATACCCCCCGTACCTGCGGTTAAGGTGACGGAAGAGGCATCGTTGCTGCTACCGATGCTTACCACGTTCTTGCCAGTCCCGGTAGCTGAGGTGCCGATGGAAATGGTCTCGGTGTTGCCAGTGGCAGTCGTAGCATTGGCGATGTTAAGGTTACCTCCAGCGGTGGACTGGCCAAGGTTCATAGTGGTGCTACTGGCAGAACCGATACTTACCGTGGGGCTGTTGGTTGTACCGATGAGGATACTACCACCGGTAGCCTGGATAGATATAGGGGTGGTGCTGGATGCACCATTACCACCCTGCAGGAGAATGTTGCTGGTGCTGTCGGTGTTACCGGCGAGGATGGTGGTACCAAAGGTTGTACCCGTACCAATGCGAACCATTTGAGTAACTCCAGCAGTGTTGTCAGCAGTACCGATGTCGACAGTACCAGTACTGGTGTCAACGTTTAAATAGTTCACAGCACTGGCACCGTCAGTGACCGTGAAAGCTACCCCGCTCGTAGTACTGACGGTAGTAGGACTTTTCATTCGCACGCCACTAGCACCTTGCAGAGTAAGGACGCCGCTGGCGCGGTTGATGTCAGTGCCAATCGTGCCCGTAAAGGCCAAACCGTTAGTCAACGTACCCGCGGTTTGGGTAATATTGATGCCGTTAGTAGTTGTGCCGCTGGCGGCATTGCGGTTCACCAAAATGCCGTTGGTGTTGGTACCGCTGCCATTGGTCAGGCTAATGGTGTGGGCGCTACCCGCAGATGTCACTGCATAAGTCTGCGCTAAGGACGCGTCGACGCCGACATTAAATACATCGCTGCTGTTGTTTTGGAACTGTAAGAAATTACCGCTAGTGGTCGTTGCTGCGATATTGGCTTTGTAGGCCGTCACACCAGTGCCCGTATTGCTCGTGCCGGTGGTGTCTACTACGACACCCACAATTGCGCCGCCTGTAAAGGTCGAGGTGTCGTTGACTACGATGTCCTGGCTCACGAGCGTAAAGTTACTACCGCTGTTGCCGCCGCCATTGGCCAATGTCTGGAGGTTATACGTGTTAACCGACGTGCCGGGTCCGGTGCTGTTGAGCACTTGCTGAGCTACACAGAACTTGCCGGTCGTACAGCTAGAACCAACACTGACTCGGGCGGGGCTCGATTGTACAGTCAGCAACTGTCCACCGCCGTTAGCGTCTACCTCAAAGATGCTGTCGCCAGGGCTAGCAGCGCCAACTACCTTCAAAGCCTGGCTGCCCGCACTACCACCCGCGACCTGAGTAATCAAGGCAGCCGGAGTATTACTAGTACTCCCGATGATGTTGAAACCACCAACCTGAGCCGTCCCCGTTTGCTGGTTCTGGATGTAGCCGTTTGCACCGCTACAGTTACCAGCGTCAGTACAGAGTGTGCTGCCAGTTGCTACGTTGGGCAAGTGCAAGGTGATGGAGCCGGTTAGCGTGGAGGTATCAAGGGTTAGAAGGTGGCTACTGCCGTCATTGAGTTTCAGTACGCCAAGCGTCGCACCCGTGCCGGTCTGGATGCTGCCAGAGTTAACTACCAGGTTGCCAGCGGCTGTAAAGCCAGCGACGTTGGAGCCAGTGCTACTGTAGATGTCCAACGCGTCGTCTGTACCATTGCTTTGCAGGGCGAGAGCGCGATTGCCGGTGGCCGCCTGGACCAGCACCTGAGTACCAACCGTTACCGTGTTGCCAACCAGGTTACCGAAGACCACTTTGCCGTTGAGCGTATCAGCCGTTATAAGGCTAGTCGTACCTGCGGCATTCTGGATTTGGAAGGCAGAGGTAGAGTTACTAGTGTTTTGGAGGGCTGTTGGTGAGGTAACCAGACCGTTCAGCTGCAGAGCAGTTTCGTGGTATGGGTTGCCGGTCGCAGCTTGCTCGAGCTGAATAGCGTCGATGAAGAATGTTCGGGCCACGCCCGGGGCGTCAACTTCTTTCCAGAACAGGTAGGTTGGGCTACCGGTCATGACCATCGTACAGCTGTAACGAGCCCAACCAGTGGTTGGAACTGGCTGCGCAGTTAAGGTTGGGGCGAGGGTACAAGCATTGTCACCGCCACCGTTTTCGTAGCCAACGCTCAGGTTGGTCGTAAAGGCCGTACCAGCCGTTTGCTTAATGCTGAAGGACAAGGTGTACGTAGTTGCGCTCAGCGATGCAGGTGTGTACTTCACGCCGTCGCCGATAGCGGTAGAAGTCAAGGCAATCTTCTCTGAGGCAGCACCGACGTAAGATTGCGTGGTGTCACGAGCGGTCGTGCCGCTTCCTGCCTTCAGTGCCCAGTTGGTGTTGTCGCTAGCTTCGACGCTACCGTTATTTATCAAGGCATTGAGCGAAGTCGTGTCCACACCAAAGGCGGTGGAGCCAATCGAGTTTTGCGCTTGGAAGGCAGAGGTGGAGTTAGTGCCAGTCTTAGCAATAATGCTGGCTGATGCAGAATTCGTATTGAGGTTAAGGTTACCCGTGCCAGCCGAGATAGTGGTAGTGCTAGTGGTGTTCGTAGAACCTATAGAAATTGTCTGAGCCGCTGCACCAGTACCGATGTTGATTTGGTGAGTCGTAGCGCCGTTACCGATATTAATGCCGCCAGTATTATTGCCTTCGATAGCAACGCTACCGCTCGTGTTGCCAACATTGACGACACTGGCATTGGCGTTACCAATATTAACAGTTGGTGTACCCGTCGAGGTGGTGCCGGTGTCGATCGTTACATTGCCGGCGGTTCCAGCAGAAGAGTTACCACTCTGAATCGTAATGTTGCCCGAAGCACCTGCGGTATTTGCGCTTGACGCGCTGAAGCCACCAGCACCTTGCAGCGTAAGCGTGCCGCTTGTGCGGTTAATGTCGATAGCGTTGCTGCCGGTAAATGTCAGCGCACCAGCTAAGTTAAGGCCTGCAGTAGTGTTGGTAGCAGGGACCGACCCAGTAGCCGCGATATTAGTGTCGTTGAAGCTAAAGGTCGTGGTGTTAGGCGAGCTAGAAGCAGCGACTGTGCCGATGAGGCCAGTGGTATTAGGGTTGGCGCCGACAGTGGTGCGGTATACTTTGTAGCTAATAGCCGAAGGTACACGAGCCCATGTGATGGTCGTAAAGTTGCTACCCGTAAGTGGGGAAACGCCGTTAGTGACAGTACCTTCAGCAGATGCAGCTGTCTCGCCGGTGCCATCAAGAGCGGTAACTTTATAACCCCATGTTACGGCGCCAGTTGCACCAGTCTTTGTGACAGTGGGCGTAGCTAGCGTAGAGAGCTGGTTCGTTTGCATGCCACCTTGAAGGGTTAGGCTGGCGGTGGCCGTATTGGTACCGACCGCAAATCCAGCTTGCGAGATGTCCACGAGATCGCCGCCTGGGTTAGCTTGATCGGCGTAAATAGTGTTGCTACCGAGGTCGTGGATGTTAGTTGCCCCAGTGCCGCTGAACGTGTTGCCGGCTAAGTAGGTAAAGCTCACTGTTGAGGCTTGGATATCAATGGCGTATCCGGAGCCGCTGGCACCCAAGATCGTGTTATTGGTCACGGAGTTACCGGATACGGTGTTGGCAACAACAATGCCACTGCCACCGGATGCGCCGTTGTAGAAGGAGTTGCCAGTAACTTGGTTGTTAGAAGCATTTAAGGTAATGCCGTACGTGACATAAGTTCTAAAGGTGTTACCGTTAAACAGGTTACGAACACCCGTAACATTTACGGCAACTCCTGATCCGTTGGCGTTAAAGGTGTTACCTGTAAATGTGTTGTCGGTGCCGCCCACCGTGGCTTTGTTACCGAAGGTGTCAAATGTGTTGCCACTAACTGTGTTAAATGTACCATCGACCTCAATCGCAGCGAAGGTGTACTGTACTAAGTTGTCCGATATGTTGTTGAAGTTGCTGCTGCCATCAGCGACTATAGAGTAGCCGTTGCCACCACCGCCAACGCCAACATTTTTGATGGTGTTGGCGGTTATGGTGGAGTTCTGGACGTTATTCATAATAATGGCCGAATCAGTACTACCCGAAAGGCCGTCAATGCGCATGCCGGTAACCAGTGCTCCACGAACGCCTGTTGAGCCACTACCGGTACCAACTTTAAGCAGTTTAATACCCGTAGGAACACCGCCGGCGATGGCGGCAGCATTACCGTTCAGGTGAATATCACGGATGGTAATGTGGGTATCACCGGCGCCAGCACCGTTGGTGTTGGTTATCATCGGGAAGGTAGAGTTAACGGTGTCGGCGTTAATAATCTGTGTACCGCCTTGGCCGGCACCAGCAAGTGTCACGTTGTTTGGCACATTGATGGAGCCGCCAATAACGTAGGTGCCTTCCATCAGGTAAACCGTACCACCACCAGCGGTAGAGACGGCCGAGATGGCGTTGTTAATCTGGGTTTGGGCAGCAGTACAGGTGTTCACAACATAGTCAGCGGCGTCGGCAACGGCCGAAGCGACAGGCTGCGCAGTGCCAGAACAACTCAACCCAGCAGTGGACATGCCTACAATCTTAGTAGCAGTGGCGCGGTCGGCCTGCCACTTGTTGTTGCTGGCATTGGCGTTGTACTGCAGCAAGGCGTGCAGTGTCGTGTCGTAATACACCATGCCGTCGGTGGGGCTACCAGGACGGCTGGCCGTGTTGCCACCGGTAACCGTTAAACTGTCTCCGGCCGCAAGCACAGTGCTCTGGTTAAGGGCAATGCTCGTAGCATTGCCGCCGCTGGTTTTGCCAATCGCAAGTACTGGCGTAGCAGAAGGCGTATCAAAGACGGGCGACTGCAGTGCAACGGTGGCGCTTGAAGTGCCGGTAACAGCCGTGCCAGCAGTGGTAACCGCAAAATATGTTGTACCGCGGGCATTATTCTGAACCTCCAGAAGATTGCCGCTAATCGGGGAGCTGTTGTCGATGATGCTTATGCCGGCCGTCGAGGCACTACCTAGTGTCAACTCAGGGTCGCTAGAGGCATTGTAGGCCGTTTGCAAGGTTACCCCGCCGCCACACGCGCCCCAGCTTGGTGCAGCCCCGGTGGTGCCCAAGAAACACTGACCGGTGCTCCCGGCAGCCGTGACCTGCAATGTGCTGCCAGCGTTGCCATAGAGCACGCCAAACTGCGTAAAGCTAGCAGCGCCCGTACCACCGTTGGCTACCGGCACAGTCGTGATGGTACCCAATTGACCAGTGATGGTGTTCGTAACAATCCCAGCGGTGTTGAGCCCGCTAAACGTAATCGTTCCCGATGCCGTTAAACCAGCTAGCGTACCAACGCCGGTGATATTGCCGAATGCGCCGCTCGCCAGATCGGCGTTAACGATAGTGCTGTTTTGTATCTTAGCACTCGTTACCGCGTTGTTGGCAATCGTTGCTGTGCCACCGCTCAGTGTAATATCACCGCCAATTACCTGATTAATCCAGGCGCTGCCGTTGTAGCTAAGGATATTATCGGCACTCGGCGAGGAAATGGTGAGCGTGCCACCTTGTAGTTTGGCAATCGTTGGATTGGGGTAGGTACCGGTGAGATCACCGCCGGCTGTGCCAGAGACGCCACAGTTGCCACTAGTTAGACAAATAGTAGCACTTGCTGCGCCCGGATCGGGCAACGTATAGTCGGTCACCTGACCGAGGCTGGCAATCTTCAGTCGCCCGTTACTGCCAGCACCGGTGAAAATTGACAGCGGGGTCGTCACGCTGGTCGTAAACGACGGCGACTGTGAGGTGGCGATAACCAGCGTGTTGTTAGCGCCGTTATCAGTGAAACCGATATTACTGCCTGCCGTTAAGACGCGTTCATTGCTCAGCGAAGCATCGTTGGCCAACGTCAGGTACTGAGAAGTGCTTGGCGCTCCACCACCACCGCCGCCAAGACAGTTACCGGTGCTTAAACAGAAGGCTGCGTTGGTGCCGACATCTGGTAGTGTGTAGATGAGATCAGTGCTGCCGCTCAACGCCTGCGCTATAATCGAAATATTTTGCGACGAACCGTCACTCAATGTCAATGTACCACCTTGTGTTGCAGTACCAAAGCTGGCAGTGCCGCCTTGAACGACTAAGTTAGTGGCGCCGTTCAAGGTCACGGTACCACTAGTATCGCTAATGCTTGAGTCGGCTACGGAGCCTGGCGCGTCGAATTTTGCCACCCGGTCTACTGTACCGCTACCAGTTATGCCGCCTCCGGTCCCAGCACAGTTGCCGCTAGTCAGACAAATAGTTGCCGTCCCAGCCGAAGGATCGGGCAAGGTGTAGACCGTATCTTGGCCAAGTGGTGCCGTCTTTATGGTGCCAATGTTAGTTGAGCCGTCATTTAGTATAAGACTGCCTTGTACGGCGGCAGTACCAATCGTAGCCGAAGCGCCTTGCACTATAAGAGTGCCCGAAAAGGTTGGGCTATTAACAACGTTGAGTGTTACTGATCCGCCTGCGCCAAGCGTGATAGCGCCACCACCGCCTAGGTTTGTACCAGCGCTCACGGTGATACTCGTGTTGCCCTGAACCGCCGTGTTGGCGCTACTGCCGTAAGTAACATTAACGGCAGGGCTCCAGCCTTCACCAGGGCTACCACTGACCGTGGTACCAGTACCATTGTTCAAACCCAATACATAGTTGCCAGTAGTGTCAGTGGTGAGCGCGACGGCATTTGCCTGGATCGTCGCGATACCGTTTCCGGCAAAGCCAATGTCACCGGTGATAGCCTGATTCACCCAGTTGGCACCGTTGTATAGCAGAACATCGCCACCGTTTACAGAGGATATGGTGAGCGTGCCACCTTGTAGTTTGGCAATCGTTGGATTGGGGTAGGTACCGGTGAGATCACCGCCGGCTGCACCGGTAGATGAACAGTTGGCCGCTGAGGTGCATATGGCGTACGCACCGGGCGTGGCGGCACGGTCAAAATTATAGTTCACATTGCCGGTTGCCGAGCCGGTGAAACCAACAGTTGTCACCACGCCAGCCGTACCGACTGCAAATGTAGATGCAGCGCTGCCTACCAAGGATAACTTTTGCGCCGCTGCGCCCACCGTCAAGTTACCGCTCGGTGTGATACTATTTGTGTTCACTCCAACAAACGTTGGCGACGCGCTACTTGCTATGTCTTGTTTGGTGTTGACCGCGCCACCGATGACCGTAAAGTTAGTGGCATTAAAGCTGGCGATACCTTTGGCACCAGCCGTCGTGGCATCGTCAATAGTAATTGTACTGACCGAACCAGTAGAATTGGCGATTGTTAGCGCGCCAGTCAAAAGATCAAGGCTGGAAACACCCAAACCACTACCGCTTGGGCAAACCGCAAAATTAGGCGCTCCAGCAGTCGACAACAAACATAGGCCAGCGCCTCCTGAGGTCACCGTAGCAACAGCACCAGATCCATTGCCGAGCAGCAGGCCGTTCGGTGTCAGTGTCGCCACACCGGTACCACCGTTTGCGACGGTCAGCGCGGTCGTTAAGCCAAGACTGCCAGAAACATTTAAGTTGCCACCGACCGTTATCGCACCACCGCTTTGGGAGATCACTGAATTCTCAATATTTTGCGACGTAGTATATAAGGCTAAGTTACCGTTTGTACCCCCACTACTAGTTACATTACCGCTTCCTGCGCCCGTAAAAGTAAGCGTTGCGTTGCCGTTACCATCGTCGGCAACGTTGAGGCCGGCAGTTCCAGATGTAATGCTCAAAATACCGGCGTTTTGTATGGCTTTGCCATTAATCGTAAGGCCGGCGCCAATAGTGATGTCCCCACTCTGGCCGCCAATAGATAGAACGCCATCGTTAGCCAACTGGTCGCCAACCACGTTAAGACCACCCCCCAAGGTGATAGCCCCACTGGAGCCGCCCAAACTCTGGACAACAGCGCTTTGAGCAGTCAGCGGTACAAAGGCCGAGCCGTTGTAGTATGCCATCTCGTTCGTATTTTGATCGAAATACAGTTGTCCTGATTTTGGTGCGCTCGGCTGCACCGAAGGTGCGACGACTAAACCGTTACTCAAATTCAATGAACCGTTAATCTGCACGCTGGTGCTGCCAAAACTTATGCCTTGCTCGTTCTGAATAAAACCGCTAAGGGGGATCTGTACGGTCTTGTACTGAGAAGCGACGTTGGCGATGTTGGCGGCATTGTTGTGGGACTTCTTGAGCGTCGTGCCAACGACGAGCGCGACCGCGCCAACAACCAACAGCAATACCAAAGCCAAATCAGCACGACGTAAGATGCGCACAACAAGGCCAGATTTTTTGGGTGCAGGTGGAACGGGCTGATTGCCGTATGGGTCCGAGCCTGGATCCAAGGAAAGTGCTCCAGAGTCTGGCGGTTCCGGCATAACGCCAAGGCCAGACCACACCGGTTCAGCACCAGCGTTGTCACTCACAGCAGTAGCAGGCATGCTTTGGTCTTTGTTTTCCACAACTGTGTTTGTTTTTGCGTCTCTTGGGATTTTTACGTTTTTACAGAGACATACTCCCTGCTACCATGTTACGCTGCTTACGCTTGTCAAGCAAGTAATTTTAACTACAAAAACAGATCAATTGTGGATAACTCAGGCTATTCTGAAAACTTGCTGGAAAAACTACGTAATAAGGATCAAATACACGACGACGACGGCAAAGACCAGCACTCCGGCGACCGTAATGCCAACCTCCAGCAAACTCTTGTGGACAGCGTTTTCCGACAGCGGGTTGCGGCCAATCGAGATGATGCTCGATTTGACCGTTGAGTACAGCAGAGTTGTAATAACCACGAACAGCAAGAACACAAGCAGCCCGGCGATAACCACACGAGCTGCTGAGACTTGGTGCCCAGCCACACTGTTAGCGAAGCCTTGTACAGAAGAAGGCAAAAAGCTGTTCTGGGTATTTGGTGGCTGATAAAACACTTTGTCCACCTGGACGGAAACGGAACCAATGTGCACCGTCTTCTTGTTGCCCTTAGTGCCTGTCACGGTACGGCTGGCTGTTTTTACGCCCGAAAAATCCTGTTGGGCGATGCCAATAACCAGTGTGCTTATTGTTGCTTTCATGCCCACGCCGGCGATTGGTGAGGCGGTTACCCTATCACCTATCTTTATGGAGCCGTTGATGTCGCTGACCAGCGCATTAGTCGTCCCATCGGTTACCACCTGGACTGTGCCGACCCCGTTAGAAAGCTCGATCAAAGACTTGTTACCGGCAATCCCCTGCAACTGCTGCAGGTTATCGCTGGTACTCAATTCGATAGTATTGGCCTTGCCGTCTGCCAGGCTCACTAGTGCGCCAGGAACCACGTCTGAATCACTTGTCTGGAATCCTTGAGCAATGGAAGACGCACCCTGAGCACTCAACGACGACACGCCTAAAATAAGCATCAGCAATGCCGCGAGTAATCCTGTGTAGCGCAACCTGCTGTGCAATACTCGCTTAACGAATCCCACGTGAATCCTCCGACGGCTTAAGGTATTTTCTGTCCAACATGAGCAAAGCCTACTGGTTAGTACTTATGATTATATAGCCCTCGTCCTCTTATCACTAGTCTTTTTTACAGCTTGCCTGGGCATTGGCTGGAAGCAACGGTTCGAGGACATTTTTACCGTGCATGTTCTCAAATTTTAAGCTATACTTGAGCACTAGTGACCGAGAACACATACCATATACCAACAGAGCAAATACCATCGCCAGTTATCTCCGATACGCCACGGTCTGGTAAGCGCTCTTCACGCCATGAGGGATTGCGCAGCGCGCTCTCAACGCTGGGTATTTTGTTGCTTGCACCGATCATTGCGATCTTACTGACTGCGTTTATTTTTCAATCGTACCAAGTCGACGGTCCCAGCATGCAGACTACGCTTTTTAACAATGACCGTCTCATTGTCTGGAAAACACCACGCACGATCGCACGGATTACCGGCCACCCGTACATCCCTAACCGCGGCGACATCATCGTGTTTACCGACCCCAATATTGCCCAGTTTGGCCAAGATCCCAATAAGCAGCTTATCAAGCGCGTCATTGGTTTGCCCGGCGAGCGTCTGGTTGTGTCTAACAACGTCGTGACTGTCTACAACAGCGAGCATCCCAACGGTTTTAACCCAGACTTTACCCTGCCCTACCACCGCATGACGCAGGACACTTCCGGCGACATCAACGTCACTATCCAAGCTGGCCACGTCTTCGTCATGGGAGACAATCGCCCAGATTCGTTAGATTCACGCTTGTTTGGCCAAGTAGACGCCAACCACATCATTGGCAAGCTGGTGGTGCGCGTGTTGCCGATCAACATGGCGAAACGATTCTAGATTCTAGCTTTCCGCATCTGAGAAAGCTCTAAAATTAGTCTAAGCTAGCGAGTATTTTTTCGAGTTCATCATCGGTCTTGAAGCTAATCTCAAGCTTGCCGCCTTTGGCCATGCGGCGAATATGCACCGGAGCGTTGCCGAGCTTCTTGCTGAGGTGTTTGGTGGCTGGAGTCTCGGTGCTCATACGCTCGCGTGTTTGCTTAGTCTCTTTAAAACCTTCTTTAACAGAGACAACAAACTGCTCAGCCTGGCGCACGGGCCAGCTATTTTTGAGGATCAAGGCAAGCAGTTCGGCTTGTTTTTCAGGGGTACCTTTGAGCGACAAAATCGCACGGGCGTGGCCTTCGCTAATCTTTTCTTCTTGCAAGGCCTTGCTGGCCGCTTCGGGCAATTGCAATAAGCGCACGATGTTGTTTACGGTTGAGCTGGCCTTGCCCAAACGCTTGGCGATGGCTTCGTAGGTCATGCTAAATTGCTGGTGTAGTTTCTCAATGGAGACGGCTTGTTCTAACGGCGACAAGTCAACACGCTGTACGTTCTCGACGATGGCGATTTCCAGCTGCTCTAACTCTTTGGTCGTGCGCACAATGGCCGGAACTTTAGCTAGTTTCGCGATCTGCGCTGCACGCCAGCGACGTTCTCCAGCAATCAGCACGTACTTCCCCGCACCATGTGGTGAAATAACCAAGGGCTGCAAAATACCGTACTGCTTGATTGAGTCCGCCAGCCCGGCTAATGCCTCTTCGTCAAAATGCTGGCGCGGCTGGTTCGGGTTTGGTGAAATTAATTCGACCGGGACTTTTTGAATACGGTCTTGGTCGTCAAACAGCACAGCAGTGTCGACATTTTTTGGAATCAGCGAATCAAAGCCGCGGCCTAAGCCAGTTTTACCCATTGACACGATGCGCTACCTCCTTGGCAAGCTGTTTGTATGCCCGCGCGCCCTTGCTCCAGCGGTCATGCTCGAATATGGTTTTGCCGTAGCTTGGGGCTTCGGCCAGCCGGACATTACGCGGGATCACGGTCTTAAAGAGCTTGTCGGCGAAGTGATTTTTGAGCTCTGTCTGGACTTGCTCGGATAAGCTCGTCCGTTTGTCGAACATGGTGAGCACTACGCCCAACAGATCAAGACTGGGGTTCAATGCCTCTTTGACGCGCTGAACAGTGGCCAGTAATTGGCCAAGGCCCTCGAGCGCGTAGTACTCAGCCTGCACCGGGATTAACAAGCAGGTCGCGGCAGTGAGTGCGTTGATCGTCAGGAGGCCGAGCGCCGGCGGACAGTCGATAATCACGTAGTCGTAGGCGGCTATTTGCAAGGCGTTACGCAGAGCAAACTCACGCTGCGGTAATTCCGCCAGTTCTACTTCGGCAGCAGCCAAATTGGCGTTGGCCGGGAGTACATAAAATCCGTCACGATTAGCAGCCAGGACCGCCTGGTCCAGCGTCACCCGACCAAACAAAACCTCGTAGCTGGTGGCTTCAAGTCCCTCTTTTTCGAGGCCAAGGCCACTGGTGGCGTTGCCCTGTGGGTCTAGGTCTACCAATAGTACCGAAGATTTCTCCGACGCCAACTGCGCTGCCAGGTTAGTTGCCGTGGTTGTTTTACCCACGCCACCTTTCTGGTTGATGACCGCGATAATTGTTTGTTTCATGATTCCCTCTTGGCCAAAGTATACCATCCCTTGCCTACACTCGCCACTGCAAACAGCGTACCAAAGGCCAACCCCAAGACTAGCCTAATAATGCTAGATAACCCTGTTAAACCTACCGTAATGAGCTAATATACGCTACCCATTGGTCGGTGGTCAGCTGCGAAGCAGACTTCATAAGAATCAGTAGCCCTTTCTCGGTAAAAATGACCGACTGCGGCCCTTTGGCGGAGGTACCCAAATAGGCGGTCGTCGTACCTGCCGTGAGCTTCTGCGTGGCATTAAAACCCTGAGCCAACTTCTCCACCTGCCCTGTAGTGTCAGCCCTAAACGTAGCCGGCAGCGGCTGCTCGCTGACGTCAACTATGACGCCAGCAACAGTGTCTGCGTAAGCATATACCGGATCGGCACCAGCCGGACTTACCCGCGCCCATCCGCCAAGCTTGTCTGCTGTCTTGCCTGCCGGCAAAATAGTTGGATACGTAGGTGTACCCTTCACCGGGCCAGTGACCGCATTGCTGCTACCAGAAACCTTGGTGGAGGTTTTTTTGGAGACTGTTTTGGCTGGTGCATGGTGGTTTGTCGAAAACTGTATAATCACCGGCAACACTAGGAGCACGAACGCCGCCGCACCTGCAATCACCCACGTCTTGACTGAGACCTTGGCCAACTGCTTCTTGAATTTTGCCCATGGGATATTGGGCGCCTTCACCTTGGGCAAAGATGGCATGCTGATCTTTATCTCGATGGCTTTGGCAGCCTCGGCTGCGCCAGCGGACGGTGCAACAGTGCGCGGCTTCACGGCCGCAGCAACAGCTTTCTTCCTAGGATTTAAGAGGCCTCTACGCCACTCCCGTCGCCTAGCCTTTTTCTCCGCCTTACGCTTATCTTCTTCGATAGCCTCACGCAGCCGGATGCGTTTTTGCTCGGCCCAAATATCAGCAATCTCTTGCTCTTTGTCCGCCGGCTTGAGCTGCCCATCCGCACCACGCTTTAAAACGCCGCGCGGATTAATGGCATATATTCGCTTTGCTTCTCTCATAGATGCTTACAGTATACAAGATGTTGAGCTTACGCTTAAATCACCCTACCTTTCGGCCTAGAACGGTGTGTCGTCAGGCTGCTGAACACCGCCAGTAAAGGTACGCCCGTGCATCAAACGCTTCGATGGGTCAGCCGTAAACTCTAATGTGAGGTCGGTAATGGTCGGTCCGCGCGTAACGTCTTCAGGGTATCCGAACGCCTGTGAGCTATCAATGCTCACGGAGAGGAAGAAGAATCGGGCGCAGTTGGTGTTGGTGCCGCTTCCGTCTTTCGGCGTATACGTTCCGGGCGTGCCTAGGGTTACGTTGCCGGCGTTCGTTTCCTGCCCCCACGTCGTCATTGGCGATGCCGCACAGTTGACTGCGGCGTTAGGGTTGGTCATGGAGCTATACTTGAGCTGCCAGGCGGCACCAATAGAGTTGTCGAGGCCATTCAGCAACCATTTCGTCGGGAACACATCGGTGTCGGTATCGATCATTATCGAGTAACTGGCTACCTGCGGCTGCGAGAGTATCGTACTGTAGTCCTGAAAGTCTGTGTTACTCACGAAGCTGGTGTTGCAACCGCCACCCAAGACGTAGGCCTTGCCATTAGCGTAGGCTACGCTGTCACCATAACGGGCGGAGGTCCCAGTAAACAGCACGTTGGTCTGATACCAGTCACCGACACCAGTGGGATTATTACCAGATGCAATGGTCGTGTTTGCGCTAATTGGCGCTAACAGTGTCGCTTGTGAGCAAGTAGTTGCCGCGGTGGTAGACCTACCGCCAAGCAGATACATGTAGCCGTTAGCGGCAAAACCATCGGCATCTGCAATCGCGTTTGGCAAACTCGTAGTATACGAGGCCGAACCAAGTGAACCGTCGGAATTAATTTGGAGATACTGGACATCATTGAGATAGTTAGCACCATCATAGCCACCTAAAACGTACAGATTGTTGGCATAGGCTATGGCTGTCGCGTCGCTACGCTTCACATTGAACGCCGTACTGACAGTAGTCCAGCCAGGACTCGCAGGTATGGCACCGCCAGCACTTAAATCCGGGCTGTAGTAAATAGTATCCTTTGTTGTGCTGGTCGTAATAGCCGCCGCACTTGAACCACCGACAATGTAAATGCGGTTGTTCCAGACTGTTCCTGCGATGTTCGTAAGGGTGGCTGGCATGGCGCCGCCTCCACTACTGATGGAGTTCCAGGCCGTACAGAGGCCGGTAGAGAAAGTATTACACCATTGTACACCGTTTGACATACTGCCAGTGCCCGAAACACCACCAATCCAATAGAGCGTACCTCCAACCGCAAATAATTTTCCCCATGCGCGAGCTACAGGCATATCCGACCCCCCGATCGCCGTTGACTGTGCCCAAGTCCCTACGATGCCGTTGGCATCAATAGGTGCATAGGCCACGTGCGCTAATGTCGTGCCAGTGTTACCACATTGTGTAGACGAGAATGTGTTAACGCAGCCGCCTGCGTAGTATATATAGCCGTTTAAAATCGCAACACCTGCAGCAGCACGTTGAGGGCTTGCCAATCCAGCCGCATTTAAGTTTGTCCCCGCCGTATAACTAGCCGGCGCGCCGTTATCGTTATTATATATCTGGAACGTCTGTGTTGTGTTTGTCCTGGCGCTACAGCTACCAGGAGCTGCACCGGCCGTACAGCCTCCGATCACATACGCAAAAGAGGTAGAAACGGGTACCGAAAGTCCCCATCGTTGGTTAATAGTAACGCTTGAAACGGTAAACGCCCCCCAGCTTCCATCACTCACGTTAATTTTGGCAAACTCAATATCTGCTAACGGGTTGCCTGATCCGCCATCGTAACCACCCACCACGTAGAGATAGCCATTGTAGCCAAAACCGGCACCACGACGGCGCCCGACCGCAGTTACATTGGTGCCTTGTACCCAGCTTGAACCTGTAACGGCCACAACATTGTTGCTATTGTCGAACTTGGCGTATCGCGCAGTCGTTAGATCGGTTAAGCCTGGAGCAAGGCCGCCGATTAGGTATATGTAGTTAGCATACACTGCACCGGCCATGGCACCCAAACCGGAGCTAGAGGCACCGCTAATCGTCCCTATTTGTTGCTGGCCAGTAATAACACAGCCCGAAGGTACGCCAGTTGTAGAGAGAACACACTTAAACACGCTATCCGAGTAATTAGTGCAGCCCACAGTACCATCGGTACAACCACCGAATATGTAGAGGTTACCCGGGCTCGTGCCAGCAGATGCCGGGTTCGCACGCGCATAGGCATACGCATAAGTAAGCGTTGTCCGCACAGCTCCGGTTATGGTGCTTATGCTTGCGTTCTGCCACGTACCTAGGGTGCCAGCAGAGTCAACTGAAACGTAATACACGTTGGTGCCGGTATTAAACCCTCCTACTAAATAGATACGTCCACCGAATATAGCAGTCGCAGCAGCAGCCAAGCCAACGGGCAGGTTCGTAGGGCTGACACAGTAGGAATCAGTAAGAGTACCTCCCGTGCACGACGCGGGTTGGTGCAGCGTACCGTCTGATGCGATGGCCTGATATGTAACTCCTGTAGAAATACTTGCCGAGCATGAGTTCGTCGTACAACCCCCCATAATATACAAATAACCGTTAATAATTGCTGTTTCGTTCAGAACGTTCCCCACCGCGGTACTTGGCAGGTCACAACTCACCGGGCTTCCTCCCGAGCAAGGAGCAGTGCCGCTGGGCACAGAGGCAGCGACAGTACTCGCATCACCATCCTGATTAATCACGCCGTAGTCTACGTCAAAAATAGTGTTCGTACACGTGCCCGTGGTTGGATCCTGTGCTCGACAACCACCCAATCGGTATAAACCGTTTTGCCATGCGATGAGGGTATGCCCTATACGCGTATTGTCGAGACCCAATATGGCGCTCCAGGTATCAAGACTACCATCAGCATTAATACTTGCCAACTGCACATCACTGGCTATGGCCGTACAATAGCCGCTTGCGTTTACTGTAGTACAGCCACCGCCGACATATACATAGCCGCCCCAAATCGCGCTAAAGCTTCCACCCATGCTCAGCCTTCCAGAAGTAATCAGGCTATTGGGGTTGAGGACCCAACTGTTCATTGTACCGTCTGAATTGAGTTTGCTATATCGTACTGCCGACACTGGCGTGCCAGTGAATGTTGCATCACCACCAATGATATAAATAACATTATTGTATACCTGAGCGCTCAGGCCATAGAGCGCAACTGGCAGGGCCTGCGTGCCGGTAGTAGTCCAGGTGGTCAGCGTGCCAGTTGGCCTGATGTCGGCCATTTGGACCGTATTACTACTGAGGACCGTGGTGCTTGGAGGGCCAGCGCCTGTCAGCCCGCCTAATATATACATATGATTGTTGTATACAACGGCCGCAAATTTGCTGCGGGCGTTGCTCAGCGCTGTATCGGTATACCAATAGACTGGTGTTCCGCCCGACGGATGCCATAGCTGAGGTTCGCCGTTGGCGCCTAGTTTCGCAATGTAGACGCTTGTTTGAGCTACCCCGCTGCTGTTGGCGCCGCCTATTGCGTACAGAAAGCCGTTGTATGCAACCAGTGACAAATCAGTCAAACTGGCAGGCAGGTTGTATGAACTATCCGTACACCAACCGGTGCATGCGCCAGCTCCAGGGTCAGGGCTCTGAATCGCATTGGTAGTCGTATTAAATTGTGCCCAAGATACTGTGTTCGTAGGTGTTGTGGTACCAGTTGTGTATGAGATAGTAATCCCCCCGTCAGCGCCGTTAGTTGCAGCTCCGGTGCTTGCTGCGCCAGTTCCACCCAGACCAGCGCCGTTGTTCTCGGTATCTGTATTATTGCCGGGTGTCGTACCGGAGCCAGTAGTTTCTACGGTGCCTGTACCGGTTACCAAGTCACTGCCACCGCCACCGCCACCGCCACCAACGTTGTTTGAAGTCGTGCTGCCGCCACCGCCGCCACCAAAGCGACCACTACCGCCGCCACCGCCGTCGGAACAAGTGCTCGTGTCAGTACCGCCGCCACCGCCGGCACCCGTACCGCCGGCGCCACCCTGAGTATTGGTAACTGCCGTATTGCATGTAGCGCTCGCGAAGCCAGCGCCGTTACCACCGCTATTAGCAGCACCAACTGAGCCAGCCACACCGCTCGTACCTGCCCCGCCGGCCACACCGGCAGCTGAGTTCGTGCCCAATCCGCCGCCACCGCCACTGCCTGATCCAAGGCCGGCTGAGCCAGCTAAAGCACTCGCACCGCCACCTGCGCCACCTGCGCCACCATTACCGGCACTCGTCCCCCTTGCGCCACCGCCGCCACCACCTGCGCCAGCTTGTATCAAAAATGTCGAACTTCTTTGCACAGCCGAATATCCGCCGCCGTTTCCGCCGCCACTCGTGACACCCTTGGTTCCGCCGGTGCCGACTAGCACCGTTAGGCTCTCGGCCGGAGTGACGGTGAGCGTAGCCTTAGCGTAGCCGCCGCCACCACCTGCGCCGCCAACTCCACTGCTACCACTGCCAACACCACCGCCACCGCCAGCTCCCCAGGCTTTTACGGTAATAGAAGTCACACCAGTAGGGACTACATACGTTGATGAGCCCGCTGTGTAGTACGTTGTCGTCGTTGTATTCGTACCCTGGGCTCCCCCAACTGTGTAAATATAACCACCAGCCACTGCCGTGCCTTGCCCCCAAATAGGGGTCGACAGGTCATTGGTGCTCGACCATGCGTTAATGCGGGCGCCGGTTGTCTTACCCTTCTGGATCAAACTATTGGCAACGTCAAATGAGATGTTTGTTTCGTTGTTGCCGCGCATAAACTTCTGGGCGGTCTCAACATAGATGCTTGGGTCGATCGTCAACGGATACTTGCCCTTGTCTAGGCCGGTCACAGTCATCCGCAAATTATTACCTTGCACTGTGTACTTGGCCTTTACGCTACCCTTTGTACTGCCCGTTTCTTTGATCGTGGGCGCCGGAATTACAAATAACAGGGTGTCCTTTGGAGCTTTTGCCTTTGCTTTTACGAGCAATGCCGCATCAGCAGCCGTGCCGGTGCTTACGTTGCCGCTAAGCAAGGTGCTGCCGTAAATTCCTACATTGCCTGCGGCGTCAGTCTTTGTGGCGAACGAACTTCCGAGATCTAAGGTGTAGTCAAAGTTTGCCGTATCCCCAGGTGACGAGCGCATCAGCAAGTCCTCTTTTACATCTCCGGCTTGCATGGTATACACCAGCCAGCCAGTGCCGTTCATCAGGGGGTATACGATACTGTTGCCATTTTGCTGTCCTGGAGATAGCTGCATCTTTGGCGTAATCGTAAGGTCCATTTTGTTTACGGGATCGGTGACCGTGACGCCCTTACTGGGGTCTTGATTCGCAACAGCTGTGATTTGTGGGCCGAGCACTGTTGCTTGGCCAGGGAGAGCCGGGCTAAATCCCTGGTTAAAGTTAAACGTACCCTGCTTACCGTCAAATTTTATTTTTTGGGACATGGCGAAGCTTGTTGTTGGCAGCAAATCGCCAGCATTACCAAGTGCATAGGTGTGTTGTATCAGGTATGGCTGCGACATACTCAATAATTCGACAACCACCATTACTGTCATGACAAGTAGCGTTGTAGTGCGCGCAGTTGCAGCCCGATAGCGCTTAGTGTCGATATTTGGGAGCCGAGTCAGCCACTTCGGCCGTTTAATGCGTATTTTAATAGAGAGCCCGGCGCGTTTTGGGGCTCCCTCGGCAACGGTTGCCAGCGGCTTTACCGGAGCGATACGTTGGCCCGACGCCACGTACACCGAAGCACGCCGTTGCGTATACAACGTCGCCCCCTGCCCTCGCACCGGTCGTTTTATATCATCCATTCTCGGGTCTCAAGCCTATCGATTCGCAATTCCCCTAATGGTTCTATTGTAGCACAAGGATTGCTGTCCCTATCTGTAAAATGGCAGTTCGCGCCTGCTTAGATAATCTTAATATTCCCTTGCCCTATATTAGCCGAGTTAACCTGATACAAAGGCGCAGCTGTATTAGGATTGTCACCCTGGCTGTAGATCTTAATCTGAAATTCGTCAGACGCACTTGGGCTCAGGAGACTGCCGTCTACCCCCGTAACACGAAAGATAACCGTATTGGTCACGCCATCTACCACGAGCGTGCCCATTCCCTGAAAGATGCCAGTCGAATGGTTAACGCCTTGTGTTGTGAGCCACGCTACAGAGCTAGCGTTGAGCGATAGATTGTGGCAATTTTGAGCTTTGGTTGGCTTATTGCAATCTGTGCCAGTACTGTATTGCAATTGCAAATCACTGTTTGCATTGATTGCCCCTTGGTTGTCGTACTTCACGCTAAAGCCGAATGTAGCTTTGTCAGTTTGGCTCGGGCCCGTGAGGCCAGGCAAGGCATCCCCATTAGCCAGCGTTGGTACGATTGTCTTCTTGCCGGTCATTCGGGGGCCATCTGGATTATATACAACGAGGTAGTCACTGGCCGCGGGGCTCCAGTTACCTGCGTTATCCATAGCACGCACGTTTATCTTGTAAACACCGGTCGAGAAATCAGAGCCAAAAGTGACACTTAGATTCGTGCCGTCATAGTTTAGGGGCGTGCCATTTCCCTGTCCGGGGTCGGTGTCGCCGAGGAAGTACTCGGCTCTTTGGATACCCGAATTATTGTCAGTCACTGGCAGCACGAGAGTTGTTGTGCCGGTCGTCGGTTTTGGATTTAGTGACCACGTTGCTTGCCCCAACAGAGGTGCAGCACTATCTACCTTTACGGTAACCGATTGCGAAGCCGTGCCGCCCGCACTCGTTGCCGAGCAGGTATACTCTGCTCCTGGTATATCGTGCGTTATGGCAATGAGATCGCAGCCGCTCTCATCCGTTATTGCCGACTCGGTATCGTTCACGTCCCAACTAAGACTTACGGGCGTATTGTTCCAACCATTATCATTGGGCAATGGTGTGGTGACCGGTTCGATCGCTGGTGGCGTGCCGTCCTGATTGGTCGATAGTCGACCCACATAATAAACAATTCTACCGTTAGCAGTTGTAAAACTGTTGATAAAGTAAATCTGACCGTCGTCCACTGATATGCTCTTCAGTGTAGGTAACTGTAGATCGGTACCGAGGATGGGAGACCCACTGCCAGCAAGTGGAGGCGTAGGGTTATTACCGCCACCGCCAACCGTCCTAACGATGTGGTCAGCAGCTGAGATATATCGTATACCCACGCCCGTTGTTGAGTTTCCTTCATCAAACCATATGTTGCCCTCACTATCTATTTCAAAGCCTGCATCGCTTAACCCTGCCAGCTCGGATAACGGCTGGTCTTCGAGGGTAACAATAGGGTTGAACGGATGAGCATAGTACGTATGAATGGTGCCGTCATTGTGGTCCACCTTGTAAATATTATCCTCGTCTGTGATAAAAAGATTGGCGCCAGGGTCAAAATCAAAGAACATCTTAACCGATAACTTGCCGAGTGCGTGCTCGGTTGCTATTCCACCATCAACATATGGATTGTTATTGGCGAATGCGTCGAAAGCACCAGCAACGTGGTCGGTTAATCCATCTGCTAATACTCTGCGGATGACGCCAGTATCATAAATATAGACACTGTTGTCGGGACTCACTCTAACATAGTTTGGAAAATCGAAAGCAGTCTGTGTTGCATCGGAAGCATCAGTACGTAAAGGACCGTTCACGTTAGTGCCGTCACCAGCGATTGTCATGAGGGTCCCGTCTGGCAGCACCGCACGGACGTAATGCGCAAAGGGCATCGCCATATACACCGTTCCGTCTGCCCCTACCGCTATGCTCGTTGGAGCCTCAATAACGCTGTTGATGGCAACAGACCCATCTGCAGAATGACCACAGCGTCCTTGTATACCGGCGATCGGCTCGCTAGTTGTGTTGTTTACGATCTTATGCACGTAACAGTCACTATAGGATGATACATAGACGGTATTTCCCTTGGCCACAACTTGAGCATCCTGAAATCCTATTGATGAGCTGTCATTTAGGCGGAATGCATAATACGAGCTTGCATAGGCATGCACCTGGGGCATAGGCATTGCAAATAATGTTGCACCAAACAAAACTATTGTTGATTGTAAGTAACTGAGTTTCTTCATAAACCGTCTCATACTGACCTCCAAAACATTATGTCTGCCCTTAGACTAGCGCCGCTAGTCGAAATGATCAATGTGATATTTGTTGGCTCTCGAGGCAGAAAATTTTACTTGTTAGTGAAGGTAAAGCCGAGGTTGCTAACATAGGCGTTAGCGTTGCTGCTCGCCGTCATGTCTATCTTGAACACAATGCTGTCGCTTGCGGCGAAGCTACAGGTAGATGGGTCAGCCGTTCCGGTAGCAACCTTAACTTGCCATGACGTCTGCACGCCAGTCGAAACAGTTGCCGAACCACACAATGCTAGCGCGCTCCCTGTATGATTCTTATATACGCTATACGCGACTGTTGAATTGGCACTATCGGTGCGTCCCATCAGCGATGTACTACCCGACGTAAAGGACTTGAAGGTACTTGGTAACTGGTAGGTCACATAAATACTGTATGTCTGCCCTGTCGCCTGCGGTGAAGTCCATTTATAAAAGTTGAACGTTTCGTTGGTACCGCACACACTGGTATTAATACTAAGGGAGTCAGAGCACAGGTCTGATGTCATCGTGCCTATCCCAGTACCGTGTAGCACTGCGTTAGTATACTCTGGAGAGATTGTAATGATAACATCTGGTGAAGAACCACAGGCGCCCCAGCCGTCAGACTCATAACACTGTAGCTTGCCAAGGGTGGTGTCGTAGTACATCGAGCCTAGGTAAGCGTCGTTGTTGGCGGCGATTGGCGCAGCTGCTGCTCGGTCAACCGTTAGAAGTGTCACTGGACCACCATTCACACCGCCACCGATCTGTACGTCAGGAGAAGTTGCCCCTGAAAGGGTCATCGAGAAGGTGTCAACAATGTACGTCCTGACCCCCGAAGCTGCTCCGACGAAATCAATATATGGAGTAGTCACCGTGGTAGCATCGGTTTGGATATAGCAGGTAATTTGTGTCCAACCAGTGGTAACAACTGTTTGACCGTTGTAGTCTACGCAGTCAATGTACGTACCAGATGAGCCCGTGCTACCAGTTGGTGAGTATCTGACTTTGAAATCTGTAAAGGCTGTGCCGCTGACTAGTTTAGCGTATACCGATATGCGGTAGAGCGTATTGGTTAAGGGGTTGATCGCCAGCTTGTTGCGCAGACCAGCGTTGGCGGCACCAACGGTGATGGCAGCCTGGGCACTGTCGCTAGCATCATTACCGTCAGTGACGTTACGAGACATGTTGACAGTAGCGGTGGAGGCAGTTACATTGCTCCAGTTAGTAGCGAAGTTGGTGTTGTCATCTACTCCACCGTCGGTAGCGTAGTTGTGGTCGCCGGCCAAGGTAACACTAAAATCGTCGACGTAGAAAGTATGGGCAACGCCAGCATTCTGACGAATAAGGATCGCGTTAGAAGAAGTGATACCAGATGCGGACGCCTGGAAGCTACAGTTCACCTTAGTCCACACGCTGGTCTTAACGACCACGCCGCTTGTACACGCCACCGATGAGGTGTTTGTACCATCCTTCGAGTAGTCGACCCTAAGGTCGTTGAAGGTACCACCAGTAGCTAAGCGTACTGCAAACGATACGTTGTAGAACTGGTTCGCAGTAAGGGCTGTAGGCGTGCCGCCAACGACCAGCACGTCTGCGACGCCCGTGCTGGCGGTAGTGTTGGTAACTACCGAGACGGAAGCAGCTCCGGTAGCAATGTTTGAGCCTGCAGTGGTGAAACGGCTCACAGCCGGGCCGGTACCAATCACCGACCAGGTGTTCGAAGGGAATGTACTGGAGCTGCCGCCAGCAGTTTCGGCGCCACCATCTGAAGAGTAGTCGGTGACGTTATCGCTCACCGAGAACAGCTGGGCAGCCGTCGCCGACTGAACTTCCAGCAAGGTACCGTTAATGGGACTCGTAGAGCTGTCCCGAACAGTTAAACCGTTGGCGTTTGCGCCGTTGGCAACAACCAGTTCGGCGCCACCAGCGCTGGTTAGTGTGTTGTCGTAGGCTGCCTGCAAAGTGGTAGAGCTGGAAGCACCAGCAGCGGTCCAGTCGGCACCGTTCCAGATCATGGTTGCGGTAGTATTCTGGCGCATAGCGATCTGGTTGCCGGTACCACCACCGTTTACCAACAGCGTGAAGTCGTTAGAGCCATTGGCGGCAGTTACATATATGACGCGTCCAGCGGCCGCAGCCCCCAAGCCCGGGTCAGTCAAACTAACGTTCAGGCTGGCTGCAGTCGCGTTAATGATTACCGCGCCGTTGCCGTCGATGTTAGCCTGTGTAATATTACAGTTGCTACCGCAGCTCTGGGTCGCTGCAGTCGAGAAGGTTGGAGTATTCAATACTACTAACCCGGTGAAGCCACCGCCAAACCCAGCACCACCGCCGAGCGTCACGCTGCCGCCATTAGCGGTTCCTGCAGTTGCAGCACCACCCTGAATAGTCAGGCTGCCGCCGGCGACCGCAGTAGTTGTACTACCGGTACCCTGGATCGTGAAGTTGTTTGGCGCACTGGCAGTTAGGCCATTACCGAAGGCGATGGCGTTTGTGGCACTGTCGAAGGTAGCGCGCGTAGTGCCGTTCGTTGCGAAGACAATAGTGCCCTTTGCCTGTAGAGTTGTTGTACCGCCAGTTGCGCCAATTCCTGAACCCAATATAAGGTTTGTCGTGCCGCCTACGGCGTTACCACTAACACTGGTACCGACATAAATGGTCTGTGTACCAATGTTTAATGAGCCGCTACCAACCTGAATAACGTTCCCCGAGTTGTTCGTACCGACGCCGATGAGGCCCCCAGCAAGTGCCTGTATTTGCACTGCAGCAGTTGGGCTGGTGCCACCTTGGATAAGGACCGTCGTGCCGGCAGCGGCAGTATTAGTTATGGCTGAACCAATACTGATCAGCTGGCTACCACCCGTGTTCGTGCCAAGGTTATAGGTGGTGGCACTAGTGTTTGTACTACCTGTTGGCCCGATGCTGATTGTCTTCGCCGGATTGCTCGCTGTGCCGCCACCGATTAGGATCGAGCCAGTGGTGCCAGTGTCGATGTTAATAGTACCGGCGCCGTTGGTGCCAAGAACTATAGCGCTTGCGCCGGTACCACCTTGGATGTTGACCGAGGTGCCGGCTGCGGCGTCACCAGAACCTGCCGAACCCAGCTGGATAGTTTCGGTACCAGCTGTGTTAATACCAAGCTGGAGCGTGGTCGTGCTTGTCTTGGTCGCCGTTGGACCTACGGTAATAGTCTTGGCGTTGTTAGCGGTTCCGGCACCGATGAGGATTGCACCAGTCGTGCCCGTGTCCAGGGTAATCCCACCAGCGCCGTTGGTGCCAATAGTGACTGCAGTGCTCGCGGTAGTGCCTCCTTGGATATTCACCAAAGTGCCGGCTGCGGCGTCACCAGAACCTGCCGAACCAATTCTTAGCAACTGTGAGCCTGCGGTATTAACGCCGAAGTTGTAGGTAGTCGTGTTGGTGTTGGTGGCAGACGGCCCCACAGTAATAGTCTTGGCACTGCTAGTGCCGGCACCAATTAAGATCGCACCGGTAGTACCGGTGTCCAGGGTTATGCCGCCGGCGCCATTTGTCCCAATCTTAACTGCAGTGCTCGCGGTAGTGCCTCCTTGGATATTCACCAAAGTGCCGGCTGCGGCGTCACCAGAACCTGCCGAACCAACGCTTATCAGCTGGCTACCGGCCGTATTCACACCAAAGTTGTAGGTCGTAGCGCTCGTATTTGTAGCTGTTGGCCCGATGCTGATTGTCTTCGCCGGATTGCTCGCTGTGCCGCCACCGATTAGGATCGAGCCAGTGGTGCCAGTGTCGATGTTAATCGCGCCGGTGGTGGCAGTGCTGAGCGTTAGTGCACTAGCCCCGGTACCGCCCTGGATGAGGGTAGTGCTCGAAGTGGCGAGCGACCCAAGCTTCACTGTCTGGGTAGCCGTGCCGTCAGTGCCGATCTGGATACCGTGTGCCGTAGCTGAATTACCAATCTGTATAGCCGTACTAGCCGTACCGCCATCGAGAGTCAACGTATTGCCAGCAACCCCATTAGAACCAATAGCTACTACCTGAGTATTGACCGATGAAGTAGCGATCGATACTGTCGAGTCACCGGCCAAAGCAGCGGTCGAACCTATATTAATGGTCTTGGTAGCGGCCGTGTTACCAATGTTTATGAAGCCGCCTGTGCCAGCCTGCAATACTATTGCGCCGCCGGTACTGGTGGCTGCAGCTGTACCACCGTTAATCGTGGTGGTTGAAGCCGTTGCAGCAGTGTTGCCGATGGTTATCGTGTTAGTAGCACCAGCTGTTGAGTTTGTACCGATAAGGAACTGCTGTACGACTGCGCCAGCTGCACCTGTGCTGCCAAGCGTAATTGTCCGCGCCTGTGCGCCGGTGCCTATATTAAGGACGCCCGTTCCGGAGTCGATCGAAACTGCTGGATTTGAGGTGTTGTTGCCAATCTGAACCGCTTTGGCGTTAGCGTTGGCGATGTTAACCGTCGGCGTGCCGGTCGAGGTCGTGCCAGTGTCGATAGTCACGTTGCCAGCAGTACCTGCGGACGAATCGCCACTTTTGATAGATATAGCACTGGTGGCGCCAGCTATAGAGGGGGTATTAATCGTTACGCCGCTGCCGCCCTGGATAGTGAGCAGCCCAGCGGTCGTCGACCACGTAGAGGCCGCACCAGCGGTAACAGTTACTCCTGCCTTGGCCTGGAGCGTTGTCGTGCCACCACTTGCGCCCGAAGCACTACCAATCGTTACATTAGTAGTACCACTCGCATTGCCGTTGTTACCGATTGCTATTGTCTGCGTGCCGGTTGCTGATGTGTTGCCTATCTGGATACTGCCGCTGTTACTGGCTGTACCAACATTAATAACCGTGCCGCCCTGGATCGAGGTAGTCGTAGCGCCAGTGTTGCCCAAGGTCACTGTAGTCGCGTTGGTATTACCGAGTAATACGCTGCCCGCACCGGCAGAATCGGCTACCACAGAGGTCGTACCAGCAGCGATAATACTCACACCGCCCGTTCCCTGTAAACTCAAGACGCCCGAAGTACGGGTTATGTCAGTAGTGTTGGTACCGCCAAAGCTAATGCCGGTAGTCATCGTACCCGCCAAGCTAATACCAGTAGTGATCGCACCACCGCCCGACTGTGCAATATTAATACCGGTGCCGATCGTGCCAGCCGTGCTGTCGGTAATGCTCAAGCCGGCCGTCGTCGTACCCGCAACGCTTCGGGCAATCGTTATGCCGGCAGCGTTTGTGGTACCGGAACTGGTTGTCACGTCGATCCCATTGCTAGCACCAGCCTGATTAACTACCAGTGATGTTGCAGCAGTGCCAGTGCTGGTGCCATTTACGGTAAGACCATTTACGCCGGTAGTTGCCGGCTGTATGTAGTTAGACCCAGCTGTTGCAGCCGTGTTGCTCGTTGGTGCCTGAACCAAGAAGTTGCCAGCACCAGTTACCGGCGCTGCAGCGTAACCAGTACAAATAGAGTTGTCGGTACACACATTAGCGCTTGCCGTGATAGCCGGGATACTCAGTGTAAAGTTGCCAGTGTTTGGGTTGTTTGGCCCAGCCAAGGTCAGCGTACCGCTAGCAGCAGTGCTTCCCTTAAATACAACTGCGCCAGTGCTTGTGCCGGTAGTACCAAGGGTTAGGGCGTTGGCGCCGGTAAGTACTGCCGTAGCCCCCTGGAACGAGCCAGCCAAAACCTGTGCAGCAAAGCTTGCGCCACCCGTTGTGTTAGCAGCAGGAACACTACCACTACCTGCCAGACCTGTATCATCAAGCTGCATTGTCGCAGTCGAGGAGTTAACGGTACCGATGAGCCCAAGAGTGGCCGGTGAACCACCGCTGACAGCCGTACGGTATACCTTATAAGTGATTGCGCCACCAACACGGTTCCAGGTAATACGGTTAAAGTTGGTACCGTTAAGCGTTGTTGCCCCTGTAGTAGTTTGAGCCGTGGAAGAAATGAGTGTTTCACCAAAGCCATCTGTGGCGCTCACCGCATATGTGTATTGACCGGTTGAAGGTGTGCCCTGGTTTGTGACTGTAGGCGCAGCTGGCGCAGGAAGGGCCGTACCTACATATGAACCCTGAACACTAATTGTACTCGTTGCAGAGGTCAACCCAATTGCTACTCCGTTGGTACCGCGCATCACGATGTCACCATTAGTGTTTACCTGGCCATCGTAGATCGTGTTGGTGCCAGTGTCTGCCAAAACGGTTGCGCCAGTACCGCTAAAACGGTTACCCGAGAGCAAGTTAGCCGTGGCGCCGCTACCACTAATATTGATAGCGTTGCCGGTGCCGGCGGTGTCGGTGATGTCGTTGTTGGCTATGGTGTTATTGCTGCCAGTGACTTTAATACCGTCGTTAGCACCTGATGCACCATTGTCGTGAATCTTGTTGCTGCTAATTTCGTTCGTGTTACCGCTTAGCTCAATACCCACAGTGCTGTTACTTGATACTGCGTTGCCACTGATGGTGTTATTACTACCCGAGGTTAACCAGATACCGCGGGTACCGTTACCCTGCACCGTGTTATTGGTGATGGTGTTAGTAACCGAGCTGGAAACTGCGATACCGGCAACCGTGCCACCAATAACCATGTTGCCGGTTACCGTGTTGTTGACCACGCCCGCACCGTTGATATAAATTTGCCCAGTGCCACCGTTTCCCTGGAACGTGTTGCCGATGATTGTGTTGTTGACCGAGCTACTCTGTATCTCGATACCGTCACCGGTGTTGGCAACGATCGTACTGTTCGATAGCATGGTGTTAGCGGCCGTTACGAAGTGTAGGCCGTCGTCATTAAAGTTTTCGATTGATAAGTTTTGTAGCTTAGCGCCAGGCGTTCCCGTAGCAGGGCTTACTTTCGTTAAGCTAATGCCTACCATGGCACCAGATGATTGGTTGGATTTGTTACCGTCCAGGCGCAGGTTCGAGATAGTAATGCGGCCGTTACCAGCGCCGGCAGTATTAGTGTTGGCGATCGCATTGACAGTTGCGTTGGTGCTGTTCTTGAATTCGATCAAAGTAGCAGAGCCGGCACCGGTCAGCGTCACGTTGTCGGGGATGTTGATAGTGCCGTCAATAATGTATGTACCCTCCATTAGGTACACGGTACCGCCGCCAGATGGGAGCGCAGAAATTGCGTTATTAATAGCTGTTTGGGCGCTCGTACAACCACCAACCGCGTTTGTAACTACGAAATCGGCGGCGTCAAAATTAGATGAAGCCACCGGAATTGTACCCGAACAACCGGTTACTGAGCCAACAGCCACAATCTTTGTAGCAGTCGTGCGGTCGGCCTGCCATTTGCCATTTGCATATACCAGCAATGACTTTGTGGTCGTGTCGTAAAATATCATGCCTTCAACAGGACTACCTGGCCGGCTACCGGTCGCACCGCCAGTTACGGTCAGGCTCTTGTTCGCGGCCAAGGTAACGTTCTGTACCGCCAAGTCGCCGACGTTGTTTACGCCAAAGACCGTAGTCGCAGTTGTGCCGTTCCAGGTCTGTGCGTCGAATAGGTCTACCGACTGGCCGCTCGCGCCTTGGATAACTGCTCCAACAGAACCTGTTGCGGCAGAACGGATGAAGTAATTTGCAACCTGGGCTGTAGCGGCTTGATTTTGAATGTAACCCGTACCGCCAGTTGCGGCTGCAAAGTTCGTGCAGTTAGCGGGCGACGTAGAAGCGCTAGTACATACGGTGCCGGTTTCGTTTGGCAAGGTAATCGTCTTGCTGGAGCCGGTGATGCTGTTCAGCGCGGCCTGCACCGTTATGCCAAAGTTACTGTTTGAGCCGTCTGCAAACACGACACTCCCCTGTAAGCCATGCCCAGCAGCGGCAGTAACGTTACCGACGGTCAGCTTGTTGTTGCTCGTGTCAAAGTTGAGGTCAGCGTCGCCATTCTGGTTCTGCACCTGGAATGCGCCGGTAGAGTTAGCCGTGTTTTGGAAAATTGCCTGCCCACCGTTGAGGTTAGAGATCGAGAACACAGCCGTGCCGTTGAGCTGGAAATCGGCGACATCAGCGCCAGAAGTCGAGGTGTCGCTTTGGTTAACCTTAAGCGAGATTGACGGGTTGGAGTTGGTACTGAGCACCGTCAGCTTGGCGTTGGTAACACTGCTGGCGTTCGTTGCAACATTGCCGATCGTAACGCGCTTGTTGAGGGTGTCGACCGTTAAGACCTGCGAGCCACCAACGGCGTTGGTGATCTGGAAAGCAGTGGTCGAGTCGGTGGTGTTCTGCAACTGCAGCGGCGAAGATACCACGCTGTTGATCTGTACTTTGCCTTCGCGGTATGGCGCATACAGCTGGCTGGCAGATTGCTCCAGATCAACGGCGTCGATGTATAGCGTACGTGAGGTGCCATCGGTTTGCTTCATGAAGAAATAAGCGCCCGCGTTAACCGACGGGCCAGTGGTAAATGCCAACACGTAACGCGTCCAACCATTGTTGCTTACTGTCTGGCTCAAGCTGCTCTCGCCACCACCAAGGTTTTCGGTAGAGCCATCTTCGGCGTAACCGAAAGCAAAATTGGTTGTTATGGCGCTGGATGACCGGGCGTAGAACGTAAGGCTGTATGCCGTGTTGTTCGAAAGCTGGACAGGATAATTCATGCCAGCGCCGGTGGCCGTGTTGGCACAAGCGCCGGAATTATTACCGAAGTACTGTTGGCTAGAACTTGCGGTCAAGGTGCAACTCGTGCGCTGGTTCCAGCCAGTGGTGTTGGTCTCAAAACTTGGATTGGTGATCAGATTACTGGCATTGGGAGTGGTGTCGACCGAGAACAACAAGTGCCCTGCAGCGTTTTGCAAAGTAAGTGCGCCCGCGGAGTTAGTCGTGTTTTGGAGCGCTACTCCACCTTCGTTGGCGATAGTGAAAACAGCGGTTGCGTTATCCTTGAATACTGCGATATTTCCTGTCGAAGTCGAGTTGCTAACATTCAAAGCGTCACCGCTAGTAGCACCAGTCAGGCTCGTAAGCCCACTGGTTACCGTCAAGCTCTTGCTCGCGGCTACGGTAACGTTTTGCACCGCTAGGTCACCAACGTTGCTTACGCCAAAGACAGTCGTGGCGGTAGTACCGTTCCAAGTCTGTACGTCAAACAGGTCAGCAGTTTGACTACTACTAAATCCTTGGATAACCCCACCGACAGAGTTAGTGGCCGCAGATCGGATGTTGAAATTGGCAGCAGTTTGAACAGTCGTCCCATTCTGGATAAAGCTGCCTGTTGTTCCAGTCACGAAACCGCAGGCAGTATCTGTCTGGTAACACACCGTTGCTGTCGTGCCTGAAGACACGTTTGGTAGTGTAATCGTTTGGCCACCAGATGGAGGCGTCCCAAATTTGAGCACGCTAGTATCGGAGCCATTGGTAGCAACCAAAGTATTGGCAGCAAATGCATAAGGCACAGCCGTCAACTGCAAGCGAGGCGTCATTTCGCCATCCCAGGTCGGGCTACCAATGCCGCCGATGTTCATGGTCAGGTACAGCTGCTGGCTCCAGTTGATAGTCGAGGGAAAGGCGGTAACGCTGCCCAAGTTAACCGTGAGGTACCCGTTAGCTACGTGCACTACGTTACCGCCAGTACGAGTTTCGACCCACAAACATGCTGGATCGGCTGTCGTCCCAGGTGTCATGGTACACGCTCCCTGATTAGGGGTACCGGTAGAAGTCAAAGCGCTGTACAGTTTGAATTCAACGTTGTAATTGCCGTCGGGGGCGATGGAACCAGCGCCAGTCATCAGCCGCGCCTGGAAATTGATCGTGCCGGTTGTCGTAGCCGCCGCCTTGTGTCCAGACAGATACAGCGAAACGCTTGATGTGCACAAAAATAGTCCAAAGAATACCAACACCAACGCATAGCGGCGACAGACAGCAGATACTTTTTGGACTTTTAGGGACATTTTTTTGGTATTTGGTTATGTTTTGATTTGGTATATTTGTTTCCTGTCTACCTTCTCTAAGGGATGGTAGACTTTGGATCACCATATCATTATCCGTGTAACACCTTAGCCCCTGCAAGAGAGAAACAAGGGAAAATATAAAGTATTAGACGACACCATATCAGCCCCTTGTCTATGCGTGTATATTGTTAATAAAACAACTATTTTTATATAACTCCTTACGTTTAGTTTCGCTCCGTAATCTCACAGGCTAATAGGCGCCAAAAAACGATGCAAAAAAAACAGCGACTATTTTTTAGCCGCTGATTTTTCCACAGGGTACCTAGAGACTTCTAAGCAATTTTGGTGATTTTGATCGTGGTCTGGTGCTGGCGGTGGCCGTGCACTTTGTGTACTCGCTTCTTCGCCTTATAACGGATAGCGGTGACTTTGTCGGCCTGCACGTCTTCGGCAACTATCTCGGCCGTGACTTTTGCTTTGTCGACGACTGGCGTGCCAACACTTATTGTTTCGCCATCAATCACGAGCAACGGCTCAAAAGTCGCGGTCTTGCCATCAAGGTGCAACAACTCAACTTGCAACGTCTCGCCTTCGCTCACGAGGTATTGTTTGCCACCGGTGGCAATTACTGCTTTTTTCATGTCTTTTGTGCTCTTTCTAAAAGATTTATCTACCAACAGATAGTATCAGATTTGGGTCACTCTGTAAAGTGTTATAGAGCTTACTCTAACTGTTTAGATATCCTGCGACTTCGTCCATGAGCGGCAATGGCTCGCCCTGCCATATGTTGAGCACCGAACCATTATCGGCGAGTGCCATTATTGCTGGAAATGTCATAATGTCATACAGGCTGGCGGTAGCTGCGCCATCACGGGTGCTCATACTCAAAAGTTCAAGCTTACGTCCAATATCGTGGACGCGTTGGAAGTCACGCGCAAACGTCTCAACATTGGTCGCATGCTCGGAGTCTGGTCTGTAAAGGATAACCAATTTCACACGGCAAGCATACCACAGGCGACCGGCCCTTTTCAACCAAACGCGAAACGACCACCCCGAAAGGTGGTCGTTTTCATCTGGAACTAGCCATTTCCGGCTAGCTACAAATCTTAGCTACAGCCGGTTGTCGAACCGCAGCTGGTGCAGACGTAGCAACTACCTGAACGCTGGGTTTGATTGCCGCAGCTGTAACACAGCGGAGAGAGACTGCTCGTCTTCTTAGCCTGCTGCGGTGCCTTTGGCTCTACTGTCGCGAGCGACAGTGCTGGTGGCGTTTCCGGCTTCTCGCCGCCCTGGTGATCGTGGGTTCTAACGACCTCGGCAGCATTTTCCAACAAGTGTCCTTCTGGCGTTTGATCGTCAGTCAATAGGCTGGTCTGCTCTTCGGAGGGCATATCGTCTATTGATGCCAGGCCCAGCTCTAGACGATCGTCAAAGCTCAGGTAGTCCAATGCAAGGCGACGGAAAATGTAATCCGTGATTGAACTCGTCGTGCGCAGGTCTGGGTCGTCGGTGATGCCTGACGGCGCAAAACTAGTGCTCAGCATGGCGCGGACATAGCTCTTGAGCGGTACTCCGTACTGCAAACCATGGCTCACTGAGATGCCGAAGGCATCCATCAGGCCACTCAGGGTTGAACCCTGCTTAGAGACATTGATAAACAATTCACCCGGGGTGCCATCTTCGTACTCGCCTACCGTAAAGAATCCGGACAAATCTGCAATATGGAATTTGTACGTCTTGCTATTGCGGCGTCGTGGCAGCATACGGCGCACCGCACCCTTGACCACAATACGGTCACCGAGCAATTCCGACACTGCAACCGGGCTGGTTGTTGCCTCAGCCGGCGCGCCCTTAGACTCATCGGTCTTTTTCTTGCCAGATAACGGCTGAGCCACTTTACAGTTGTCGCGGTAGATAGCAATGGCCTTGATGCCCATTTGCCAAGCGTCAATGTGCAACTGCTCGACATCTTCCACAGTCACATCCTCGGGCATGTTAACTGTTTTGCTGATCGCGCCAGAGATAAATGGCTGGACAGCACCCATCATCTTGACGTGGCCAAGGTAATGGATCGCGTTGTCACCCACGGCGCAGGCGAAGACATCAAAATGCTCAGGCTTGAGGTGTGGTGCGCCCTTGATCGTGCTCTGGTCGTGGATGTGAGCCACGATGTCGTCGATCTGTGCAGGTGTATAGCCAAGCATCTTAAGCGCACGTGGCACGGTTTGGTTGACGATAATCATGCTACCGCCACCAACCATGTCCTTATACTTGATAAGCGCGAAGTCCGGTTCGATACCCGTGGTGTCGCAGCCCATCATAAAGCCGATGGTGCCGGTTGGGGCCAATACGCTAGCCTGTGAGTTGCGTACACCGTACAGCTCGCCTAGCTCTACTGCTTCATCCCAGGCGCTGGCTGCAGCACTCAGGAGCTCTTCTGCAACAAGATGAGCGTCAATGTTCGACACTTCGCCGCGGTGCATGCGCAAAACTTTGAGCATGCCCTCGCGGTCTTTGCGGTAGCCTGCGAATGGGCCCACGCGCCGAGCCATTTTAGCGCTCGTAGCGTAGCCATGGCCGGTCATAAGCGCAGTAATGGCTGCAGCCTGGGCGCGGCCTTCTGCGGAGTCGTAGGGCAAGCCCTGGGCCATCAGCAGCGCACCAAGGTTGGCATAGCCAAGGCCAAGCTCGCGGTATGCCCTGGCGTTCTTGTCGATCTTTGGAGTTGGGTACACGCCGTAGCCAACCAAAATTTCTTGAGCAGTAAACACCAATTCCACGGTGTGCTTGAAAGCTTCGATGTCAAAGCTGTAATCGTCATTCAAGTACTTCAGCAAGTTAATGCTGGCCAGGTTACAAGCCGAGTTGTCGAGGTGCATGTATTCCGAGCACGGGTTGCTCGCGTTAATGCGGCCAGCAACTGGCACAGTGTTCCACTTGTTAATAATCGTATCGAACTGCATGCCTGGGTCAGCGCATTCCCATGCTGCTTCCGAAAATTTGCGGAACAACTCGCGCGCTTTGATTGTCCGGACGGTCTTGCCAGTAGTCACTGCCTTCAGATCCCAGTCCTTATCAGCCAGCACTGCTTCCATAAATTCATCGGTTACACGCACTGAGTTGTTAGCGTTTTGGTACTGAACGGAGAAAATGTCACTGCCGTCGAGGCTCATGTCGAAGCCAGCCTGCTGCAAGACGCGAGCCTTGCGCTCTTCAATCATCTTACAATCGATAAATGACATTACATCAGGGTGATCAACATTCAAAATAACCATTTTGGCAGCACGGCGGGTCTTGCCGCCGCTCTTAATTGCCCCAGCAGAAGCATCAGCACCGCGCATAAAGCTCAGCGGACCAGAAGCCGTACCGGCACTTTTACCAAGACGTTCCACAGATGAACGAATAGGGCTCAGGTTCACGCCAGACCCCGAGCCTCCCTTAAAGACCATACCTTCATCGTGGTACCAGTTAAGAATCGACTCCATGGTATCTTCAATACCCAAGATAAAGCAGGCGCTTGGCTGCTGCGCACGTTCTGCCACACCAATGTTAAACCATACGGGCGAGTTAAAAGCAGCTCGCTGCGTAGCCAAAACAAACTTTAGCTCTTCGCGGAAATCTTCGGCTTCATCCTCGGTCTCAAAGTAGCCCTCTTGCATGCCGTGGCGCACAATCGTATCAACCACGCGGTCGATCAGGGTCTTCAATGAGCTCTCGCGACCCTCAGTGCCAGGCGTGCCGGTAAAGTACTTCTGGGCTACAATGTTGATCGAGTTCAACGACCAACCCTCTGGGAATTCCACGTCCTTTTGCTGGAAGACCGGCTTGCCGGTTCCGGGGTTCACAATTAATGATTCCGTCTTAGACCATGCAAGCATGTCATAAGCTTTCGTACCGGGCTTTGTAAAAAGCCTCCCGAGCGTTAGACTGGTGGTTTGTCCCATAATACCCTCACTTTTTTCGGTCGTAGAGCAGTCTCATACCGTACGGCCGACTTTTAATTTATTGTTTTTTGTAATTATTTGTTTAGAGTTGGCGCGGACTCTCTCAAAAGTTCCGCCGGCTCCCCCTGAGCTGTATGCTCCGTACCTATTTGTTATAGTACGACGCGAGCCGTTTGGCAAGCGCAAGGCATACATGCTCCGTGGGAGCTGACGACATTATATTTTGAGAGGTTCACCGTCTTTACGCTGCTTGATCTGTGACAGCTCGCGTTCGAACCCGGCAATATTCTTAAACCGACGGTATACGCTGGCGAAACGCACATAGGCGACTTCGTTCAGCAGACTCAAACGCTCCATGATCATCTCGCCGACTTTGGCCGAACTCACTTCGGGCTCACCACAGTCGTACAGGTGTTGCTCGATGTCCGCTACCAATCGCTCCAGTTGTACATTGCTCACCGGAGTCTTCTCACAGGCCCGATATAGGCCCCCAAGTAGCTTCTCGCGATTAAACAACTGCCGCGTGCCATCATTCTTGATGACAATCAGTTGCGGGCGCTCCAACCGTTCGTAGGTCGTAAAACGATAGCCGCAATCTGGGCACGCCCGTCGCCTGCGGATAGCCAAGCTATCTCCAGCGTCGCGCGATTCGATCACTTTGGTGTCACTGCAACCGCATTGGTTACACTTCATGCGCACCTCCTATTGATTTTTCTCAATGTACGATCACCATATATAGTGCTTGTGCTATTCATCATAACCCTAGCTTTAGCGCCTTGCAACCACTTTCTTACTGTTTGTAGTTATTACTACAAAGCTAAGATGTTTTGTCGTCTTCGGTAGCCTCTTGTTCTTTGTGGCGCTTGGTTAGGCGTCGCAAGAATGAGGGCTTTTCGAGTTCAGCATCGGCATCGTGTTCGTCGTCGCTGTCAGCTTTTGGCTCATCATGGTCGTGTGTGCCGTGCCCGTGATCATTGTCGTGGTGGTGATCGTCTTCGTCATGCTTCTTGTCTTCACTCTCGTCGAGTGTCCATATATTAGGCATGGATGAGTCGTTTTTGAAATCCGTGGCGCTTTGGTCGTTATCGTCCAGTGTCATATCAATCTTGGACATATCGTCATCAGCTTTGGTTTGGACAGTCGTTGCTGCCTTAGTAGCCGCTGCGTCCGTCACCGGCATGCCAGAACGGTTAGAAAAATATGACGCGTCAAAGCCCGTGGCAACAACAGTAATGATGATCTCACCATCAAGGTCGGGGTTAATCGTAGCGCCAAATATGATGTTGGCGTCTGCATCGGCAGCGCTGGTGATGGTCTCGGCAGCGGTGTTAATTTCGTGCATCGACAGGTCGTTACCACCGATGATGTTCAAAACAATCCCACGGGCGCCGTCAATCGAAACTTCAAGTAATGGTGATTCGATTGCCTGTTGAGCGGCCTGGACAGCGCGGTTCTCACCACTCGCACGGCCAATGCCCATCAAAGCAGAACCGGCATTGCGCATCACTGCTTTTACATCAGCAAAGTCGAGGTTAATGAGACCGTGTACGGTAATCAGATCAGAAATACCCTGTACGCCTTGGCGCAGCACGTCATCGGCGACCTTAAAGGCCTCCAGAAGCGGCGTTTGCCGGTCGATGGTCTGCAACAAGCGGTCATTCGGGATGATAATGAGAGTGTCGACACTATTGCGTAAGTTGTCGATGGCCAGCTCGGCGTTACGACGGCGTTTTTCGCCCTCAAAGGCAAATGGCTTGGTAGCAAAACCAATAACCAAAATGTCCATTTCCTTGGCAATCTTGGCGACCACATGGCCAGCGCCACTCCCGGTACCACCGCCAGCACCGATGGTGATAAATACCATGTCGGCGCCTTCCAGCACCTTGCGGATCTCGTCGGCAGACTCTTCGGCAGCTTTCTGGCCAACCATTGGGTCGGCGCCAGCACCAAGGCCGCGTGTCTCGTCTTTCCCAATATGCACAATGACTTGCGCCCGAGAGTGATGGAGGGCCTGTGCATCGGTGTTAATAGCGATAAATTCAACGCCATCAACGCCTGCGTCAACCATACGGTTGATCGCTGCGCCACCGGCGCCACCGACGCCGATGACTTTAATGCGTGCAAATGTTTCTATAGCTGGATCAACCTGAGGCATGTGCTTTTTCCCTCTTCACGTTATACCGTGCAGTATAGCGTAGCGTAGCCCCAAGTTCAATTAATTTGTACGGGCTTTTGAAGCCAAAATAAGCATGAATAGTTTGTGTGTGCGCACGTTTAATGGCGGAAGCGACGTAAAAGCGAATCAACAAAATGTAGTGTTCGGTCGGTCGCATTGCTATTGTGGGACGGTTCTACCTCTGGAACGAGCAACATGTCCAACAGCATGAGCCCAACGGCCGTACAATATGCAGGGTCGGCGACGGTGTCAATAAGCCCAGTCATTGGTTGCAACTTGCCTACCCGCGCCGCTAGCTGAAGTTGTTTCTTGGCAAATTCGGCAATCCCCGGCATCTTTGCCGTGCCCCCAACCAGTACCACGCCGCCGGGCAATTTGTGCGCGCGGTGGATACGGCCAAGTTCTTTGTCGACGTATTCAAATAGTTCTTCAACGCGCGCCTCGGTGACCATAGCGATGTCTTCGGCCTTAAATAAGTGGTCCTGGCCATTCACCTTAACGCGTACGTCGCGCTTGGCTGTTGATTGTAACAAACTGGCGTGCTGAATTTTTACTGCTTCGGCAATGTCGAGGTCGGTCTTGAGGCCAATCGCCAAGTCGTTAGTAATGTGCTGGCCGCCAATTGGCAGAACTGCCACGTGCTGCACTTCGCCATCTTCCAAGACCACCAGATTTGTTGTGCCCGCCCCAATGTCAATCAACACCGTGCCTGCCTCCTTCTGCTGGCGTTGGAGCACGGCCTCGGCGGCCGCTAGGCTTGAGAGTGTGCGGTTGTGGACTGTCACTTCGGCTTTTTCGAGTGCCATTTCCAGGTTGCGCAAGTTTGGCGTTGAGGCAGTCACAATGTGCGTGTCAACTTCTAAGCGCACACCGTGCATGCCAACAGGGTCTTTGATGTTATCTTGACCGTCAAGGCGATAATTTTGAGCAAAGACTTGGATGATTTCGCGGTTGCTTGGTAATTGCACGATCGTTGCCGCTTCTTCGACACGCAAACGGTCATCGGGAGTAATCTCCCGGTTCGCAGTGCTGATGGCGATTACGCCCTTGGAGTTCAAACCACTAACATGCACGCCATTGATGTTAACCGTTGCGGCATGTAGCTGCATACCTGACAGCCGCTCGGCATCGGTAATGGCCTGTGCAATAGCGTTGGCCACGTCCTCAATGTGTACTACAACACCCTTACGCATGCCGAGGTTCGGCGCACTGCCATGCGCAACAATCGATAGCTTGCTCGGGTTATTGGCATCAATAACACCTACGACACAGCGTACAGTGCTAGTGCCAACATCGAGGCCAACATATGGTGTGGTGGCAGAGGAGCCATGCATATGCAGGAAGTATAGCGCTTACCTTTAGGTTTCGGCAAGCCTCGAGGCGCAGAAGTGACGCCAAACTAGAGCATCGTAAGGATTTCGCAGCCAGTGGAGGTCACCAGCACGGTGTGTTCAAATTGCGCAGACCACGAGCCATCAACAGTCAGCAACGTCCAACCGTCTTTGGCTTCGTAAATTTCATAACCACCCAACGTAGTAATCGGCTCAACCGCGATTGTCATGCCCGCTTTCAAGAGTGGACCAGTGCCAGCGCGCCCATAATTAGGAATCTCGGGGTCTTCATGCATCTCGTAGCCCACGCCGTGGCCTACCAATTCGCGAACAATACCCAGTTTGTATTTGCGTAAACATCGTTCAACAGCGGCTGAAATGTCGCCGACGTGGCAGCCGGCTTTTACGACAGACAAACCTTCGTATAATGCGCGCTCGGTGCCAACGAGCAAACGGGCATTGTCGGACGATGGTTTTCCACCCACGCAGACAGTAATGCCAGCATCGGTGATCATGCCCTTGTATTTGATCGCAAGGTCAAAATTTACGATGTCGCCAGTCTTAAGCGGTGTGGCCGTAGGAATCGTGTGCTGCACTTGGTCATTCACCGAAATACAGATAACGTCGGGGTAACCATAGTAACCCAGGCAAGCTGATTCTGCGCCAAGCTTTTGCAGCTCCTGGCCGGCCATGACCGACATATCTTGCGGTGTTAGCCCAGCTGCGGCTTTCTCGCGCATAAGATTTAGGGTTGTTGCTAGTATGCGGCCGCCTTCGCGCATTGCCGCAATTTCTTGGTCGGTTTTGATAGTAATCATCGAGATAAGTATACCGCTTATTTATCGATGCAACTGAGGATCGCGTCGTGTACGCTGCGCGGTTCTTGGGCTGCATCAATATCGCAGACATTTGCACCTTCGCGCTTGAGGTGCTCGAGAATGGGAATGGTCGAATTACGGTATTCGCTAAAGCGCTTGGCAATCGCGTCTTCGTTGTCGTCTTGGCGGGCTCGGTCAAGCAGCCGTGAACGCACGACATCTTCTGATGCAGTAAGATGTACAACGGCGCTCAAAGAAAAACGTCCAGCATGTACTTGCTCAAGCAGCCAATCAGCCTGCGGAACGGTTCGTGGGAAGCCATCAAGGACGAACTCTTGCTTGGTGTCGATCAACTCAAGGACTTTGTCTATGAGGTTAATCATCTCTTCATCAGACAACAACTTGCCCTCGAGCATCTCTTGACGGCGCTTGCCTGTAACCAATACGCGCAAAATCTCGCCGGTCGAAATCCAAGCGTAGCCGTGCTCATCGGCCAACATCTTACCTTGCATACTCTTACCACTCCCAGCGACACCCATCAAAATAATCATTACTTGCTCAGCCTTTCTTTAACAGCAGCGGCGATGCGCCCCCCGTCTGCCGAACCGTTAGTCTTTTCTTTCACTTTGCCAATAACCTGTCCCATAGCCTGCATACCTGTTGCACCGCCCGCTTCAACGGATGTAACTGCTTCGTCAATAATGGCGACTAGTTCGGCATCGGACAATTGCTGAGGCAAATAGGCCTCAATGGCCTTCTTCTCGGCCAATTCGGCAGCAGCGCGTTCGGGGCTACCACCTTGAGTATACAAATCCGCGCTCTCCTGACGCTTCTTAGCTTCTTTAGCCAGAAGTGTAATAATTGCTTCATCGGAAAGGCCTGAGTCGCGTTTACCTTCGGCTACTTCTACATACAAAATAGCGCTTTTGAGACCACGAAGCGTGGTCGCAAGCACCTTATCACCGGCCAGGAGTGCGGTTTTCAAGTCCTGGTCAATGCGCGTCTTTAGCATTGCTAGCGTTGGCCGAGTTTAATCTTCTTGAGCTTGAGCGCCTTGCGCTGAGTGCGGATGATAGCCTTGTTGCGGCGTTCGCGCTTGCTAATAGGCTTTTCAAAATATTGCGCCTGTTTGACGACAACAATAACACCAGCCTGTTGTACCTTACGGTTAAAACGGCGCAGTAGGTTTTCGAGCGACTCTTTGGAATCTTTGCGGGTAACTTGTATCATATGGTTGTTATTGTATCGTAACAGATGGCTATTTGCAAGAAAAAGTTACACCATTTGCTTTTTCTGAGCAGCTCGCTGTGATTTGAGCACAATACTTTGTAATTCTTTAAAAATCGCGAATTGCTTGTTGGTGTGGTAAATCTTAGTATTGCCTTGTTTCTCGGAGATAAGGAAGCCAACTTTTTCGAGGCGTTTAAGCTCACGCTGGATATTTCCGGCGTCTTCTTTGATCAACTTCGCAAGACCCCGGACATGTGTCTTGAAGTCGGGATACTTGGCATAAATCACAATGATTTTGCGTCGAACTCGTGAAGTAATAAAAACGTCTAGCATAAGCTTCATTGTCATTCAAACAACGTACAATTGAGTATAGCCGAGCCCGCAATCGTTTTCAACTCAAATTGCTACTTTTGCGAATAAAACCCATAATGTGTACATATGGGATACATCGAGGTGCTGGTTGCCGACGCGTCATATCATGGGAGCGAACCCTTGACGTACGCTGCCGATTCCCTGTTAGAGCCAGGACAGTTAGTGATCGTGCCTCTGCGGCAAAAGCGTGTGTTGGGCGTGGTTGTTGGAGTAGCTCAAAAACCATCATTTGTCGTTAAGCCAATCGTAAGCGTTGTCGCAGCACCAACGATGCCTGCCCCACTTATTTCACTTTTGGATTGGATGCGCGACTATTATCCGGCACCGCTGGGCATAACCACTCAGCTGTTTTTGCCAAAGTCACTGCCCAAAAAACCCGTCGAATCAAGTACCGCATCGGCTACACAAACTACCAACCTACCGCCGCTCACTACCCAACAGCGGGCAGCGCTTACTGCAATCCACGCCCCAGGCCTGCATATATTGCACGGCGAAACCGGTAGCGGCAAAACGCGAGTCTATATTGAGCTGGCTAATCGTGCCCTAGCTGCCGGCCAATCGTCAATCATACTCACGCCAGAGATTGGTCTGACTTCACAGCTAGCCAGCAACTTCCGCGCGGTGTTTGGCGAACGCATTATCCTCATGCACTCCGGCCTAACCGACGTCACCAGGCAACGCGCCTGGCTACAGATGCTTGAGCAGGCTCAACCAGTTATCGTCATTGGGGCTCGCTCCGCCCTATTTAGCCCCCTCAAAAGCCTTGGACTCATCGTCGTCGATGAATCGCACGAAACGGCCTACAAGCAAGACCAAGCTCCGTACTACCACGCAACGACCGTAGCCGCAAAACTGGCAGCGTTGCATAGCGCAACGTTGGTGCTCGGTTCGGCGACGCCACTCGTCAGTGATTATTACATTGCAGCGGCCAAACAACGCCCCATCATACGAATGACTGAATCCGCGATCGTCAGCGACTTTGCTAAAAAAGCCGTCGATGTTGTAGACCTACGTGAACGCAATAATTTTACTAAAAGCTCGTTTTTGTCCAACCAATTGCTCAAGGCCGTCAACCAAACGCTGGCCAACGGCGAGCAGGCTCTGCTTTTCCTAAACCGCCGTGGTACTGCACGAATAATCTTTTGCGACAGTTGCGGTTGGCAAGCCACGTGCCCGCACTGCGACCTGCCACTGGTATACCATGGAGACAGCCATCTTATGCGTTGCCATAGTTGCGACTTTAAGACCACGGCTACAAGCAGCTGCCCGGTCTGTCACAACGCCTCGGTGGTGTTCAAAAGTATCGGCACGAAGGCCGTTGCCGACGAAGCTGCTCGGCTCTTCCCCGGCGCAAAGATTCAGCGCTTCGACACTGACAACAAAAAAAACGAGCGCATGGATCAGCACTATGATGCCGTACGCGACGGCGATGTCGACATTATTGTCGGCACCCAGACCTTAGCAAAAGGTCTTGATCTGCCCAAACTCGGCCTAGTGGGCGTCATTATTGCAGATACCAGCCTATACTTTCCCGACTTTAGCGCCGAAGAGCGTACCTACGAATTGCTCAGCCAGGTTTTGGGCCGAGTCGGCCGTGGACACCGAGCTGGACGGGCCGTAGTGCAGACCTACGCACCCGACAGCACATTGCTGCAGGCAGTTCTCACCAAAGATTGGGACACATTCTACACAAAAGAGCTCACCGAACGTCAACTCTACCGTTTCCCTCCATTCTGTTTCCTGCTCAAGCTAACCTGCCGCCGGGCAAGCAGCGCCAGCGCCCAAAAAGCGGCGACGCAATTCGTCGAAGAGCTCCAACGAACTCGAAAAAACATTATTGTCGAAGGTCCTGCACCGTGTTTCCACGAAAAAGTGCAAAACAAGTTCGTTTGGCAAGTAGTGGTCAAAGCCACCCACCGAGCCGCATTATTATCAGTTATCCACGCGCTGCCTGCCGGCTGGTCATACGACATAGACCCAATGAACGTGTTGTAATTATCTCCTGCTCTCGGTTATACTTTACCGGTGACTAAAGACGACATCATCACTCTACCGAACGATCACCTCCGCACCCGCTCCAAAAAAGTCGGACTAATAGACGACGACATCAAACGGCTGATCGAAGACATGAAGCAGGCGACTCTCGACTGGGAGGCTAACCGCGAGCATGAAGTCGGCGTGGCATTGGCCGCAATCCAAGTTGACCAAACACTTCGAATTGTCGTAATTCGTAATGATTTTGACAACAAAGATGACAAGACCTTCAGTGTCTTCATAAACCCCGTTATCACCAAATACGAAGGTGAGATTGCCGACGACTACGAAGGTTGCTTAAGCGTACCTGATGTTTATGGCAAAGTGCCGCGTTATACCAAAGTGCGCATCAAGGCTCAAAACGAAAATGGCGAAGAGTTCCGCCTTTCTGCCGAAGGGTTCCTGGCTCGCGTCTTCCAGCACGAAATTGACCACACCAATGGCATTGTATTTATCGACCATATCAAAGATAACCCGATTGCATTCTTCAAATTAAAAGAAGATGGCCGTCTGGAGCAGCTCGACTATGAACAAGATGTCCGAACCAATAACCTTCTTTGGTAGCGGCCCGGTTGCAGCCGAAAGCCTGCGCCTCCTCGCTCAGAATTTCGAGATCGAGGCCGTTATTACCAAACCTCGGCCACTGCACCACTATGGCGATGTGCCGGTCCTGGAGCTAGTGGAAAGGCTTGGCCTCAAAACCTATACCGCTTCTAACAAGCAAGAACTTGATGAACTCTTCGCCGGCAACCCTGTCAAAAGCCGCCTTGGTATATTGATCGACTTTGGCATCATCGTCTCCCAAGATGTAATTGATTACTTCCCCCTAGGCATCATCAACAGTCACTTCTCATTGTTACCTGAGTGGCGCGGCGCAGATCCGATCACTTTTTCGATTTTGAGCGGCCAAAAGCAAACTGGCGTCAGCCTCATGATGTTGGTCGAGGCTATGGACGAAGGTCCTCTGCTTGCGCAGGCACCTTTTGAGATTGAGCCTGCGATGACAACACCGGAACTGACCACGGCCTTAATTAGTGTCAGCTATCAGTCCTTAAACGAAATTGTCCCACTCTATCTAAGCGGCCAAATAACCCCAGCACCGCAAGAAGCTGTTACCGTGGCCGAAGACAAAATCCCGACCTACTCCCGAAAATTGAGCAAAGCAGACAGTTTACTCGATTGGCAAAAGCCGGCGGCTCAGTTAGAACGCGAGATCAGAGCCTTCGTCGGATGGCCAAAAAGCCGGGCTGCACTGGGAAACATCGAAATTGTACTAACCAAAGCACATGTCATTGATAATACTGGGGCGCCTGGAACGCTGACGATCGTTGATAAACAGCTCGTTGTGCATTGTGGCGAAGGCTCGCTAGTGGTTGACGCGCTCAAGCCTGCAGGCAAACAAGAAATGACCGGCCAAGCATTCCTGGCCGGTTATAAAACGTCTTTACCGCTCTAGTACTGCTGCTGAGGAGGTTGCTGCGGACCATACTGTGGTTGTGGCGGCATGGGAGGCTGCTGCTGCGGTGGCATACCTTGTTGAGGTGGGTACTGTGGTGGATATGGCGGTTGCACAGCTTGCTGTTGCTGGATATACTGCTGTCCAGCATCCTGAGGACCGGCAGGAGCAGGTGTACTTGCTGCCAAAATCTGCGGAGCGACCTGGCCAATCTCACGCTTCAAAATCTCGAATTCGCTGGCAACGACATCCTTGTAATTGGGGAAGTTAGTCTCGAGCCACTGAAGCGCGCCCGCTTCGTCGTTGCGATTGATAAACTGCTCGAACTCCGAGAGCTGAGCATCGGTCATCTGCTCGGCGAGCTTCATACCAACGCGCATCTCGAGCGTTTCATAGATATGAGCAAGCAGCTTTTTCTTTTCTTCAGCCGGCAGAGCGCTTAGGCCTAGCTCTTGGAGCAAATCGTCGTCAAGTTTTATCATGCTAATTCCTCTCTAATCTTATTCTAGCACTTTCCAACACTCATAGTGCCAGAACATACAACCTAAAGTTTACGGGTAATTGTCTCGCGTGTGAAGACTTCGATGTGATCGCCCTCTTGCAGTTCAACCTTGGAGGTCGACTTGAAGCTCAAGCCACACATATCGCCCTCGAAGACTTCTTTTGTGTCTTGCGGGCCACGCTTTAGGTTGGTAATCTCAACCTCAGCGAGCTTTTCGTTGCCGCGCATCACACGAGCCAACGCCGGTGTAACTAGCTTGCCCTTAGTAACTTCGCCACCACAGATGACCTCGGTTTTGGTTGTTTTAAAGATAGCACGCACGACCAAGCGACCCATGTCAGTCTCGACAACTTCTGGACGCAGCAGGCCGCTCAAACCAGTCTTAACGTCATCTATGAGTTCATAAATGATATTGTACAAACGAAGCTCTACCTTATCACGCGCAGCAAGTCGTTTAACTGAAGTAGGTGCCGTGACGTTAAAGCCGTAGATAATCGCGCCGCTTGTCGCAGCAGTATGAATGTCGTTATCATTGATTGCGCCAGCGCCGGAGCTGACAATACGAACCGCAACTTCGTCGGTATCAAGCGCCTTCAGGCTGTCGATGACCGAAGTCAGCGAACCCTGCACGTCTGCGCGAACAATGACGTTTAATTCTTGAACTTTGTTGTTGCGATTGATGATCCGGATAAGCTCACTGCTGGTCATATCGCCATGACTGCCGTCAGTGCGTTTGCTCGCTGCTGCCTGCTCCGCTTGCGCACGAGCTACTTTTTCGTCGGCTACAACTTGGAACTCATCGCCAAACTCTGGCAACGCCTTGAAGCCAGAAATAACGACCGGTGTTGACGGGCCAGCAATTTTGAGCGGCCTTCCATCTGTTGTTTCAAGTAAACGAATCTTGGCATATGTTGTACCTGCCACAACGAAATCGCCCATTTTGAGCGTTCCTTCTTCTACCAAGGCGTGGGCAACGGGGCCACGCCCCTGCTCGACATGAGCTTCGATCACCAGACCGGTCGCTGGACCGTCGACTTCTGCGCGGAAGTCTTCCACGTCGGTCACTAGCAAAATCATGTCTAATAGTGCGTCAATTCCCTGCTTCGTCTTAGCCGAAACCTCGAGCGCGACAATATCACCGCCCCACTCTTCTATCAACAGGTCGTTCTCGGACAGCTGTTGTTTGACGCGATTTGGGTCAGCACCCTCCTTGTCGATCTTGTTAATAGCGACGATGATCTTAACACCGGCTTTGCGCGCAAAGCGGATAGCCTCAAGTGTCTGCGGCTTTATGCCGTCGTCGGCAGCAACTACAATGATAGCAATATCGGTCAGGTGCGCACCGTGTTCACGGATGGCGGCAAAGGCTTCGTGACCAGGCGTATCCAAAAAGGTAATCGCCCTCTTCCCATGCGTAATCTGATAGGCAGAGATGTGCTGCGTGATGCCACCAGCTTCACCTTTAGCAACCTGCGCACCGCGAATGGCATCGAGCAGGCTCGTCTTGCCGTGGTCGACATGCCCCATCACGGCAACAACTGGCGGGCGCGGGACCGCTTTGTCGCTGGTGCTATGGCGATTTTCGCGCGTCGGCACAGCAACCTCTTGCACCTTCTTGGCTAGCTCGACTTCAAGGCCAAGCTCCTCGACGATAATTTGCGCTGTATCAAAGTCGATCCGCTCGTTAACGGTCGCCATAACGCCGTTCTTCAGCAATTCCCCAATGAGGCGCGTTACAGGCAGCGCCAACTTCTCGGCCAGAGTGCCGACAGTGATCATGTCTTCGATTTCGATAGTCCTTGCCACTTCGCACTCCTTTCTGCCGATTGTTGACGGCTGCTTATTGTAACGCTTACATCAGGTCTAAATACGTACTATTTAGCGCTCTTGAGGCTCAAGGCGATCTTGCGGGCATCGTTGTCGATGTCCAGCACCTTGAACTGCTTCTTTTCATTGAGCTTAAAAATTTGCTGCGGGTCAACAGTCTCGTCGTCGCTCATTTCTGAGACGTGTACGAGTGCTTCAACGCTCGAAGACAGCTGCACGAATGCGCCAAATGGCGTAATACGTGTGATCTTGCCTTCCACGATGTCACCCTTCTTAAAGGCTTTGACTTCTTGCAACCATGGGTCCTCAGACATTTGCTTGAGACTGAGGCTCAAGCGGTCTTTGTCGATGGCAATGATCTTTGCCTTGACAGTATCGCCAACCTTCACGTAGTTACGTGGGTCTTCAACGCGCTCCCAGGAAATTTCTGAGATATGGATCAAGCCTTCGATGCCTGAGACATTCACGAATGCGCCAAAGTCGATCACCCCAGTTACGACGCCTTCAACAACATCGCCAACTTTAAGTTCGGCAAAGCGAGCTTGCATGTCGTCTTTGACCGCTTCTTTCTCGGAGAAGATCAGCTTGTTGTCCTTGCGGCTGACGTCCAAAACGCGCACACGGATCGGCTGGCCGACCAATGCATTGAGCTTCTGCAAGATCTCGTCTTTGTCTGCGCCAGATACGCGTGGATAGTGCCCTGCAGCCAATTGGCTCACCGGCAAGAAACCGCGGATACCTTCCAATTCGACCAACAAACCACCACGGTTTGCGTCGTATGCGGTAACGTCGACAATCTCTTGGTTGTCGAACATACGCTTGAGCTCGTCCCAGCCACGGTCTTTGGCAGCGCGCTTCATGCTGAGCAACGCGTGGCCTTCATCCATTTCTGGGTCGATCACGCTTACCGTGACATTCTGGCCCAACTCTAGGTTTTGGCCGTGTGCGATCTCGCGGCGCATAACAACGCCGACGCCCTTTGCGCCAAGGTCAATCCAGACCTCGTGCTTCTTTACTGAGCTTACTACGCCGTCAATGACGTCGCCAGCCTCCAGTTGTTTGACGTCGCTACCTTCTAGCAGATCGTCCATTGTAATTGTACTGTTTGACATGTCCTACCATGCCTCCTTGTAGTGTATTTCTGTCGACCACTCCAGTTTACCTAGAGTGTTCGCAAGATTGTTCTCATTATAACTCTTTTGCCCAAGATGGTCAAAGTGTTAATACAGACGGACAACGCGCACGATCATAGCAACTGACCCACGGGCTATGCTAGACTAAAAGCATGTACTTGGGGATCGACATCGGGGGCACAAAAACGCTCGTGGCAACGCTTGATGACAACGGCGTTATCCAGGAGCGTCAAAAATTCCCAACGCCCAAAGACTATGCTGAATTTGGCAAAGCTTTGGCGGAGGTTGTTGATAAATTGTCAACGAATAACTTCGTAGCGTGTACTGTTGCAGTCCCTGGCACGCTCGACCGCGCCAACGGTGTTGCTATCAGTCTTGGCAATCTGCCCTGGCATGAGGTGTCCATCCAAAAGGATGTCGCTGCCTTGCTCAGTTGTCCGGTCGCCATCGAAAATGACGCAAACCTGGCAGGCCTTTCCGAGGCCATGCTCCTCAAAGAAACTTACAGCCGTGTTTTATATATCACCATTAGCACCGGCATAGGTACTGGTCTCATTGCGAATCAATCCATCGACCCAGGTCTAGCCGACTCCGAGGGTGGTCAGATACTCCTCGAGTACAAAGGCAAAACCGTAAAATGGGAAAGCTTTGCCTCTGGCAGTGCAATAGTCAGACGCTTTGGTAAGCAGGCCCACGAGATCACCGACCCCGCAACATGGAAGATAATCGCCCATGATATTTCACTTGGGCTCATAGATCTCATAGCCGTCATCCAACCCGAAGTGATTGTAGTAGGAGGTGGTGTCGGCAGCTCATTCGAAAAGCTTGATGCGCCACTGCGCGAGGCATTGGCCACTTACGCAACACCGCTCGTCCCAATTCCGCCCGTAATCAAAGCCGGACGGCCAGAAGAAGCAGTTATTTACGGTTGCTATGACTTCGCAAAGAGCTTGTATGGAAAAACTCGTTAGGCTACTCAAACGCGACTACCCGCAATTTACCTTTGTAGTCGGCGAAACTCTCTGTTGGTCACCTGCAGGTGACAAAATTTTCTACCAAAACACCGATTCAGAAAGCGCTATGAGCGGGCTGCTGCACGAACTCGCACATGCCACCCTCAATCATCAGACCTACACGAGTGACCTCGACTTACTCCAGAAAGAAATAGCCGCCTGGCAGCATGCACTAAGCCTAGCAAACGCCTACACCATAACCATCGACCCCAACCACGCCGAAGATTGCCTCGATACCTACCGCGACTGGTTGCACAAACGAAGCACCTGCCCTATTTGTCACAATAACGGCATGCAGCAGCAGCCCACTTCATACAATTGCCTTAACTGCGGCCACACCTGGCACGTCAGCGCCTCGCGGGCATCCCGCCCTTACCGACTATCTAATATCGGCCAAAGAAAAAGAGCCGAAGCCTAAGCTCCGACTCTTTTACGGTTACGGTAACCGGGCTAATTACTTAGCGCGGTTTGCAGGGCCGTTACCAGCCTTAGGACGACGCGAAATGCGACCACCCTTTTGGCCAGCCAAGCGAGCCAATTCGCGGTTTGCGAAGAAGCCACCGGTCACGCCAAGCTTACCGCCCTTTGCGCCAATCTTGGCGTAAAAGTCAGCACCGTATTTTTCTTTGTTGGTTGCAGCGGCAGCTTTGCCGCCAGCTTTAGTTCCAGCCATGATAAACCTCCCATGGTTTAGTAGCGTTATCTCCGGAAACAAAAAGGGCTTCATTCTTTTTACGGAATGAAACCCTCTGTTTGCTTCTTTCGAAACTGCTTATATAGTAACACGCTTATGGAATAATGTCAACGAGATAATGCTTCGCTCGGTGTGCTCACAATTCTAGACCTGAAGACCGGCAACAGGAGCCAATTTAAAATAGTCCGTGTTATCCGGTTTATCTCTGGGTTGGGCGGTAGACAAAGTATTACCGTCGAACTACTTGACCTGTCACCGCGGCAGCAGCTTGCTGTCGAAGTATTGCTTCACGGGCAAAGACACCTCTGGCCCTATCCAAGTGTCTTGTAGCTTGACCCATGAGATTTGCCCCTTTAGATACATCGCTAGTTTCTGCAATCAGGCCAGCAATTTCATGCTGAACGATTCCGGTCCTAAGAGGGTCTGAGGTTAAAACTGCGCCACCGATGCTAAAAGATACCACTGGCGACAAGTTTGGATTACTCCTTGAACGAGCCGCTGCCTGCAATGGCCGACCGATAACGATAGGTGCGCCTACGCCTGCACTTCCCCGAAGCTTTGACCAGCCATGAAGTCTTGTGCTTGGATCCGGCTCACCAAAGCCAGCCGTAGGCTTATTCCTATCAATCTCTGGCAACTCGACTACCTCCCCTGCACTAACCGCATATTTCCTGCCGTCAACCGTCGTAACAATAGCTGGATCACCCACCAGATGAGCCTCCAATTCTTCTACAGGTAAGACAGCACCTAACCGTTGAAGCCTAATAGATACTCGTTCGATAGGGTCCTCTGGTGTCGCCTTCCATCGTATAGTTGAAGTATTGCATGGATCAACAATCGCTTCTGCCAACGGAACGAGAGCAAAGTTACCCAGTTGGTTGTGGGTTAGGCCAGGTCGAGGAAGAGAATTCATACCGTTACTCATAATACATAATATAACATACTTATGTTTGAATTACAACCTATCTGCTTACCAGACGTTGCACTAATGCGCTCAGCAACCCTACGACAATGTGCTAATTGCAAGTAGACCGCCCTTTAAACCAATCCCCAGGTCATAATAAACTCGTATAAAAAGATAAAAGCCATCCTATTCGGATGGCTTTTATATAATTCGGCACCGTGCT
>CAZDTZ010000004.1:0-40870 GCA_964508535.1 uncultured Candidatus Saccharibacteria bacterium
AGCAGAGGACTTCTAAGCCTAAGGTCAGTGGTTCGAGTCCACTCCGGGGCACCACGATTTTCAAGCATTACAGAGTCCAATTCGACAGAAACATGCCGCTGGCATGTTCTGACTCCGGGGCACCATGAAATTTCCGACTTCTTTTGCAGTTACGCGGCCGACCCGATAGACTCCCCATAAACATGCAGGGCCTCTTCTGCCGATTCGACCCACCGGATATTCGGTTCCATCCACTGGCTGATTTCTATCGTCTGCCACGTCGCAAAAGCGACAGTTCGGTCGTAGATTGATTGCTTGGTACGCTGAATGATTTCAGAGGAGGTTTCTTGCGGCGTGTCATGCTCACTCCAGAAGTCTCCGATACCGATTGTATCTTTGATGTGCGGGGGTATAAGTGTGGGGCTGTCGAGGAGCAGGCGCTCCACCTCGTCTACTATCTGCCAGTGTGTGCCATCGGTGTGTGCCTTAATACGTTCAACCTGCTCTTGCCGGTTACGCCGAACACCTAGCAGTAATGTGCCGGGATAGGGCGGTTGACTCCAGGGCCGAAGCAGGGCTGCCCGGGCCATGATGTGATTTCGCCAGCGGCGAGGATTATCTTCAAACGGGCCGCCAAAGCCTTTGGCAAGCGATTCTATGCGCAGGTCATCAAGACTCAGGCCGGCCAGGCGCTCCTGCTCTTCTTTCCTAACCCCGAGCGAGTGAAAGCCAGGGTAGTAAGCCAGCGCTTCCATCAAATGCACTGAACCACCGACTGCAATAGGTAAACGGTCACGGCTAGTGATGTCGCGAATACATGCGCGTGCCATACGTTGGTAGTCTCTTCTCGGTACGAGGTGCTCAAAAGGGTCGAGTACGCCCACCATGTGATGTGGAGCTCGGTCTTGTTCTGCCGGAGTTGGAGCGGCAGCGCTAACTTCCGTACGCCTGCGGGTGGTCTGCTTGTCTGCGGCTATCAGTTCACTCTCCGTACCGTAGGTGTCTCGTATCGCATCAGCCAGATTGAGTGACAGTTCGGTTTTACCGGTAGCAGTTGCGCCCACAATAATGATCACATTCGTTCCTGCTGGGCGCGGCGGTTCCTCGTGCGGACGCACGCCATGAAACTCCGCGCAAGTATTTTTCCATATATACATGACTTTAGTCTACCAGGGGCATGCAAGCGCAGTCATGCAGCGGCATACTCTGGCCCAGGTCGTAGGGCTCTACAGTGTAACCGGCTCTTTAGGAAAGCCTTTTTTGATGCCGTTAACGATCGCCTGCTGCAGCTGCGGCGTACGGAATGGCATACTGCTAAACGCTTTGACCTCAACCCAGTAAGGCTTGTGGACATTGGCTTCAAAGCGGTTCATCTCACCCTCTTCGGAAGCGTCCTGGACGGCAATGCCCTCGTGTGGTGCAACATTACACACGTAAATATACTGTTCGTTGTACGGGCTTTGGTGCATCTCAATATATACGAGCTTGGCGGCGACAACCTGCATGCCAGTCTCTTCTTTAACCTCACGCACTAGGGTCTGTTCCATAGTTTCATTCTCGTTCGAGCGTCCGCCGACCAGCGTAAAGTATTCGCTACCGTATTTTTGACGGTGCATGACCAAGATCTTGCCATTTTCGAAAATAATTGCTCTCGCTGCTTTTCCCATATGCCCATTATACACAGGACTCGACTAATAAGCGTATGCTAAAGGTGTACACAGGGTAGACCATATGTTCCGATATTGACGTGGAACATACATGAGCATATGCTTCTGGTAGTATCTCCTGAAACTAAAGTGACTAATGACATCATCCATTCGTAACTATTCGAGAAACTATACACTGGGCGTTCTTAGGGCTGTGCCGTGGAACAATTAGCTCTACGCGAGCCTGTTTTCAAAGGGTACGTTGACCCACTCTCAATCGTCCCCAACCCTGGGGAAATGGGCCAGCTATACATTGACATGCGTAGGTTCTACGCTGACGGTATGTCGTTGGCCTGCGCAGCCCCCAAGCCGGGCAAAACGTACGACACCATAGTGCATGAGTACACCGACAGGGGTCTCCAAGACGCCGGTGAGGAAGCCGCCTTTGCGTTTTGGGAGGCCAATTTTGATACCCCAGAGCCAGACATGGGCGTGCTTGTCGCCCCCGACGGCATGGACATTGACGAATACAGTCTGCTTATCCGGGACCGGTTCATTTTCCCGCCCAAGGATGAGGATAGCTGTTTTGACCTGTGGCTGCCCTACAGTCGATCGGTAGCCGGCGCTGGCCGCTTTGGCAAACACTCCTTCCTATGGGATGGCTACCACATGGCCAAAGGCTATGCCGCCGATGACCGGTGGGATCTTGTCCGGGACATCGTCGACAATACCGAATACCAGATCCTTACATATCACTACCCGTTTAATGGCAGCGCCCACTTCTATGCAAGCCGGCCGCAAATCCCCTACTTCTCTCACGAGGTGCGGCTCATGGCCGACCGTTTTGGGCCCGAAGCGCTCATCCGTTATCGCCACGCGATGGAAACTGAGTACGAAAAGTACTGGATGAAGAGCAAAGATAAGTTGCTTGCGCTCCCAGATGATGGCAAGGCACATGCCGACCACAGCTTAGTGCGCATGCCGGATGGCTCGTTCCTGAACCGTTATTGGGATGACTGGGATGGACCACGCCTGGAATCATTCAAAGAAGATCACGACCTAGGTAAATTGGTTGTCCATGGCCTGAAGGGCGCAATTCGAGAAAAACGGCTCCAAAAACTCTACAAAGATGTCCGCGCTGCTGCTGCCAGTGGCTGGGACTTTAGCAGCCGCTGGTTTGAGGATCCCAACAACATTGAGACGATCAACACGACCGACATCGCCCCACCCGACCTCAACAGCCTCATGGAATACACGGAAGAAACTCTGGCCATGGCCTACGACGCCGAAGCAGACACTTACATAGGCATCAATGAGGATGAGGAACAGCGCTTACGAGCAAAAGCCGACGAGTACTGGAGCCTCGCCGGGCAGCGCATCGCTACGATGACAAAATACCTGTACAATCCGACTACCGAGATATTCCACGATTACAACTTCGTACAGGGGCGGATGACTGACGTGGTGTCGGCCGCTGCTGCGTACCCGATGTACGTTGGTATTACAACTGCCGATCAGACATTTGGCACTGCACGGATGATCAAACGAAAGTTACTACGCCCGGGCGGCATTGCAACTACCGCAAACCACGGCCTCGACAACCAATGGGATGGCGAGGAGCGCGTATGGGCGCCAACCAACTGGGCGGTAGCACGCGGGTTGGCCCGAATGGCCCACATCCTCATGGAAGATGGCGTTGAGGTTGAGTGGCTATTCGAACTTGCCGAGGAAGTGAAGAATAACTACGTACATGGTGGTATCGAGGAGGTCTACGACGAGTGGCGCATAATACCGGAGAAGCACCACGGCGTTACCCCAAGGGTGCTCGCAAATGGTGGCGAGTACGCCCTTGTGAAAGCGCTTGGTATGTCCGGCGAAACCTATAGAGCAATGAAGAAATGGAACCCGCGCGAACCAGACAAGACGCGACGGCCTATTGGCCGAGCAGGGGTACGCCCCACGGGTCGGGCAGCAGTACGTCCCATGGGCCGCACGGCCATGCGGACTACTGGCCGAGCGAAGGTTGCAGGCGGCAACAACGTATAGCGAATACAGCTCCGGTAGCAGTGACCTTAGCCAGCCAACCACCATGAACTGCTTGCGCTTATCTGCTACACTAAAAGTGTGCGTAGTAAAATAAACAAAAAGATACCCAAAAATAGACTGTACTACTGGCTGGCGGCGTTTTATGCCTTTTGCGCAGTGGTGCTCATCCCTTGGGTTATCGCCCTAGCAAATGTATTACCCAAAAGGTATGTCTCACCAAACTGGCGTCCGGCCTGGATTGGCCTTGATGTCATGCTGATTGTTATGCTCATCGCGAGCGCCATTGCATTGGTCAAGCACTCGCTCTGGATCATTATGACTACTTCTATCGTCGGGGCGATGCTACTGCTCGATGCCTGGTTCGATATCTTAACCGCCAGCAAAGGCGGGCCGCTCACCAGTGCGCTGGCGTCCGCCGTATTTATTGAGCTACCCCTGGTAGTATTGTCCTTCGGCATTGCCGGGCATACCATCCGGCAGCAAGTATCACTTACCTCCAAGCCTTTATTCCGCAAGAGGCGAAAACTGCGCCTGAGCAAAGCCTAGCGCGCCCTTACCGAATCAGCTAGGTTATCGAGATCGAAATAATGCCGATAGCGAGTATGGCTGCTGTTATTTTCTCGCGGCGAGTGAGCACTTCGTGGTAAAAAGCCACAGCCGCCAAGGCCGAAACCACAGCGTTCGCATTACTGAGGCTGGCTACGATGCCGATGTTAAAGTGGCTGACGCCGATACCGAACGCGAGAGTACCGAGTGCAATCAGCACGCCGTTACGGATCAGGCGCCAATTTGTTGTCTCGCGCCATTGTATGCGCTCGCGGCGCATGAGCACGTGTATGCAAGCCGCCACGGTCACGCCCAGCTCTGCGAACAATGCGGTTTGCCACGGCCCAATGGCGCGGTTTGGATAAATCATCAGGAAAGCGCCCGCACCCCACAAGAGCGCAGCAATCATGCCATACGGCACGCCGCTTTCCAGCTTGACCAAATTCGACTGCCGAAAATCACGAAAATTAATAGCGGTCGCGGCATTCGCGGTGACAATCAACGCAATCGCCAGCCATTGCACGCCATGCACCGGCACATTTAGTATAAAGAACGACAATAACACCGTAATCAGAGGTGCGGCATTGGCAATGGGGGCAACAATGCCAATCTTGCTAACTCGCAACCCGTGCATAAACGCGAGTGGCGGCAAATAACCAGTAAAGCCTATACCGAACGCAAATAACACCTCTGGCCAGTTATGAGAGTGAGCGTACGTCGGGATGCACACAACGGCCAACATGGCCACAATAGTCAGGCCACGTAAAAACAAAAACTGAGCTGGCCCCAAACGCTTTGCCAACGACTGCGAGAATGCGTTAGCCAGGCCGTAGCAGACCATCGACAGTAGGCCGAAGAGGATCGCAAACAGAATCACCGGGGCAGTATATCGCGTGCTCTCGGCAGCGTCCACGTAAAAACGAATAACGCTGGATTATTCGCCCCAAAAATGCTACAGTAGATCTGTTATTTTTATGGCGGGCTTAGCTCAGTCGGTTAGAGCGTCTGGTTGTGGTCCAGAAGGTCGTGGGTTCGAGACCCATAGCTCGCCCCAGAAGAGAAATAGCAAAAGACCAAGTTTGCAAACTTGGTCTTTTTATTTTACTAATGCTTGCAATAGCGCATTAATGGTGGCATTATTTGTATTCTATGCGCGAATACGAACTGATCAGCTCGGTCACTAGTAGCTGGCCCCAGGTAGACCGCTACATTGGGATGCCGCAATCGGCACAGGATATGCTCTATATGACCATCCAGAGCCAGCTGAGAGGTGCACTTGGTGATGCGATCGTGCGACCAGACTTTTCGGCGGACGCGGTGCCCGGATTACTTGCCACGACGCTCGTACGGGCTAATGAGGGCGAAAGAGCATCGACAGTCGACAATGCACTACATATTGAAAAAACATGTGGCCTGGTCCCGAAGATGAGCGTAACCGGCACCTCCATCGTGCCTTAGGGTATCTGATGACCGACGGCGCAGTAAGCGTTGATCAACGAATTATACTTGGGCCGCGAAGCATAAGTGCACTACAAGATCAACTTCGTACACTACCCTACGACTTTACCGACTTACAAACCTTCCACGAAGGGTTGCGTGACACAAAAATCATCGATTTGTCCGCTCGGCTTCACGACCTTTCAACAGGCGGCGATTCCGATTGGCTGAACCGTGCGTACGAGGCGGTCCTAGAAGCTACTGATAACCCTGCTGAGTACACCCCGCCCCTCGACAATCTCGGAAGCATGATGCTATTGTGCTACGTTCCGGAAGTCAGTCGCCGATTAACCAGACGATTAGTGCAAGGCAATGCGATTGTGGCCCACATGCGAGCGAGCACCGGCCCGGATGCAGATCCGGCGACTCGAGAAGTTATTGCCGCGATCGGGGCGTACTATCGAGCCGATGCCTTAGTGGGGCAGCAGTGGACCTCTCAACCAGGAATCGAAAATCTTACACAAATGCACGCCTTGCGCATGGCTCAGGCGAGCAGCGAAAAACTCGCCGCCCTAGCTACTGTTGAACGCGTCATAAAGCAAGGCAACGGACAGATGGCTGCTGACGCCTGGGAAACTGCCGTGACGGCTATCGAAGAAGCGTTAACGGCCGTCGACGAAGACTCACCGCTAGAGATTTGGCAGCGGACAGACCGTGGACACGCCTTTGGAATTTACCACTCAATACTCCAAGATAAATTACGCTCCTACGGGTCTGGCACCCGGAGTGAGTACGACCATCCGCCCAAAACAAGCATGGCCGCAATCCTAGAAGACGACACCGAACAACTGGCAGCGTGGCGGCGCACACTGGAGGCTCATACGGAGTATATGCCGAATGACGACTTATGTTTTACCGATGTTGAGGCAATCACCGCCGCGGCCGACCAAAATGATATTGGTCTCTATTTGCTCGACATCCAAAATGGCGACGACCTCACTGCCGGGATTCGAGCCGGCGAAGCCATACTGAATAAGCTACTTTCGCGCCTCGAAGGCGTGTCCTTAGATGGCGCTTTAGAGCAACCGCAGGTCCGTATAATTGTATGGAGCTCTTCGGAACAATCGCTCAACGACGCCAACGCCCACTTTAGAACAATCCTCAAAAATTTGGATGAGCCTACACGTAATTTCATCCGCAGACGTGTAAAGGATGATAAAGGAGGCTACGACTCTGCGCCGATCATGCTTGAAGTTAGACGCAAAGGTTGGGACGAAATTACCGACATACCTCACCACCGGATGTAAAAGTCATGGGCAGAGTAACGCCAGGCCATCATCCAATTCGCCGCGGCTATAGCCGGAGATACATGACCATACGATATACTAGGAGTAATGAAAAAATTACTCTCCTCCAAACCGTTCGTATTTATCCGTCACTATTATCTGTTCACCGGTGCTGCGCTGGTGAGCGCAGTAGCGCTTGGCCTCCAGATCGCCGGATACCATACTGCTTCGCATTGGATGTTGGGTGTGGCCGCACTCATCGAAGTTATCCCGCTGCTCTGGGGTATGGCCGCCGATCTTCGCGACGGCACCTACGGCGTCGACATTTTGGCTGCCACTGCAATCGTGACGTCGGTAGTCATGAAACAATACTGGGCCGGTATGGTCATCGTCCTGATGCTCACCGGCGGTGAAGCGCTGGAAGATTACGCCGAACACCGTGCCGAAAGCGAGCTCAACGCCCTACTGACCCGCGCGCCGCAAAAGGCCCATGTCATCCGTGGCCGCAAAACGCTCGATGTCAAAGTAAGTGAAGTGCAGGTTGGCGACAAAATCATCATCCGCCCTGGCGAAGTTGTGCCTGTGGACGCCCGCATTTTGGAAGGCGAGTCCAGCTTTGACGAGTCCAGCTTGACTGGCGAAAGCTTGCCACAAACCAAGGAGCCCGGCCAAGACATCTTGAGTGGTGCCGTCAACTTGGATGGCTCGATCACCGCAAAAGCTCTGCACGCCGCCGCCGATAGCCAGTACGAACAGATCATCAAGCTGGTACGCAGCGCCCAACACAGCCAGGCGCCGTTTGTCCGTTTGGCCGACCGCTACGCGATTCCCTTCACTATTATTTCGTTCGCCATCGCCATCGCCGCCTGGGTGCTGAGCGGACAATCGCTGCGTTTCCTGGAGGTCATCGTTGTGGCTACCCCTTGCCCACTTATCTTGGCGGCACCGATCGCCATTATCTCTGGCATGAGCCGCGCCGCCCGGCACGGGATCATCGTCAAGACCGGCTCCAGCCTAGAACGCCTCGCGCTGGCTAAGACCTTTGCCTTCGATAAAACCGGCACTCTTACCAAAGGTGAACTCAAAGCCGATGGCGTTGCCACCTACAACGGCTACAAGCGCACCGATGTTCTTGGCTTAGCCGCCAGCCTGGAACAACACTCCAACCATGCCCAAGCCGCTGCCATTGTTGCCAAAGCCGCTGCCGAACATGCCAAATTAGCCAAGGTCAAAACCGTACGCGAACTAGCCGGCAAGGGCCTGATAGCTACCGCCAAGGGCAAAGAAGTTATCATCGGGCGGCTAAGCCTGCTTGAAGAGCACAACGTTGCGATGCCCAAAGCGTTCCACACCGGCAAACAAGACCAAAGCGCCGCCTACATCGCTGTTGACGGTGAACTTGCCGGCGTCATAACGTTTAGCGACGAATTACGCGCCGACGCCAAAAGCACGCTCAACACACTCACTAAGCTCGGCGTCAAGCACTTCATGATGATCACCGGCGACAACGAAACCACGGCTAAACAAATTGCCAAAAAATTGGGTATTAAAGAGATTATCGCCGGGGCCTTGCCAGGCGGCAAATTGCAGGCCATCGAGGCGATCAAAGACCGCCCGATCGTGTTTGTCGGCGACGGGGTCAACGACGCTCCAGTGCTGACTGCTGCCGATGTCGGCATTGCACTTGGTGCCAAGGGGTCCACGGCCGCCAGCGAATCAGCCGACGTGGTCGTGATGCTCAACGAATTCCACCGCGTTGGCCAAAGTGTCGAAATTGCCAAACGCACCTTTAGTATTGCCCGCCAGAGCATCCTGGTCGGCATCGGCCTCAGCGTGGGGCTCATGGCCATCTTTGCCACCGGCCGCTTTATGCCAATTTACGGTGCAGCCGTACAGGAGCTGGTCGACGTTGTCGTTATTTTCAACGCTCTCCGCGCCAATGTCGGCGCCAGGCCAACTACCAAGACCGAAAAGCGCTAAATTACAGCGAGCTGGTTAACACCAAACCGACCAGTAATGGGATCACCAGATTATCAGTCCCATTGACCGCAAAATTTTCGGCAATGGCAGCCAAAGCTGGTAGCCAAACAATCATTGTCGCGCTGTAGGCCAAGTGGCCGAAACCGGCAAAACAGATCATGATGATAACCGAGACGAAGAAAAACGTCAGGGTGCCAACCAAGCTCTTTGTGTGGCCGAACACCTTGTATTGGCTGTTTTCGCCCCAGGCTAGGCCAGCCACCGCCGCCAGGCCGTCGGCAACACTCAAGAACAGCATCCCCGTCGTAAACACCCAGGGATGTGTGGCGATCAAAGCCAGCAAGCCGATGGCGATAGCAAACAGCACTTCGCCGTTCGCCTTGCGTTTGACGGCATGGATAGAGGCAAAAATATTGAGTTTAATCGAACCGACGACGACCAGCAAAAACCCGACGCTCAGTAATTGGATCGTTCGCCAGCTCAAAAAAAACGGCCAAAAGGCCACAAACACGCCCACCAGGATGTGCACAATCTTGCGCGTTAGCTCAGAGTGCACACCCTTGTAGCGTGACAAATACTCCGCAAAAACCAGGATCAGAAATACGACGAATACAGCAGCGAATGCAAGCATGCTCTTATTGTACTACGCGCCGTCTAGCCGAAGCCTATCTGTGGCCTAGGCTGCAAAAGATGCTTCTGGCCACATAAACTGGCTGATGCGGCGGCCTTTTGAGCTCAGGCGAATCCAGGCGTCGCCATATCCTGATCTGCTCACCAGCAGCAACCCTTTATGCTGCAGGCTCTGCACGATATGTGCCAAGCGAGCACGGCTCAGCCTGACACTTTCAGCCAGTGCGGCAAAGTCCTCTTCGCCCATGTCACTAATTTGTTTGAGTACGAGACGGTAATCTTCCGGGAGTTTAAGGTGTTTCATTGCTGTACATATCCTCCGTTTAGCATTACCAGTATGCATGCCGATCCTGAAGGATGCCGTCATAATCCTCACAATCATCACGAAAAAAGCCGCTCCGAAGGCGACTACGGCGACTACTCTATTGACAAAAATGATATTTGTTTCTTATTATGTATTTTGAGAGGTCATTACAATGAAATTGCCGAAATATGAGAGTTCCCTCATTACACCTATAAAAGAGTTCGCTCCTCTTGATATGTCTGACCCATGCAGTGCGGGTAGTGTAATAGTTCGTTTCGCAAACTATGGAAGCGGGCTCGACATGTTTGACCGGTCCTTTACCGCTATGCAAGCCGATATGGCAACCTTTGAACCGCCTATTGAGCTTGACCGTGAAGACACGAAGGTCGTTCAATACGACGGCGAATGCTACAGGGGTACGTTCGGACTGGAAGTAGCAATTCCTGCAGGCCACGTAGTTCCTGAACAGTATAGACGCGTTGACCAACTTGAACTGAAACGATAACATAACGTCGTTGATTTACACATAAAAACCTCGTACACGTACGAGGTTTTTATGTTATGGGGCGGGTAAAACAACACTGAAATCTCATCTGGTCGGGGTGATCCGATTTGAACGGACGACCTCAGCGTCCCGAACGCTGCGCGCTACCAACTGCGCCACACCCCGAAAGGGAGAACTGCCACATTCTAACAGATACTCGGTGCAAAATAAACGACGTATACCGACGTATTTTAAGTTCGCAAAAAATCTACTTTACTCCCCGGCTCGTCTACGATTATTATAGACTTAGTTAAATAAACATAAGGAGAACTCTTGAAACTACTACAAAAAATCCGTACCGCAAGTACTCGTTCAGTATTGCTTAGTAGTGGCGCAATGCTGGCAATGGCGTTAAGTTTGATCGCTGGGCCATTGGCACCATCTGCAGCTGCCGTAAGTTGCCGGGTATACCACGAACACGTTAATAGCACCTTCCTTGCGAGTAACGCCCGCATTGCCGGAAAAGTTTACTATAGCTCGTTAACTGTACATACCGTACCTAGCACATCAGGTTGTTTAGATATAAATGTCGCTAACATAACAAGCGGCATAGGTAGTGGTGGTCACTGCGCCTACTTCTCGGTAGACCTCTACAATTCAAATGGGAACGGTGGCTGGGTCTTTGCAAGCCGAGCACCAGAAGCGTACGCCTGCTCGGCCTCAAGCTCCGTTGTTGTCCCTGTCGTCAGCAGCGTTCCGAACGGTAAAGGCTACATAATTTGGAGCGGCGTGCCCGGCGTTTATCCCGCTGGTAATAACGTTGGCTACGACGTCGTCGACTAACACTTCGTCTACCTCACAAAAAAAGGCCCCCTTATCTGGAGGTCTTTTTAAAATAGCTTTGGTTGGTCGGGGTGCACGGACTTGAACCGTGGGCCTCCTGGTCCCAAACCAGGCGCGCTACCAACTGCGCCACACCCCGAAGTGTGTATTAACGGAAGAACAAGGCAAATTATAGCAAGAAACAGAGTAAAATGCCAACTCTCGTCTCCCGCCCCTGGCCATCCCTGGTATACTAGAAGTGATGAAGTATGCTTCCATTTTCGCCACTATCGTCCTTATCTGGATTGCCATCATTCTAATGGCTACAACGCGCAGCGCCGCCAGCCAGGCGTTCGAACTGTATATCACTGCCATTATCTCTACGTTTGCATTGTTTATAATCGGCTTTAGTAGGCGATAGTAGCCATGAGCAGCGCGACAGAACCGACTATTTCAGCCCTCAAACGGCAGCGTGCCAAGCGCCTGGCGCGGCTCGGCACCAAGGTCTATTACTTGCGCAGACGCGGGCGCGAGCAAGAGATGTACGACCTCGTCTGCGACGAGTTTTTAGAACTCGGCGGCGTATACATTAAGTTTTTGCAAGGCGTGTTGTTTAGTAGCCAGATGATGAAGCGTTGGCACAGCCCTGCGCGGCTGACGATTTTCGAGAACCTCGCTTACCAGCCAATCGACGTAATACAAACACTACGCGAAGAGCTGCCAGCCGAAACGCTGCGGCAAATTGCCCTTGTCCAGCCACAACCCTTTGCGGCCGGCAGTTTTGGCCAGGTATATTTGGGGCAGCATGCCGACGGCACGCGCATTGTTATTAAGGTACTACGGCCGTTGATCCGCGAGTTGCTAAAATTCGATCTGCGATTACTTAACTTGTTTAGCAAACGTTTTGCGGCTGCCGAGTACGAAAACGTGGAAGTCAAAATGGACCAAGCACTCAAGGATTTCCGCCGCGCCACGCTCAGCGAAACCGATTACGTGGCCGAAGCTCGCTTTGCGCAAGATCTGTACGAAAATTACAAAAACCACCCAACCTTTGTTATCCCTAAAACATACGTTAACCTGTGCACGCCGCGCGTTATCATCCAAGAGTACGTCGACGGCGTGTCTGGCGCCGAGCTGCTGCAACAAAAAGAAAACGGCGTTGACGTGGCCACGTACGTTAAGGAAAAAACTGGTTCGGACATCGACGAGCAACTCACAACTCTAGGGGTTGAGTCACTGAGCGGTGCTTTTGCATTGCCGCGGATCATGGGCGACCCGCATCCGGGCAACATCCGCTTCTTGTCTGGCAACAAAGTGGGGCTCATCGACTTTGGCATTTCGGCGCGCGCCCCGCGTAACCGAGCTGCATTTTATGGCGTGCTCGAGCAATGGAGTTTGATGTATAACGAAAACGCTGATGTCTCGGCACTGTTCGAGCAATTTGTGCGCTTCTTTGTGAACGACTTGTACCGAGCACTCAAAAAAATCAGCACTATTTTGCCCATGCAACCAGGCGCCAAAAATAAAAATAACGGCGACATGATGCGCGAAGTGTCCGGCATGGTGCAAAAAATATTTGCCGGCGCACTGGGAACCGGCGACCTACGAACCATCATGGACGAAGGGCGACTTATGCAAGCCTTTGGCCACTTGGTCAACCGCGGCAACCGATTTGGCTTGGTTATCCAGCTCGACTCCAGCGAGATTTTACGCGCAGCCCAGACCTATATTTCATTAGTGGAGTCCCTCGGCCGTCGTGCCCAAGTTGTGCCGCAGCTACTAGCCAAAACAGTCGCTCGTGTCTCGCGCGACCATTCAGATATCATCCACCAAACCGACCAAACCCTCAGCAGCAGCCAGGCGATCAACATCGTTAACCGTTGGCTGGAACGCATCGCCTCACGCGACCCCGAACTGTTCCGCGAGCTACTCAGTAAAATTGACTTGCGTAAGGCGCTTGCACCAAGCGTCGCCAGCGAAGGAGAAGAAGCATAATGAAAGAATTACTATTATTCATCAAATACCCGTACACAGCAGGTGTTATTGCCACAATTTGGCTCGGCAGCGCCCTGTTGATGGCCATTAACCACGATCTCAACGCCGTGAATATCGTGGTTATCAACACTATTGTTAGCGTGGTTATCGCCGCGATTGGCTTTGGTGGCCGCGAAGGCTAGAAAATCTTTTGCATGAAAGTGGCCGTGCTCGCTAAGCCGGCGTCGGTCGTCTCGATGAGTAATGTATCGAACTGCATGCGGCCCGTGGTTTCCAACGTGTTTTGGGTGACCCTGCCATCGCGCCAGCGCGGGATAAGCGTGTCGAACTTGACGCCCAGACTCGAGTCCAGCGAGCCGCACATGCCCACATCAGTTTGGTGCGCAGTGCCTTTGGGTAGCACGTCGGCATCGGCGGTTGGCACGTGCCAGTGGTCACCAATAACCGCCGTAACGCGTCCGTCCAGGTAATAGCCAATGATGCGTTTTTCGCTTGAAAAATCACCGTGAAAATTAACCACGGTTGCGGCGCGCTCCGTGTCTTTTTCGGCCTCCAAAATTTGATCGATAACTTGCAGCGGATTGTCGACGATTTCGCCAGATTGGCGGCCCACAATTTGGCCGAGCAAGCTTACCACCAGCACCTTCCCTTTTGGCGTTGTAATGTATTTGTAGCCGAGACCGGGTGTGCCGGCAGGGTAATTGGCCGGGCGGATGATTGGCACATTCGGGTCGTTAAGCTGCGAAAAAATCTCTTTGCGGTGCAGGATGTGGTTGCCGCCAGTACAAAAATCAACGCCAGCTTTGCGCAGGCGCTCAAAGTCTCCTAGGCGTGCGCCCTTGCCATCGCTCAAGTTCTCGGCCTGGGCAATCACCAAATCAACACCGTGCTCTCTGCGCAAACCGGGCAATACTTTTTCCACCACTTTAATACCCGGTTCGCCCATGACGTCACCAATGTATAGGATGTTCATGCGCGACGCCCTTTTTCTAGCAGCGCTGGAACCGGCTCATCAAATGTAACCGCCGTGAGCGTATTGAACTCTTTATCACTGACCCCATATTCGGCCCGGTATCCGATCTCCACACTTCCGTATTGGACATTCTCCCAGTTTAGCCCAAGCTTGGCGGCCAATTCCTTAAGGCTCGCTTCGTCATGACCCTCTAATTCCACAAAAGGCTTGAGCCACGGCCATTCATCGAGTTCGATCTCAACATCTCCCAATTTCCAGCTCTCGCGCTTGGTCTCTTGGTAATTTTTGGCGTCCAAACCAATTGCCGTCAATATGGCCTCAGCCGCCTCAAAACTATCAACGGTCACTTGTGCTTCTTTCATGCCGTCAACACTCCGGTCGTCCAGCTGCTTGTAGGCCAGCGTAACCTTGTCGCCTTCGTCACGCAAACGTACCCAGCCATGGCGGCCAGCAGCCAATCGGCCATCTGCAAAATCATAGTTTTTGCGTTTGGTCAGGCGCATTGGTTGCACGCACTCAGCGCCTAATTCCTTGAGCTTAGCGCGCAGGGCATCGTGGTTAGCGTCTAAAAATTTGACCTCGATCTCTGGTTTCATAGCCCTATTGTAACTGATCGAGCAGTTCTTGCCACGCGCGGATGGTATATTTGGGGCCGTGGGATTGGAGCTCAGACAGCACGTAAATTGGTTCGTGAGCTGGCGGATAGAATAATGCGCTGTCGATGCCGGCGTTTTTGGCAGCCCGCAAGTCTTTGTCCGAATCACCGAGCATAATGGCCTTGGACTTGTCGACGCCTAGCCTCTCGATTGCCAAGTTGATGCCTTCAGGGTCTGGTTTGTGTGTTTTTACGACTTCTTCGGTCACGATGATGTCGAACAAATCCTCGACGTCATGGTCGGCAATGACCAAATCAAGGCTCTTACGGGTCGAGGCCGTAATCAGCGCCAGTTTTTTTCCTTTAGACTTTAGTACTTGGAGTATATCTTTGGCATTGTTGTACATGGGAGTATTAGGTAGTTGGGCCTGCACATTGTCATTTGTTTCTTGCTGAAACGTGTCGTACAGATGCGGGGGCAAGCCATAACGAAGTGGCGACTGCAAATCGCCAAATAGGCGGGCGTTGTCTGCTATGCTAATCGGCAGATTGTAACGCACGTGCTGCTTGTGCAACTCGCTCAACCACAGTTCTAGGCTGCGAGCCAACGTACCATCCCAATCAAACAAAAATGCGTCGTAATCGTTGATGTCCATTCGGTAGTACTACTTCGCGAATTCGATGGCGCGGGTTTCGCGGATAACGTTGACTTTGATGGTACCGGGATACTGCATGGTTGATTCGATCTTGGTGGCAATGTCGCGCGCCAGCTTAATGGCGGCAAGGTCGTCGATATTCTGCGGTTTCACAAAGACGCGAACTTCGCGGCCAGCGCTAATGGCGTAGGATTTTTCGATGCCGCCAAAGCTGTTGGCCACGTTCTCAAGTTCCTTCATGCGCTCCACGAAGTTCTCGGCGGAGATATTGCGGGCGCCCGGCCTGGAGGCAGAAATCGCGTCAACCACACGGACAATCAAGGCTTCGGTACTGGTAGCTTCAACGTCATCATGATGTTGTTCGGCAGCGAGGGCGACTTCTTCGGGTGCGCCGTACTTGCGCAGCATCTCACCAGAAATGTGGTGGTGCTTGCCCTCCATCTTGTGGGTCAAAGCCTTACCAAGGTCGTGAACTAAAGCAGCATATTTGGCGGTCTTGACGTTAGCACCGACTTCTTCGGCGATAATGCCAGCGATGTGTGCCATTTCGGTGGAATGCTTGAGTACGTTTTGGCCGTAGCTGGTGCGGTACTTTAATTCACCCAGTAAGTGCAAAATTTCCTTGGGGATGCCAATGACGCCCACTTCGCGGGCAGCGTCTTCGCCGGCGCGCAAAACATCTTTCTCGACGTTCTTTTGAGCTTTTTCGACAACTTCTTCGATGCGGCCAGGGTGAATGCGGCCATCTTTCATCAGCATTTCGAGGGCTTGGCGAGCAACTTCGCGGCGAACTGGATCGAAGCTGGACAGCACCACATAGCCGGGCGTGTCGTCAACCATAATGTCGACGCCGGTGGCGCGTTGCAGGGCCTGGATGTTACGGCCTTCTTTGCCGATAATGCGGCCTTTCATTTCTTCGTCTTCTAGCTTCACGCTGCTCACAGTGCGCTCGGCAGTCACTTCACTGGCCATGCGTTCCATAGCGGTCGTGATAATCAACGCAGCTTGCTCTTCGGCATTGTCTTTGGCTTCATTCTGCAACTTCGCAATCAGGCCGGTGAGGTCGTTACGAATATCGCGCTCGGTCATCTGCATGAGTTTCTCGGCAGCATCTTGTTTGCTGAGGCCAGCGACTTTTTCTAGCTTTTCTTGCTGACGGGTGCGGATGGCGCGAATTTCGTCCTTCAGTGCTTCAACTTCGCCTTCGCCAACGCGCAGGCGTTCAGTGCGTTTGTCGAGCTCGTCCAACTTTTTGTCGAGCGAGTCTTCACGGTTCACTAAACGTTGTTCAAGATCCTTGAGTTCTCGGCGGCGGGCCTGCTCTTCTTTGCGACCTTCCTCGACCAACTTCGCAGCGCTCTCACGAGCTTCTTCGACAACCTTTGCGGCCTCGCGTTTGGCTTTGGATAACTCTTTACTCGCTTGGTCTTGGGCCGAGCCAATACGTCGCTTGGTAACGATGGTGTTGGCGCCGAAACCCACGGCAAGGCCCGCCACAGCGAGGACTATGGTAATTGGATCCATGGTAAACCTTTCTATCGTACAGAGCAGCTACTATAGCAATCGCTATCACTTCTCTAGCCTAGTAATCACTCTGAAATTCGAAAAAATTAGAAATATTTGTAATCGGACTGCTAGACAGATCAGGCAAATCCTTACTTAAAAGTATACGCCGCGTGGTGCATAGCCGCAATACATTTCCGCGGGCGTGGGCCAAGCAAGTTATACCCAGGCCTAATCCTGAGAGGCAAACACCACCAGGCGCGACAAAAAGCCATTGTTGGTGCTGTTGACTTTGCCCGTGCAGGTAATGAGGTTGAGCCCAGACTCGCCTGCGGTAATAGGCGTGAGGGCAGCCGCCATATCAACGTTGTCGGCGTCGTATGTCTTGCTGGTGACCACGGTGTAATGGAGCACCGTACCGTCTCCACGGGCTATTTGAATCTTGTCGCCAGGCTGCAGCGTCTTGAGACCATAAAAAACACCATTGTGGGTCGGCCCAGACACGTGGCCGTCGATTAACGTGGCGCCTGGTTGGCCGGGCTTGGAGCTGCCAGTGTACCACGCAGTGTCATAGATATTGTTGGGCGTACCAAGCTCGTTTTTGCTATTCACGCCTACCTGGAGGACACGCGCATAGACATTCAGTTTCGGTATGGTAATCGTCCGTGCCAGATCACCGGCAACTTGGTAGCTGCCGACTGATGGGGTAGCGCCCTCAGAGGGGACGGCAGCGTTGCCGGTACCGTTCCCACTGCCGGTGTCACTTGCCACCTGTAGGTGTTTGACTTGTGCCGCCACTTTGCTGTTGGTGCGAAGGCCGGTAACGCCAACCCCAATACCGAACAAAAATAACAGGACGGCGAGCGCGGTCAAAGACTTGGCACGCAGGGAGCTACGCTTCTTTCCCGTTGCACGACGACTAGTGGGGTGCTGGGTAATGCCGCGCATTAGAACCTTAGAACGACTCGTGCGTGGTGCATGTGGTTGAGATGCCTTACTTGCGGTGAGCGGGGGGCGTGTAAAGACAGCTTTCTTTGGTTTAGAGGGCTCAGAGTTTGCCTGTGGCTTAGTCGGTATCCGCATCTCGGTCACTAAACGCGGGCGCCCAACAACCAACGCACGGCGCTCATATATTGAGCGCCGGGGCTGGCTTTTCATTCTTCCGGCTAGCACCGGATTATCGAGCGTCATACGCGGACCTGGTATTTATTTTTGTGTTTGTTAATCGTCTGCCGAAATTTTATCGGCGTGAGCGTGAGCGAGAAAAGGCGAACTTCTTGCGGTTAGCGATAAAGGCAACACCCGCAGCCGCTGCAATGATAACTACGGCGCTCACAATTGGATTGTTCTTGATAAGCATGAACCCGGTGTCAGGGGTTGCAGGTACGTCTTGTACGGTCAGGACAACATCGTTGCCATCGCCACCAACGTAGCTAATTGCAAAGACGTAGCCACCGACGGTAAAGGTCGAGCCTTCATCCATGTTTGTGAACGTACCGACAACCGCATCAGATGCATCGTTATCGATGATAGTGAAGGAGCTACCCTTGGAAGGCTTAAAGCCATTGTAGAGGCTAACACTCAACGTTCCATCAGTGACGTCGACTGTTCCGGTCACTTTCATCTGGTCGTACCCAGTGCAGGCATCAGTGCCGCCAAGCTCGGCTTGGAACGTACCGGAGAGTGTCAGGTTGCCGCTATTTAGGCAGCCGGGGCTGTGGCCAGGTGCAACAGTACCACCAGCAAAGACGCTGAGGTCGCCTACGGTTCCAGTACCTTTCAGGATGCCACCGCTATCAACGGATGTACTACCGTATGTACCGTCAACATTGGCCGTAGTATTAAACGGCACGTCAATGGGCGTAGATGGGCTGTTGGCGTTGTAATCAACTGATACAACGGGGGACGTGTTGGTGCCATTTGGTGTGTTTGAAGTGTTGTTGGACGAATTAATAACTAAGCTACCAGTGGAGCCTGCGTGGAGTGCGACCGCGAAGCTGCCGCTTAAAGCGCCTGTGAGGGTAAGTGTGTCGCTGGCAGTCACCACTGTGTCTGCGGTTAGGGTAATCGCACCGGAAAGCGTGACTTTTGCGGCTGCAGTTGAGCCACCACCACCGCCACCGCCCATACCGCAGGACACCACGGCGACCAGTGCGCCGGCACTGCTCAAGCCAGCCCCACCTACGGATATGGCCTGTGGAACTGTTCCGTCATTAAGTCCGCAGAAATCAAGCGATCCACCACTTGTTACCGCGACAGTACTACTAGAACTCCCGAGGGCGTTTGGCACGTGTGCTTCAACGCTCGACCCGCTTGCAATGTTAACTGCACCAGTCAGGCCAGAGTTGTCGGCCTGCAGAGCAAGGTCCGCACCAGTCAATGTATTGAGGTTGCCGGTACCAGATAGAGCCCCCGACAAGTTAACGAATGGCGTGTCGCTGCCTGTGCCAACCGTTAAGTTGTGACCATTGAGGTTAATTGTCCCCAGAGCACTTGTATCAATGCCGAAGCCTGTAATAGAAATGGCTGCGCCCAACGTAAGTGGAAGGTTGACGTTTGGCGTGGTACTTGAGGTGGCGATAGTGCCGTTGACCGTCAACGCATTACCCGTAAGCGTAAAAGCGTGCGACGATGGGCCGTTAGTGCCTTGGAACGTAACCGTACCGACAGATAGCCCAACAATGTTATTGTTAAGCGTCGTGTCAACGCTCAGGCTTGTGTTGTCGAACACAAGGTTATCGGCCGCTTGGGGCACCGTACTGTTACAGCCCGTCCAGTTCCCGGCCGTGTTAAAGTTGTTGTTTGTTGTGCCCGTCCACGTACAGTTGTTGGGCGTCGCGTGCACGATAACAGGGGAAAGGAGCGGCAACACCGCACTTACAGACAGCACTAATGCTGATATAAGTAGCCTAAGTCTTTTCATTTTTTCTCACTTTTTGTTAGTTTTGCTACTTATAACTGTAGTCTAAGGTAGCGAAAAGTCAATTACGCGTATGCCGGTTGTGGATAACCTCAAACAGATCAACGTTTTGGGAGCGTGATGTGCACCGGAGCACCATAGTGCGGCAAGGCGAGCTTATCGTCTTCACCTGCGTGCAGCCGCCCAGTGCCGTGTGTAATCCAGGTATCCCCCATCGCAGCAACAATCGGGACAGAAAGGCTGTACGCCAAGGCGTTGGCAACGGTAAGACCTATGCGTAGCCCAGTAAAGCTTCCGGGACCTTGAAAGCACACAATACCCTGCACTTCTTCAAGTTTCTTGTGCTTGCCTTGCAACATATCTCCTATTTTGCGGTGGATCGTATCGGATAGCTCACGGTGTGCAGGCCAAATTTCGTAGGCCAGTTTAGTGTCGCCATCAAATAAGCCGATTTCGGCTTCCGGCTTGTCGGTGCGTATACCAAGGATCAACATACCGACAATGGTAACAGATACTATCGTCCAGTGCTACTTTTGCCGTTACAGGTCGTACCTGGGTCGACCTTTAGCACTACAACGCGAGATGTTGCTTGGTCGGTTGAGTTGCTTGCGCTGCCGCCAGCGGAATTAATATTCTGAGCGGCATCGATAACAATATATGAAGCGGGGACGCCGTTTGCCTCTAGTAGACTTTTGACCTTCTCAGCGCGCTGGTTGGCAAAGCTAAGGTCGGACGCAGCGGTAGTTGCTACACTTCCATACAGGTGAATGGTAAATTTCTTAGTCGTATTGGCCTTATAGAAATCAGCAAAAGAGCTCACCATACCCTCTTGTGAGGATACTGGGTCGACAAAGTTAAGCGAATCAGCATTAAAGTGCACGTTCTGGATAAACTGCACATCGTGCGTGTACACATAGGTGTTGGGGGCAGTAGAGTCGTTAATTTCCTTCAGCAAGATGTTGTAGTCGGTGGGGACCAAGCACGTTGCATCTGCAGTAGTAGTTGGACTGATTGTCGTAGTGGTTGCGACACTGCCAGATGGTACGAGCTTGAGTGATTCGGCACTAAAAACAAACGAAACAACCTTCCACGTACTGCCTGTTTTTTGGACAGTGGTGCGTGCGTACTTATCCTTTGCGTTGACAAGGTTATAAAGGTAGTAGCCCTTACCGCTTTGCATTGTGCTTTGGCTCAAAGAATAGCTGCCACGCACAGAAGGCGTAATGGTCGCCAGGTTGCTTGCCGTGCCGGTGCTATACGTAGCGGCCTTTGCTGCATCACCCGCAGTAATGTAGTGCATAAAAAGTGTCGATGTATTCTTGGCCTGGATACTGGGGCTCCTCAGAAAGAATATGGCTACACCCAGCAAGGCCACTACGAGTACGATGATGCCAACGATGATGCCGATGATCATGGGGGCTTTGCTCTTCTGGGCAGATGCCATGCCAGGCTGATTTGTTGGCGGTTGCCAGAGTGGAGGTGGTGGTGAGATTGTAGGTTGTCCTGAGCTTGGAATGGTTGGTGCAGGTGCAGGTGTTGCCGGACTTGGTTCGACCGCTCCTGAAGCTGGTGTTGTTGATTCTGGATTCATAAATCCCCCTTACTAACCCCAGTGTACGACAGATGCTGAGCTAAGCTCAAGCTTTTTATTTGAGGGCTTCCACTAAATATGTTACTGCTGGCGATGCGTGGAATGTTATATCACGCGTACCACTGGGTGTCTGCGCAATAGTAATACTTAACCGATCGGCAGGCAGAACATGCTGCACAACGTCTGCCCATTCGATAACAATTACCGCTTGCGGGTCTCCAAGCACTTCTGCCAGTTCATCGGCAATAATTCCCGGCTCGCTCAATCGGTAAAAATCAAAGTGGTGGATCTGAAATGTAGGGCAGTCGTAGACTTTATTGATCGTAAATGTAGGGCTGGCGACCTTGTCCTTACTGCCAGCACCACGCGCCAGGCCACGTACGAAAGTAGTCTTGCCACCGCCAAGGTCGCTAGCGAGCTCAATTACCTCACCCCCCTTTAGAGCGCGCCCGAGCTTCTCGGCGAGCATTTCGGTGCTCTCGGAGCTGGTAGACTCTGTTTGCCATGTCTGTGCGGTACTCATATGCACCGTATAGTAGCGCGAGAACGCCTGCCGCTGCAAGTATACTGGGATGCACGGGCGAATCAGGGACAACCGCTGCCGCGGTCTGCAGCTTGGTTGTCGCCGGGGTTTTAGCTGGCTTGGGTGTAGCCGTTTTTGTGGGCTTGGGTTTCGCCTTGGTGGACGCTGCCTTAACCGCCGCGACCTTTTTGGCGCTAGTGACCACGGGAACGACTGGCTTCTTGGCGGAGCCCGCCGCTACAGGCGTATGCACAGCATTAGCAGCATTTGGCGTTGGCAAGATAGTCCACTGCCAGGTGTCATTAGCGAATATCCATGCTTGCCCATCTTTTGCTGTGCTGTAGGGGTCGGTCTTGGCTATACTGCCGCCTAACGGATCGAGCAAGACCACTTGCCCGCCTGCATTTGACAACCCGAGCTTAGTATCCACCGAGAGAAAAGCCCTGAATGACCTGGGAGGCAAAATAGTGCCGACTGGCAAAGTATATGTATGCACACTCTCAAGACCGGACTCAAGCACGAAATTACTGAGGTCAAATGGCACATCATTAGGGTTATATAATTCTATAAACTCGTCATGAGCATCTGTTTGCGGGGCAGCGGGATTTGGTAACAATTCGCTGATCTGTGGGCCGAACAGGCCTTGGTCTGCGGCGGGGATCGCAGGCACAGCTGCCGGCACATATGGCGGCGAATCACCATTACCATCGGCTAAGCGTGTGCCATCATCACCTGCGCTAACAACAGGTGGCGAATCCACTGGCTGCTGCAAAGGACTTTGGGTGGTGCCATCGTTAGTGCTGTCTGTGGGGTCGGGCGGGGCAGTCACTAGGCTGGGATCACATCCATCGCTAAGTACAGCTGGCGAAATCTGGTCTGCGGTTGGCTGCGGGCTAGTAGCTGCAAGAGTCGTATTGCCGGTGCCCGGAGTCGGCATACTGGACACTCCAAAATCAACGACATCACTATTAGTGTCGATATAAGTCTGAATTGCTGGGTCGATCAGGCGCACAAGGCTGCTACCCGCAGCAATGCCCGTACTCTTGGCGGCCACAAATACTGCCCGGCCATCGAGCGACGGCGTAGCTGGCCCACCACTTTTAGGCGCACTCCACTCTACCTCGTCGACCACGGTTTCGGTTGTGCCGCAGGTGCCATCGGCTTGCAATTGGTTCGTCGTATACACTAAGCGTATGTGCCCCGCCGCCGCTGATATACCGGCGCTAAACCATGCCGCTGCAATTCCTGGCAAGTAAGGCACCACTTGCCCACTGCTTGTGTATTGACTGGCGAACGTGTATGACTGGCCGCTGGCAATAACACCCTTAAGCGTAATAGTACGGAGGGGAGACTCCCAGCCTGTTGCCGTGCTACTGGCTATTTCGAGCCGCCAGGCATGGACGCTAAAATCAATTGACTGTGCGGTTCTGTTGTATAACTCTATAAATTCTTCGGAGGCGCTTGCCGCACTTCCTGGCTGGATTTCAGTAATAAGAACCGGGGCAGGCGGGGGTGCCTGGTCGCCCACTGTGGTGCCAAGGGCTATGGTATCGGCCCACGCAGTTAAGGGCAGCGTTGCGAGGAATATCGCAACAAAGCAGCTCGTGATTGTCTGTAAGTGTAAATGTGTTTTTCGCTTCACGCGCGGCATAATATCCAAAGCTACCCAAAAGCACAAGCCTTTTTTGTAAGGTGGCAGAACCTCCCGTTGCCGCGGTATAATACGTGCATGTTGCAACTTTCTGCCATGATTATCAAACGGCCGATTCTTAGTCTACGTACCAGTAGCGTCATCGGCGAAACCATGGAGCCAATCATCAACCCGGACAACCTCAAGATTGAAGGCTTTTACTGCCAGGAATACGGTAACCGCAAGAGAGAGCCCGTACTGCTCAGCCAGGATATCCGCGAAGTACTGCCGCAAGGCATTGTGGTTAACGACGTGGAAGCGCTCACCGACCCCGGCGAGCTGGTGCGCCTGCACAACGTGCTAGCCGTCCATTTTGAACCCCTCGGTAAGCAGGTTGTTACTACCGGCGGCACCAAAATTGGCAAAGTGAGCGATTTTGCTGTCGAAGTAGAGAGCATGTACATCAAAAAACTGTATGTTTCGCAATCCATTCTGCGCAATTTTAATGGGGGCAATCTGGGCGTTGACCGCACCCAGATCGTAGAGATTACCGACAAGAGGATCATCATCAACGAACTCGAGCAAAAAGTCCCGGCTCGCGCCAGCGCCATGGCCTAGCACCCCCTGTTTTTGGCTACTCGTCTTCGCCTTCTCGCAAAACTGTCTTTATATCGTCAAATCCAAAGCCCTGGCCAGCAAGGTAACGCATAAACTTCTGGGGATCGGGGTAGCGGTGGCGCTTTTTCTCAACCAACTGGCGCAACGAATCGCGCTCGTCTGTTGCATCCTCGGCAAGAGCCTGGTCGATAATGTCGCCGGGCACATGTTTTTGCTTCAGCTCAAGCTGTAGTTTGCGTTTGCTGATGCTCTTGAGCAGCCGCCGGTTTGAGACCCAGGCACGGGCAAATGCCAGGTCATCGAGTAAACCTAGCCCACGCAAACGATCAATAATTTGCTCTGCTGCGTCACCGTCAATCTGTTTGCGCCGAAAATAATCGCGCATTTCCCACTCGCTGCGCGGCCGCATCACCACATACCGCAGCGCATTCCCATACGCCTTGTCTAGTCCTGCAGTTTTTTTGAGTGCGTCTAGTTCTTTATTGGTCAGCTCTTGCCCGCTGGCCAAACCACTCTCAATCAGGCCAGACTCGCTCAGCCCAAACGAAAATTTCTCGTCCACATACACCGAATACCGACCTTGGCGTTTCACTTGTTGCTTGATGGCAGTAATTTTCATAGGCTCTGGCTATAAGTTAAGCGTACTCTCTTACGAATAATATGTGGCAATGGTGTAGCGGAAGACGTCCGTGAACTGCTCGGGATGTCGCTTGATGAGGTCTTTTACCTCTGTTAGCGTGAACCAACGCGTTTCGCTAACTTCGTCTTGCGCTGGGTTGATTGGTGTGTCTGCCGAAATCCGTAAGCGATATAACGTCGCAAAACGGTTCAACACCAGCTCGTCGTGCATAAGCTTGGAGGGGTGTGTAGCAATTTTTTCAAGATGAACGTCGTGTAAGCCAAGCTCTTCGGCGACCTCGGCTACGGCGGCACTATCGTAGTCAAAGCTTTCATCAACGTGGCCGCCAGCAGAGTGATCCCAACGATGGGGCCACAGCCTAGCACCGGCCGCGCGGCGCTGCAGCAGAATCCGACCTTGCTCATCTTCGGCAACAATATGGACTACTCGGTGGTATAATCCGTTTTTCCAAGCCTCAGCGAGCATGGCGCTGCCTATCTCTTGGTCGTTTTCGTCCACAATAACAACAGGCGGATGCGTCATATAATTCCTAGTAATACCGTTCAAATACTTGACGCAAACCGTCTGTAACTTGATCGGGATGGTTTTTTATAAGCTCTTTTATGTCTTGGATCGTGAACCATCGCCAACCGTCAATCTTACCAACTTCAAACTGTGTCGGCGTTTCCTCGCTCGTTGCTCTATAGACGCGCGCAAAACGATTAAAGCGCCTCCCGTCTATTGTTTCGTCGCTACGATACGTACCCATCTCAGTTAGTGCGAGACCTTTGAGGCCCAGTTCTTCGTCAATTTCGTGCACTACTGCGGCGTCATAGTCCTCACCAGCATCAACATGCCCAGCGGCGGCAGTGTCCCAGCAGTTGGGGAAAATATCCTTCGTTAGTGTACGATGCTGTAACAAAATCTGGCCTGCTGCGTTTTCGACAACTACGCGGACGCAGCGATGGATCAAACCCTTGTCCCACGCCTCCTGCTTAGTCGCCGAACCGACCGGCTGGTCGTTTTCGTCCACAATTTGAATGGGTAAACTTCCCATGGCTAACGGGTTACTTTTTTGCGATCGATAATAATTTCGGTCACCTGCATGTTTTTGGGAAGGGCGAGGGTCTGCAATAGGCAAAGGGCAACGTCTTTGGCTTCCATCCAATTCTCGGGATCAGTCGTTTTTACACCGGTCACTTTCTCGGCAATCCGCGACTTAAAACCACCAGGGCAAAAACTAATGACGCGGCACTTTGTATCTTTCAATTGGAGTTGCAGATTAGCCGAGTAGCCACGCATTGCCCATTTGGAAACGCTATAGGCGGAACGCGTTTCATCATTCGCCCGAGCGCCAACGGTTGAGGCAACATTGACGATATCTGCTTTGTCTTTTTTGATACGATCCATCAAACGCGCAGTTAGCAGCATAGCTCCGGCAATATTGGTCTGGAAAAGCCGATCCAACTCCGCAAACGTAAACTTCTGGCCAGCCGTCTCGTAACCCATCACGCCCGCACAGTTAATAAGCGCTTCGAGTGGTTCGGCGCGGCTAAGAATTTCTTCGGACACGGCTTCGACTGACACTTCTTTGGTCAGGTCGGTTTGGAGCCAAATAACCCCGGGTACGTGCGGATCGTGGCGCGATAAGCATACCACTGTCTTATTTTTGGCGGCCAACATCAGCGCCAATTCCAGACCTAACCCTTCGCTCGCACCTGTGATAACAAACATATCGTTTCTACTTTACTACAAACTCTGCGAAAGCGCCCACAGAAAACTCATCCACTTACTTCAACTGTGCCCAGTGATTAGGCGTCGCGTGCAGATAGGACGCCGAGGGCCATATCATCAAGCTTCGGGCTGAAGTAATAGTGCCCCTCTTGCCCGTCTTTAATGACAGGAACACGCATATTAAGCTGGTCACAAAGATTGGGGATTTGAGCAAGGCGGTGTGCAACTTGTTCAGCGGTCGCATTGGGATCCAAAAACAGATTGTCGGCGACTATGTTGCGTGGCGGACGCTGATGTGGTCGGTCACCACCAAAACCGTCAGTACTTACCATGCCGCGGTCACCAGCTTGAGCCGGGAAAACAAACACTTGGTCGTGCGTCATTTGTGGTGGCAATGTCACACCGCCAACAGAATAAAGTTCGTTGCGATTTGGTCGACCTGTACCGTTAAAGGTGTTATGGAGCTCGTTCTCGCTACATTGTTCTACTGTCAGGTCGAGGAATTTTTCTTCCAAAACGCCGGTTTCCTTCGACATACGTCGAGCCAAGAGTTGGACAAGTACGTCGCCGGCAGCGAATGCGACAAGGTGGTTATTGCGAGCGAGTAGCAACCCGCCTACAGCCGCACTGGCATTTTCTATTCCCTCGAACTCTTTTTGGTCTTTATAGCTATTCTTACTCCTACCGAGCGCCTCATCAACGTGCGGCAGCACGTCAGAATGCATCAGCTCTTCTACTTCGTCAATAGGCACTTCGGACAAACGTACTTCTAGAGCACGGCGAATAACTCGTTTAACGACAAGTTCGCTCGCCCATGGTGCATAACGTCCTTTACCCACGCCATCGCCAACCACCACACCGACTTCAGGCTGATACAACGCGTAGTCGGCATTTACTGCCGTCTCTTGTGGAGGGCCAAATTGGCCAATATAATGAGGCGTCATGTTGCTAGCATAGCTAACAACAGCACCGTCAAACCGTAATCTCTGTTCGGACTGTGACATAATTTACATATTATACATCTTAGATGTAAAAATGTCAAGTATACGGATGCGCCGTCTTACTTCCAGACGCGCTGCTTATTCTTCTCCTCTTTGTCGCGGAAGGCTTGCTCGAGGTCGATACCCATCATATTACACATACCCAACAGGATGATAAATACATCGGCGGCTTCTTGGTCGAGCTCAGCAGTGTGCGTGTCCGCTGCAAAGCCGAGGCCGGCATGCTTGCGGGCAGCGCGGGCAAACTCACCACATTCTTCGATCAGCAACATGAAGCGTTGTTGGATAGTATCATCTTTGAACCCACGCTCGCGCACAGATTCTGCAACATACTTTTGGTAATCCTGAAGCGTTGGTCCCTTTTTGAGGTGTAGCTTACTGGCCATACCGCCTACTCCTTTGGCTCAGCAGCTTTACGGACTTTGACAGCGATCTCTTCCATCACCTTGGGATTTTCTTGGAGATAGGTCTTAGCGGCTTCGCGACCTTGGCCGATTTTGCCTTCGCCGTAAGCAAACCAGGCCCCAGCTTTCTCGACGATGTTGTGAATAACAGCAAGGTCAAGAATGTCGCCACTCTTGCTAATGCCCTCGTTGTACATGATGTCGAACTCTGCCTCACGGAACGGCGGCGCGATCTTGTTCTTGACTACTTTGACGCGGGTACGGTTGCCGATCACGGCTTCGCCGGCCTTGATTTGGCCAATGCGGCGGATGTCCATACGCACCGAGGCGTAGAACTTGAGGGCGTTACCACCAGTGGTGGTTTCAGGGTTGCCGAACATTACGCCGATCTTCATACGGATCTGGTTAATGAACACCACTGTTGCCTTAGAACGGTTAATAACACCGGTGAGCTTGCGTAGGGCTTGGCTCATGAGGCGAGCCTGCAGGCCAGGCAAGGAGTCGCCCATATCGCCTTCGATTTCGGCGCGTGGCACCAAGGCGGCAACAGAGTCAATCACAATGATATCCACGGCATTCGAGCGCACTAAGGTCTCCACAATTTCGAGCGCTTGCTCACCGTTGTCGGGCTGCGACAGCAACAAGTTATTCACGTCCACGCCAATGCGCTTGGCATAGGCCGGGTCGAGGGCGTGCTCGGCGTCGATAAAGGCCGCGGTGCCACCAGCGCGCTGCACTTCGGCAATGGCGTGCAAGGTGAGGGTGGTTTTACCACTTGATTCTGGCCCGTAAATTTCGATAACGCGGCCGCGTGGCAATCCGCCACCCAGCGCCAGGTCAAGCGAGATGCTACCGGTTGGCGTGGTCTCCACCTTTTGGGCGTAATTTGTGCCCAAGGTCATGATCGAGCCCTTACCAAATTGTTTTTCGATCTGTTCTAGCGCCATGCCCAGGGCTTTGGTCTTACCTTCGCTTGGCCCAGATGCGTGTACTGGCTGAATTTCCTTGGGATCTTTTTTTGCTGCCATACTAATTATCTACCCTCCAAAATAGTTACACTCTCCACCGGTCACTGATACTAGTATATTCTACCTCAATACGCTAGGGGTATCACGCAATAATCTTTTAGAAGCACTGACAATGCTTACGCTTTTCGTATATAATGAGCCTGAAATGGGCGTGAAGGATTTACTCACAGAGCGGTTTTTGGCGAACGCCGATAAATTCAGCGACAAGCAGGTGGTGGAAACGCTTGCCATGTTGGTTGAACACGGTGTTAAGCATGGTGCCAGTGACATCCACATCGAGCCCTTCGAACGCTTTGTGTTAGTGCGCTACCGCATCGACGGCAGTCTGCGCGGTGTGCACAAGCTACCCCGCGCCGCCCTCGGTACCGTGCTTGCCGCTGCCAAAAAGCGCGCCGGACTCAACGAGCAAGACACGCAGTCGCCGCAAGAAGGCGAGTACGCCGAGACAATCGACGGCCACGAGGTTTCTATCCGCCTCTCCACCATGCCAGTATTTGGCGGTGAAAAAGCCGTACTCCATCTGTCATTCAAGCTTGGCAAACCGCAAGAACTAGAAAGTTTAGGCTTTTGGGGGCAGGGGCTCACCGCGTTGCAAACGGTGTTGACTACTCCGCACGGCCTGGTCGCCGTAGCCGGGCCGCGGCACAGCGGTGTTTCTTCCACTTTGTTTAGCTTGCTTGACCAACTCAATAGCCCATTAGTGAGCATTGCCACCGTCGAACTACACACCAAACATCGCCTGCCGGGCGCCAGTCAATCGTATATAGAGAGCAACGGGATGACCGTGACCGAAGGCTTGCGTGCTGCGCTCAAGCAAGATCCCAATATTATTATGCTCGGCGACATTCCGGACAGCACAACTGCCGAACTCGCTGTACATGCTGCCACAACAGGGCACTTATTGCTGGCCGGTTTACATGCCGAGAGCGCGGTTGCTGCCGCTCTGCGCTTACGAGTCGCTGGCGTTGAGCCATTCCTGCTTGCAACCGGATTGCGCTTGTGCGTTGGTCAACGGTTGGTTCGCGCTCTGTGCCCGGACTGCCGCGAACGTTACGCCCTCGACGCCGACGAACAAAAACAACTGGCCATACAATTTGGCATGCTCACCCCGAGTGCCCGCAAAAAAGTGCACGAGCTGGAACGCCAGCTAGCGCCAGCTATTTTTGGCGACGTCAAACAGCTCAATAGCACAACTGGTGGTGTAACCCACCTCTGGCGCCCCAGCAGCGAAGGCTGCGCCGCCTGTGGCCACACTGGATACAAAGGCCGGGTTGCAATTGTTGAAGTATTACAAAACTCTGATGGCATCCAAAAATCCCTGCTGTCGCACGAGGTGTTGTCCGTACCTACACTCAACGCCGTGGCGCTCAAAGACGGCTTTGTACCGCTCGCTCTGGATGGCCTTGTCAAAGCCTTGCGTGGCCAAACTACAACTGCCGAAGTCCTACGCGCCGTCAATACACCAAGCTAACAGCTGGGTTACAATACACATATTGCGATACACCTTGCCCCACATCACAGACAATGCGCTATAATCAAGGCAGTATGAATACACCTCACTACCTTCAAAACTCTAAAACTCGAGGCAAATCCCTCGGCTTTACCATTATCGAACTATTGGTTGTCATTGTACTGGCCCTTATTCTGGCGTCGCTGGTTGCACTCACCTACAGTGGTGTGCAGGCCAAAAACCGCAACGTCGCTCGCCAAGACGCCATCGACACCCTCCAGGGCCAGCTCGAAGCATTCTATGCCGAAAACAGCCAATACCCAGCGCTCGCAAACCTCAACGACCCCGCCTGGCGCACCGCGAACCTCAAGAAACTATCCGCTGGCGCAGTCAAAGACCCGCACTGGAGCAAATCAACCACTGGCTGCATGGCCAACGGTCAGCCAACTACATCAGCTAAGCCAATCGCCAATTGCTACAGCTACCAGGTCACCGCAGCCGATGGCTCAGCCTGCGACAACCTCAAAGCCGCTTGCGGTCATTACACACTAACCGCCACCCTTGAAGGCGGTGAAAAGTACGTCAAAAGCAGCCTCAATTAGAGGCGCTAACGTAGCCGGCTGGCTCCGCGCTAACCTGCTAACCGTTAGAGGGCGCTGACGGGTGATTTTGGATGTTCCGACGTTCTTCGAGGAACTGTTCGTGTGCTTCCAAGATTTTGCGAGCATAGGTGGTTGGATCAGGGCAATACGGAAATTGGAACTTAGCGCGCTCGCCAGCGGTCTCTACTTTGAGCGTACCAAAGCCAAACATATGCGGTATAATACCGTCCTGAGTAACGGTCACGTCCTCAAGGTTATCCATACTCAGCTGCGCAACCTGGCGGCCAAACAACCCGTTCTGAGTAATTTGTGTAATGCTGTCCGTAGTTATAACCCACTGATTCTGCCAGTAAACAGACGTCGCGACGAATAAAACAAGGAGCAGTACAACAACCAAGATGCCAAGGCCAGCATAAATTGCCGAGTTAGCGCCGGTAACGTTATATTGGTTGAACAGGCTCGGCAAGAAAACAAACGCCAGCAGCGAGGCAACAACGATGCCGATAAGTGCTGATACGTACAGCGAGACGATGCCAAATGGGTGACGTTTGAGCGTCGCGACTATTTGCTCGCCGGGTTGCATAACAACCATCGGGTGCATATCGGGGTCGCGCGGGCGTTCGTAGTTGATGTGTTCGTGCTGTGGCGGTGGGGCAGAGTGCCCAGGCTGAACAGACCATTGGCCAGCATTAGGGGCCGGCTGTTGCGCGGCTTGTTGGGCTTGCTGCTGTTCGGGCGAGAAATACTGCTGCGGTTCGGGCTGCTGCTGCGGCTGAGGTTGTGACTGCCAAGGTTGATCTGGATTCATAGATTTATTATACCAGGGTTGGCTGGTCGCTGTCGCTGTGAGGTACGCGGCCCAGATGCTTGTACGTTTTCTGCGTCACCTGGCGGCCGCGGGGCGTTCGCTCCAACAGGCCAATCTGCATAAGGTACGGCTCATAAAAATCCTCGATGGTGGAACGCTCTTCGGCAGTCAACGCCGCCAGTGTTTCGACCCCCACCGGACCGCCTTTGTAGCTATCGATAATGGCGTTAAGTAGCATGCGGTCGGCCGGGTCCAGGCCGAGCTCGTCAATTTCTAATAGTTCAAGCGCTTTTTGGCTAATCACCGTGTCGATTATGCCGTCGCCATTCACGTCGGCATAATCACGGACGCGCTTGAGCAATCGGTTAGCAATACGTGGCGTCAACCGAGCACGCTTGGATAATTCTTCGGCGGCATTACCAGCCATTTTGATGCCCAAAATGTTGGCGGCGCGCTCGATGACTTGCTGAATTTCTTCTGGCTTATAAAACTCTAGGCGATGGATCATGCCGAAACGGTCGCGCAGTGGCGCGGCCAAGTTACCGGTGCGCGTCGTAGCACCAATCAGCGTAAATTTAGGTAGATCCAGCCTGAGCGAGCGGGCGGACGGCCCTTTGCCCAGCATGATATCTAGCTTAAAGTCTTCCATGGCCGAGTACAAAACTTCCTCAACATTGCGGTTGAGACGATGGATTTCGTCGATAAATAAAATGTCGCCGTCGGCCAAGTTTGTAAGCAAGCTCGCCAAATCCCCTGCCCGCTCAATCGCCGGGCCAGAAGTAATGCGGATTTGGGCGCCCATTTCGTGAGCAATCACGCTGGCCATAGTGGTTTTGCCGAGGCCAGGCGGGCCGTAGAGCAAAATGTGGTCAATCGGTTCGCCGCGCTTTTTGGCTGCATCAATCGCCAGCTTCAAATTGAGTTTGAGCCGCTCCTGCCCAATATAATTGGCAAAATCGTGCGGACGCAGCGTTACTTCCAGCTCGACTTCTTGCTGGTCGTCGTCGCTCGCACCGGTATTGACGATTCGGTCGATCACTTGCCAACCCGCAGGGCCTGCTTAATACGCTCTTCGGTCGGTAATTCTTTATCAACGCCTTCCAGCGCTTTGGCTGCATCTTGTGCGGAATAGCCGAGCGTCATGAGCGCTTCGACAGCTTCGTCGCCGCTCACATTGCGATCGGATTGCAGCAGGCCAGTTGTGGCTAAATCAACGCCTTCCAACCCAACTTTATCTTTGAGCTCAACAACCACGCGCTCGGCCACGCGCTTGCCCACGCCATTGGCTTTCTGGATAGTCTTGGTGTCGCCGGTAGCGATTGCTTGGCGCACTTCATTGGCATTACCGATACTCAAAATGCTGAGTGCCATCTTAGGGCCAACGCCGTTCACGCCCAGTAGTTGCACAAATAGTTGCTTGGTATCGAGGGCCATGAAGCCGTATAAATCGTGGGCCTGCTCACGAATATGCTCATATATATAGAGCTTACATAGGTCGCCAGCGCCCAGGCGACCGTAATCTTCGCTCGTCACCAGCAGGCCAAAGCCTACGCCGCTGACATCCAGCACTAATTCTTCAAGTGTTTTTTCGGAGACGACTCCAGTAAGTGTTGCAATCATGTTCGTCTATTATCGCACACTTTGTCAGCGCTACTGGTAGTTGGTCACGGTGATCAGCGGTGGGTTGCCGGTGTGGATGCCGCTCCCGTCCCACCAGGTTTCCCAGCCATTGGCGCCAGCGCCAGTATAGAGCTGGTTGTTCGTCTGGTCGATCGTATCGATATTGCCCTGGGATATGTTGATGAGCGTCGCCCCGCCGCTCCCGGTCGCGTTCCACCAATATTGCTGCACTTTGTTGCCATTCGCCAGATACAGCTGGTTGGTACCATCTGTATCAATCCGCCGCTTCACTGCCAGCGCGCCAGAAAAATTGCCAACCAAGTAGTTCTGCTGCGGCCCACCTACGTTGCCGCCCCATGTTGTCTCCCAGTCGCCCGTAGTTGTCGCGCTGTCTAATATCTCGGTACCGTTTGGCCCGTTCAGCTTGTCGATTGCCGTGATGTTGTTCTGCGAAATGCCGATCAGCTCGGTGGTAGTTGTTGGGTTGTTGCCTGGCGTCCACGACGTTTCCCAAGTCCCACCGGGCGTAGCCGTAAATATTTCGTCCTGGCCGCTCGGTGACGTGCCTTTTACAATTGCCAGCGGATTGTTAATCTGCGCCAGCTGCCGCGACTGGATATTGCCGCCAGGCTGCCACCAGTAGTGGAACGGCCCGTTATTGGTGAGCACATAGAGGTTAAAGTACGTCGTGCCGTTAATCACTTCGGTATTGGCAATTACCTTCCTCACGCCCTGCAAATTCTGGAGAATCTCGGCGCTGGCCGGTCCGTGGCTCGCATTCCAGTCCGTCTCCCAAACTCCGGTGGGCACAGCCGTGTAAAGTTCTTGAGTTCCATCTGGCGCAGTTATCTTCGACGAGTCGACGATGTTGTTTTGCGCAATGTTGATGATATCGCTGGTGTGCGGCCCGTTGCTCGTCGAGTTCCACCACGTTTCGTACACATCTGCAGAAGTTGTAGTGTATAGCTGCTGCGTGCCATCACTAGCAATATTTTTCTGGAGTTTGGTGACCGTGTTGGAGTGGGTGCCGCCGGAACTAGTCGGATGCTTACCGAAGTCAACGTACTCCGTAAAGCCCATATCGCTTGCCTTCCCTGTCCGAGTATCTCCGTGCCCCTGAGTATCATGATTATATTCGGAGACAGTGATATTGTCATTGCCTGGATTATTTGGGTCTACAGAATTTACGGATTCTACAAATGCCACGTGGCCGGGATTACCGGGGACGACTGCAGCGTCCCAAGCCTTAGGAGTTGTGCTCCGCTCGCTCACAGGAACATTGTCGTACCATTGCCCACCATTGCCGAGGCCATGCGGAACCGTGGCTCCTTCTTGACCTTCCTTCCACTGAACATAGTCGGTGCAATTACGATACTCGTATCCGTCGCGGTAGGGGTGAAAGACTCCGTCTACGTACACGCCCCAGTCATATTTATCCCACGACTTTAGCGGGTCGGTGTTCTGGCATGATGTGCCACCTGCAGCCCCAAACTGACAGGGCGCTTCGGTGTCTGTGGGCCATGGATACCCAAGAGTGTCGGCATAAGCAGCGGCGGGGCTTGCAACTTCTTGTGCCGCGAAGGCAACAAGACCACCGGCGCTAGTAAGTAGACATGTGGCTGCAATTCTACTGAGGTTAGTTCGTAAACCAGCCGTCGCACCGAGCAGTCTATCGCGCAAGTTAGCAGTTGCTTTTAAATCTGGTGTTGATCCTGAAATTTCAGTCATGGTGCCTTTCTCAAGGCGGCCTTAAACTAAGGCAGCCTTAGCAGTTGCTTTTAAATTTATTGATGCAGAAGAACCGTTGACCCGCGGTATACGATTTGAGTGAGATGCGGTCAGAGGTTAATTAGGGAAAGTTGCAGTACCTACTATTTGCTTGTAAGTGTCTAGCGTACTGGCGTCGGGCTTGTTGAGCAAAAACTCAACGAAAGGTACCCCACTACCCGTTGCCTTCGTGCCTTTGATCACGGTTGCGTAGTAGACGCCGGTGCTACCCTGCATTTTGACTGCGTACGTATCGAGCCCATTTGTTGTGGATGTAGTTGACTCTATTTTCGTCTCACCAGGTGCCGGTCCGCAGGCATCTGGGTTTGCACAATCGTCCCACTCTTGCTGAGCAGTCTTGGAGGCGTCAAGAAACACAAACCTTACATTAATACTGGCTTCAGGTGATGTAGCGTGTTGAACTTCCCACGCGAAGGCATTACCACCTGTAGCAACTTCCCAATCGGAGGGATATTTAATAGATACGCCCGAAGCAGACCCTGTGCCCTTATCTGCATACGTTTTCCAACCTGCATATGGGTCAGCAGGCGTAGTCGGCTGCTTATTTTGTGTGCCCTGCGACATTGTCGCTTTCACTGGTACCCCGTTCTTATTCTTGTGCCACACATACCAGCCTCCGAAGCCTGCAGCCACGAGGACAAGAATAGTGACTAGTATTTCAATCGTAGAGAAGCCTTGTGCTTGTCCTTTATTCATACGTAAATTCCTTGTGCAATGTTCTTAAGCAGTAGTATTGGGATTAAATGGTTACTGCAAACCCACCGGAGCCATTACTGTATTGTCGGCCACCCTCCTGTGTTATGTATGACTTATGTCAGCAATATAGCACGTACTATTACAAATGTCAGTGGTTAGTTACTTTTAGGCGCCCTACGCTGACAGTGTGAAAGCTACATCTGCCGACGCTATTTATAAGGTGCTAGGTACGCGCATTGTCGCTACACGCAAAGCGCGCCATTTGTCCCAAGAACAGCTTGCTGTAGCCAGCGATATCGACCGCTCGCACATGGGCTTCATCGAACAAGGGCGTCGGAAACCAACAGTCTCAACCTTGTTCAAGATAGCCACATCGTTGGGCATTACCTTGGAGCAGTTGTTCAAAGGGCTTTAGTGTCGTGAAGGTTTGTGCCTGACGTCCGTAGGTTCTGTTGGCATCTTCTCCTTCCGGTTAATCACTATTGTTGCGACGTCGGCGAAATCATACCCTTAGTTCATTCGATTTTTCAAGCGCCTTTAACAGATGGAGGCGTTGTAGAAAAGTAAGATCATGGTCTGATTAATACCCTCCAAAACGCTCCTTTGCCACTAAATCCAAAATTGCTTGCCTATCCGACGAAACATGTATATGCTTTACGCATGTTAGAAAAAAGACAAAAAGGTTTTGGTACGCTTGAGATAATCGTTATAGTCCTTTTTGTTATTCTGCTAGGAGCTGGTGGCTGGTATGTGTGGCACAAGAATAAGAACGGGGTACCAGTGAAAGCGACAATGTCGCAGGGCACACAAAGCAAGCAGCCGAGTACGACTGCCGACCCCTCTGACGGCGGTAAATACCTGGTCATAAAAGAGTGGGGTGTTCGGTTCTCCTTGCCTGAAGACCTGCAGGGCGACGTTCGGTATGGCATTGAAACATCAACCTCCGACAATACTCAAACAGCGTGGTTTGAGGTCGGTAAGCTTGCAAAGCTCCCGGGCAGTAACTGTAAGCTCTCAACCGTGGAAGCATCCGAAAAATCAGGACAGAGCGGCGGTATAGGCTCGTATATCCTTAGAACCTCAAATAAGGTTGGAGCCGATCAAGAGGCGCTCCTCAATTCCCCTAATATGCAAATTGAAAATTACTGGTATAGCGGTGGTTATGGAAAGTACGCCGATTCCTGCATGAGCAATGAGAGCTATCAGCAACTCGCAAGTGATACTGGCATGTCCTTGACCACGGCGTTCAAGAGTCTTAAACAGCTTTAGGATCTCATAGGTTGCACTCACTCAAGCACTTGGCAGTGCTATACTGTCTTCAGGAGTTCTTAAATATGAAAAAACGAAATCTGGCTGCAGTAGTTGCCCTTGGGTATCTAACATTTGGTATTTACAGTTTGTACTGGCTATACAGCACACGCAAGGCGCTCGTCGCGCAAAATGGCAATCCTAAAAGTATCCCGCCTTTTAGCTTGCTACTTATCGGGATTATCGGGTTGACGTGCGGGGCTATTATGCCGCTTGTCGCAGCCGCCCTTGGGAGTGACGGTATTGCTAATGTTACCTCCCCGAGCGCCCCGCTCATTTACAGTGTTGCAGTTTTGGTTGGGGTCGCTGCCTTTGTAGCGGGTATTCCTCTGTCTATTTGGTGGTTTTGGCGATTTTGTGCCGTGCTCCACCAAGTCATCAAAAAGACCAACCCCCACACCATATTCTTTATCGGGCTGCTGCTGTATCTCTTAAACTTACTGCCGGTCTGGACCCTCATCGCCCAGAACGACATCAACCTGGCGATTGCCGAAGGTAGCTTGCCAGTAGTTGCTGGTGAAACGCTGCCAGCTGAAACTACTTCCTGGCCTCCAAAGACGCCTCCAGCAGCAACACCTGAAGCGTAATAATTAAGCCAACCGCGCGACACTGGCGTGTGTTAATGCTGCGGCCAGTGCGTCGGCGGCATCATCTGGGCGCGGGATTTCTTTGAGCTGTAACAGCACGCGTACCATTTCCTGCATCTGTTTTTTGTCGGCTTTGCCGTAACCGGTCACGGCCTGTTTGATCTGCATCGGGGTATACTCAAAAAGGGTGAGCCCGGCTTGTATGCCGCACAGCAACACCACACCACGAGCTTGGGCAACGGTCATGGCGGTGGTCACGTTGCGGGCAAAAAATAGCTTTTCGACGCTCATAATCTGCGGCTTGGTCTGCACGATAATATCGGTGAGTTCTTCAAAAATGGTTTGCAGGCGGACTGAATCGTCTTCGTGTACCGGTGTGCGGATGACACCGGCGTCGACGAGTTGTGCTTTTCGACCATCAACATCAATCACCCCAAAGCCCAAAATGCCAGTGCCAGGGTCGATGCCCAAAATTCTCATTTTCGGAAGTACCACCAGTACGAACTGGCCAGGGCAATCAACGCGGTAAAGACCGTGATAACCTCAATTTCCACACCGATGAAGGAGTAAATCACCGCAACGCGCTGCGCGCCTGGCAACCTGCGCGGGTCGGTACACTGAGTGCGAAAAAGGACATACAAAAAAGGTTTTGGTGCAATGCATGCATTGCCAGGCTCTGCGTCTAGCGTAGCTTGGGGCACGTAATAATAGACCGTTGCCAGCGGCGCAACCAGCCCTCCCTTGTAGTACAACACGTTGTAGGGTTTGCCATGGATCACGGGCGTTGCTGTCCTATGCGCAAAAAAACGTGAGCCCAAGTTGCCCTGAGAATAAATATGTGGTTGGTCGACGGTATATCGACGGGCAAAATATCCGCCAATGGAAGTGCTCTCGTGGGTTAAGCCAAACGCTTCGCACCCGGCAATAAGTACTACCGCCAGTATTGCGATTGTCAAGAAAACTTGTTTTTTGTGCTGTGCGAATTTATAGGTGAACTTCATACGCATATCGTACCACTAGTTTGCCGTAACAAGCAGCTTATGCACTTCCGGGTAGGCGATAATTGCACCGCGAATTGTGCCGTCATAGCGTTGCTCGTTGCCATCGAGATTGGTCACCAACACACCCAATTCGTTGAGGATAACTTTAGATGCCGCAGCATCCCAGGGCTTGTCGCCGGCATACACCAAGCCAGAAACTTTGCGCAGGGCAACCATCATGTGGCAATAACCACTGGAGGCGTAATTAGGAGTTTGGTAGCCGTGGAGGCGCAGTGCAGCGTGCTGTTTGCTCACGTCATTGGCAGCGGCAAACCATCTCTCGACAAACACCAGCTTCATCGGCTCCACAGACATATCCGGCGCAAATGGTTCGCCGTTAAGCCACACGCCCTCGCCTTTAATTGCACTGTACAAGCGGTCGGCCATAAAATCGTAGACCACACCAATAATTGGCTCACCATCTTTTACCAGCGCCAGACAAAAGGTCGAGATTGGCATATGCAAGGTGTATGGGATCGTACCATCGATAGGGTCAAGCACCCACAGCAGTTTGTCGTCATTGGTTGCGGCTAAGCTCGCTTCTTCGCCGAGCACGCCCATACCAAGGTACGTGGCCTTCACTTTTTCGATTACTAGCTGATTGATCTGCTCGTCGGCGACAGTAATGGGACTACTGTCGTCCGCTTTAGATTTTATTGCCGTGTCGTATGCGAAATACTGGCGAGCGATTGGGCCAGCTTGCTTGGCAAGCGACATGGCAAAGTCAAGGTAGGCCTGCAGTTCGCTTAGCGCAAGCGACGAAGCCTGGCTCATGACAAAAATTCTTCGGGGATGTCAAAGTTAACGTGCGTGTTGGTGACGTCGTCGATGTCGTCTAGGGCGTCCATCAGGCGGATAATTTTGCCAGCTGTTTCTTTGTCGACCACTTCGATGGTCGTATTTGGCACGTAGGTTAACTCGGCTTCTTTGACCTCTAGACCTTGCTCGCGCAATGCATCACGCACTTTAGCAAGGTCGGTCGGCGCAGTATAAATGACCGATTCCGCGCCTTCTTCCTGCACGTCTTCGGCGCCGGCGTCTAAGGCTTGCAACATGAGATCATCGCCGGTACCGGTAACGCGGATCATGCCTTTGTGGTCAAATTGGAAAGCCACTGCGCCTTTTTCGGCAATGTTGCCGCCATGCTTACTAAATGCCAGGCGGACTTCGGGGTAGGTACGGTTGATGTTGTCGGTCGCGACTTCGACCATGATTGCCGTGCCGCCGGGGCCATAGCCTTCGTATAAAATTTCTTGCATCACAGCCGCATTTTTGTCGGCCACACGCTGAATGGCGCGGTCGATGTTGCTCAGCGGCATGTTGGCAGCCTTGGCTTTATCGATTGCCAAACGGAGGGAAAAGTTCGTGCTGGGGTCGATGCCGCTCCGTGCTGCCAAAGCGATGGCGTTACCCAGGCGAGTAAACACAGCGCCCCGCGCTGCGTCCTTGACGCCCTTTTCGCGTTTAATTGTCGACCATTTGCTATGTCCGCTCATATGTAGCTCCCTTCTGCAATCCTGCGCAGTGCTTTTGTGCAGTCCTACTTGTTTCTATCTGTTATTATAGCATATTTTTTGCCCATTTTGCCATTTAGCAAAATCGTGCAGACGCCCACAATTGCGTAGGCCGCCAACATCATAGGCAACGAAAACCCGATGTGTTCCACGAAACTATGCGGGATGCAGCTGAGCAAATGGGCGGCGTCGAGCATGTAGGTGAGCAGCATTTTCGCTGGCCAGGCAAACCACCCCGCGACCGCTGGCGCAAACATGCCGGCCAACCCTGCCACCAGGCACAACAACATAGCCAAAGGCACAAACGCGGCGACAAACAAATTTGCCAGCAGGCCCACAAACGACATCTGCCCAAACACATGCAACACGTATGGCAAGGTCATGGCCTCGGCACACAAACTCTCAATGATAATCGCAATCGGCAGCTTAGGCTGTTTGTCGCCAAAAACACGCTTGGTAATCAGCGGCGCCACAACCACTACGCCGAAGAATGCCAAGAATGACAGA
>CAZDTZ010000004.1:40970-60629 GCA_964508535.1 uncultured Candidatus Saccharibacteria bacterium
CACAGACGCCGCACGACATCCACAATAATGGTCAAGTTGTAGCCCGAAACCGCAATGATATGCGTGAGGCCGACCGCCAACAGTGTGTGCGACACATCGGCCGGCAGCGTATTGCGTTGCCCAATCAGTAACCCCAGGCCAAATGATGCCAGCGGCTCCGGCAGCGCCGATTGTAGGCCCGCAGCAAACCGTAACCGCAGGCTGTCGATCGCCGACGGCTTACTTTGCAACACCTGCAATTTAGCGAAGCTCAGCCCGCCCTGGGTGCCACCATACCCGGCACGTAATTTACCACTTACCTGTACAGAGTCGCCGCGGAACACAATCGACGCGCCAAACCCAGCCACACTCAGACTGCCCGGCACATGCAATGTTTTTGGGGAAATAACCTGCACATCCTGCAACCCGAAGGTCGTTTGGTAACGCGTGCCGTATGCGCCGTCATTAGCAGCGCGGCCAATAATCGTCACTTGCCGTCCTACTAATGTATTGAATGGTATCAACCGGCTCATCACTAGCGAGCCACGCCACCACCCCATGCCGAAAAAGAGGGCCGCCAGCAAGCAGCATGCCAACACACCATGCCGCCGCACACCAAACGCCGCTATAGGCATCACGGCCAGTAGCCACCAGGCATTCGCCAAGACGTGCACATGCGCAAACCCAACACCAGCAAACAACGCCAAGCACGACACGCACACCAACACCGCCCGCCGCAACCGCCGCTTAAAGATACTCCTAAAAATCACGCCGGCATTGTACTAGCAGTTGCCCAAATACAAGATATTTACATTGTACGCATCTTGTACTACTATTACATCCTTGTGATGAATAAACTAGCTATCAGAACTGAAAAGGCACCAAGCGCCTTTGGGCCATATAGCCAAGGCGTTGTCACGCTCGACGGTCGTGTAATCGTTTCTGGCCAAATTGGCGTAACCCCCGATAAAAAACTTGCCGGGCTAGACGCCTTAAGCCAGACTCGCCAAGCGCTCAAAAACATCGGCGCCATTCTCGGAGCGGTGTCGCTTGGGCCCATGCACATAACCGGGATGGATGTCTTCATAGACAGCCCTCGACACTTTGCAGGAGTCAATCAAGCTTTCGAAGAATTTTTTGATGAGCCATACCCTGCCCGTACATGTGTCGTTGCTGAAGTACCACTCGGCGATCCAGCCAACCCATCACGCCCGCATCCTGGTTACCTCGTAGAGATGCGCGCCTTTGCCCAATATCCCATGCATGAGACCGCAGCTGGACTTTTTGTACCAGACATACCTGAGCATGTCGTCGAACAGTTTAAAGCCGCCTAGTCTTACTCACCGGGCTGGAACACGCTGGTCGTAAAGCTAGGGCAATTCTGGGCGGCCCAAGCTGTGGTGATTGGCGTCACAACGCTCGGCAAATACATCTGCATCGTGGTTGACATCGCAGTGCACGTACCAGGGTCGTACGCCCCAGCGTCGGTGAAGGCAAGCACCACGTGCGCTTTGCCACCAGGTGCAACACTCACTGTGGTCGCCGGGTACAACGAGTTATGCGCGGCTTCCACGCCAAGCACCGCACCGCCACCATCCAATAATTTAACAGTTGGGTAACCGGTGAGCGTGCATGTTGTGCTGCCGATATTTGTCACCACCGCATGTGTATATATCGTGCCGGCGGTACCATCTGACGTGCCCTGGCTCAACTGCATTGACGCACAAGCCGACATACCAGCGGCTTGCTGGGCGATCTGTTCCAGGCTCGGATCAGCTGCACCGTCGTCTTTGACCTTCCTTGTTGTTGTCGAAGTTGTTGTCGTCGAAACAGCGCTGTTCTTGTGCTGCCGCCACACATACCAGCCGCCACCTGCTACCAGCAGCACGATAATCGCTACCAGCACAATCACCACAACACTACCCTGTTGCTTATTTTTCCATCCATCCCTTGCGTTTGTATAGCTCATAGTCCACCTTTTTATCATTAGCAGTATATCCCACTTTTTGGGGCTCTGCATCCACGGCCACGTTACTCGGCTCAGAGCGTTGACTTTTCGCGCATAAAAACAGATAATATACGCTGTTACTGCCCATATGTAGCATATGGGCCCATAGCTCAGTTGGTTAGAGCAGAGGCCTTTTAAGCCTCGTGTCGTGGGTTCGAATCCCACTGGGCCCTCCAAATAAAGTGCCTCAGCAAAGCTGGGGCTTTTTATTTAGTTGATGCACCCCGCAGATACTCTTGGCAAAATAGTAACTCGGGTGAAAACATACTCGGCTCAACACCAAATGTTTGGTGAAGCACCGTTAACCCGTCATCAAATACCCGAGACCACGCGGCACGATAGTCAGCAGGACTTGTAGGTGACACGATGCCGCCACCTATTTGTTCCAGGATTTCGGTGTACTCCTTTTGCGCGGAAGGCTCGTACGCCCCTTCCGCAAGCCCGTAGTCAATAATAGTGATACCCGGCTGCGGGTGAAAAATCAGATTGGAGGGATGCGCATCGATCACGACTTCTGCCAGTACACCCCTGCCAACGGCACGAGCAACCGCCGTCAGATGCTCGAGCCTGATAGCACGTACTTCAGGGACCGTAAGCTGAGGCAAGGGATCCCCTGGGGCTGCATGCGTTAATACTGCCTCATGCTCAGTCGAGTAGTCTATAAGCTGCTCGAAACCCTCGAGAGCTTGTGCTCGCTTGAGCGCTGCAATTCTCACCGCGAGACCCTCTGCCGAAGTACGCTCATCATCTCGTTCGGCAGTCGGTGTTGAAATCCGAAGTATACAAGGCAGATTGGCTGTTTGCAGGCGGTAGACCCAAGAATCTGGGGTTCGAACAAGTGGGGCGATACCGCTTATCGACTCGCCAACTTTTAGACGAGGTACTACATCTCCAAAATTAAAATGTTCGCCAGCCATCATTGTATATATTAAAACATATTATATATTTTTAGTATACAGAATGGTGGCGCTCTGCGTCGCACTGCTTTGCTATTTATAAAGATTAGTATTATTATATGCTTATGATCCTCGGTTTCACCGTTATCCGTAATTCCAAGAAGCAGAGCTTGAAGCTTAGGCCGTAGCGCTGCTAATTTTGATACAAAAATTGCCCCGCGCTACGGCCCGGGGCTTTTTTTATTGCAAAAGGAATCTATATGTTTACTTCAGAAGTACCTACTCGAGACACTACGAGCTCGATTGGCGCCATTTGGCCGCCAGAACACACGTCCCATAGCCGACTACGCGGTTTTTACACCGACGGCGTAGTACGCACCGCAGACGATATCGCTACGTTTACCGAGCACTTTGCTCGGGGCAGAGAGCGTATTTCGGATGGTGGTATAGATCGACTGAGCGTTCGACTCGTCACTCATGCCGGTAATCTGGCAGTTCTCGAAGCCAAAGGCATTACCGTAGAAGCAGCTTTGCCCCTGGCTAGGCTGACAGAACCCGATCTTGTTATTGCGTATACCGGCTACAATGCGAGTAGCCGATGCGTATCAGCAACTCACGTTGCGCAGCACGGCACACTTCTCGCAAAAGCAGCAACGCGACAACCTACGACACGCGACCGCACCAAACACTTGCGCACCAACGACCTTACGCCGCATATTTTAAATGAACGGTCCTCACAATCAGAACGCGCTGCCATGGTGCCGCACTTTCTAGGCCTCTATGCCGCCTTCAACTACGATGAGGCTCAAGTGGCAACCCTCCTCACTAACCCCAATAATGCGATTGCCTACATCAGGGACGAAGCGGGAGACGTTGTTTCGACAGCCCTTGCCGAAGAAGCAACCGTCTGCGTCAAAGACCTAGAACCACTCACTTTGGTCGAAATCACTGAGGCCAGCACTCGTCCCGACTATCGAGGCAAAGGCCTCTACGCCACTGTCTCTGGTTATCTGATTGACAGCATTTTAAGCGCTCGGGAAGGACGCGGCATTAACACTCTCTACAGCGAAGGTAATCTTGCAGAGCCCGGCGTTATTTTTGCGGCACGCGACAATGGACGACAGTTCAGCCATTGCGACGCCAAACAGTACGAGATTACACGCCCAGATTTTGGCATCCTACCGCAGAACTTCCAGGTGGCTGGCGGCACCGAAACACGCCCGTACAACGACTTTGCCGTATCATACACACCACTACGCTAAAATAGATGATAAAGGAAAAACTATGACTTTTACTGAACCACTTCCAGAGCTCTTCGCCTCGTCGAGGCTGCTTATCCTTGATTTTCGCCAAATTCCAGATAATACGCCGGGCGACGAAAACATCCAGCTGTTTTTTGAGGCTTCCGAAAAACAAAACCGTAACCCGAGACTACCCGAAAATCGCCAAATTTTTAACAACGTGATGCTTGCCACCACAAGCAACCGTTACCTTGTCAGCTGTTACGGCGAAGACCGTAGCGAAATGCTTGCCGGTTCGCAGATCGCCGCAGAAGGCCGGACGCTACACATGGGCATCGATATTTTCAGCAAGGATTTGGAACCCGTACTGGCACCATGTAACGGTGAGATCGTGCGCGTCGGCTACGAAAAACAGACGCATGGCTATGGGCATTATGTAATCATAAAGCCCGCCGGCAACAGCGGCGTCTACATCTTCCTGGGCCATCTCTCAAAGCAGCTGCCGCCGCTCGGCCCTGTTAGAGCTGGCCAACAGATTTCCCATCTCGGCGATCATGCACACAACGAAAACGGGGGCTGGTCGCGGCATTTGCACTTCCAGCTCGTCACCAACGTACCGCCAGAAGGCGAAACACCAATCGGCTACTCTACTATTGCCGGTTTCGCCAAAAATAGCCTGATCTTCCCTAACCCTTTCGGCTACTTCCCTCGCTGGCATCTTGCTTAGTGCCCGCGTTTTTCCTTGTCCTTACGGCGAAACGAACCGCGCTGGCTCCACAAAAATACCAGACTTACCAGCGCGCCCACACCAACCACCAAGGCTTCGGCGCGCGACAGTGTCTGCCACAAGCCCTGCTTTTCAACTGAGTTACGCATGCCTGGTGTCAACAGCGGCACCGCCAATAACATTGCGAACAAACTCGCCGCCACGGCCGGCACAATATTAAGCAAGCCACGTATCCGGCCGTGTACGCTTATCATAGTGAGCACTGCCGTTGCTGTCGCCGGCAGCAGCAACATAGCCAACTGGATAGTGCTCACACTAAAGTTACCAGCATGTGGTGAAATCATCTTCACTAGATCATTGGCCTGCGAAGCCACATACTGCACTAGTACCGTACCTAGGCACAAACTCAAAAACACCATACTGGCATTGATGCGCAGCAGCACCATGATAAGCACTGGTACAGCGACAGCAGCAATCGAGATAAGCAGGCTATGCGGCATATACCTTCATAGTACCATGAGCGGTTTAGAAGGTCAGCGTCTGCCCAGCTTGGACGTGGCTTTGTGCGGCCTGTCCGGCGCCCAGTTCAATGACATCCAGAGCCACAGCACAATATTGGCGAGGGTATGTGTCTGGTGCCAAATTTGGCTCCACGTGCGTCACGCGGTGCTTGGCGTCCACCCATATGATATCGAGAGGAAAACGCATGCCCTTCATCCAAAAACACTGACGCGCTTGGGCCGGCATAGCAAACAGCATACCATGATCTGCCGCCATATCCTGACGGTTGCCCAGCCCACGCTCCATTTGTGCGGTCGTGACAGCCTGTTCTAGATGATAGGCGCGACCATTGACACGTAATGTAACCAGTGGAGGTTGGTTGTAATGCGCAATAAGCGCGACAACAATCAAAACAACAAGTGCAATCGCCGCGACTAAGCGGGTAAAAGAGCGCGCTGGACGCTTAGAGCGCTTAGGCGCCGACACGGTCTTTTTTGTGGCGCTGCTTGGCATTTTGTTCGATGTATTCGATAACTTTTGCGGCAATGTTGCGCTTGAGCATAAGCTCTGGTGTTTTAATGCTGCCCGACGAGTTTACTTCCAAAACAAGTGGGCCGCGTTCGCTGCGCATCATGTCCACGGCGCAGAATGGCAGGCCCATGGCTTTGGCAGCTTTAACAGCAGTACGCTCTTCTTCTAACGTAAGTTGCACGGTTTTGCCCACGCCACCTTGATGAGTGTTAGACCGAAAATCATCGTTCAAGCTCTGGCGCTTAATGCTGGCAACAACCTGGCTGCCAACAACGATGGCACGAATGTCGGTACCGGATGATTCTTTGACAAATTCTTGCACCAAAAAAGTTACACCTTCAACATAGAAGGCTTGCATCACGGCTTTGGCGGCTTTGTTGGTCTCGGCCAACACGACGCCGTTGCCATGGGTACCGCGGGCAACTTTAACGATCAACGGCGAGCCACCTGCTTTTTCGATCACGTCCTCGAGGTCGGCAGTTTCGCGGGCAAACACCGTCTTTGGCACACCAACACCAGCCTTGGCCAGCAATTGGTAGGCGCGCAGCTTGTCGCGCGAACGATCGATGGCGATCGACTTGGCGGTAGTGTACACGTCGCGCATTTCAAACTGACGCACCACGGCACACCCGTACTTGGTGTAGCTTTGGGCAATACGCGGGATAATGGCATCAAAGTAGTCGAGACTCTTCCCCTTGTAATAGACGATTGGGTTGCCCTTTTCGACGGTCATGTAACATTTGGCGTAGTTAATGACTTCTACTTCATGACCGCGCTTGAGGGCCTCTTCTTTGAGGCGCTTGGTGGTGTAGTTGGCAGCGCCCTTCGATAAAATAGCAATTTTCATGATAGCTCCTTTGGCGTCAGCTTTGATTTTTGGCCGGGTGTGGGTATATGCTCCTCATGGTATACCGGGCTAGTCTGGGTTACGTCAACTATAAATTTGCCGCGGAGCACGTTGCGGCCGAGCAATACAGGGTAAGTTTGGGTTGAGCGGTCGGCTAAAGTCATGCGTGAACGTACGCGTTTGCCACCGACTTTGACCAAAATTTGCACTTTGTAACGTTCTTCGCGCTCGCCCATTGAGCTGATTATCGCTGTCTTTTCGAAATGCGGAACCTCAAAAACCTCGCCGGTATAAAAAGGGCTGGCTGTACCAAAAAATGTAAACTGCAACTTTCCATCGCCGGTTTCAACGATGCTCGAAGCCCAGATTGCCGAAATACTCGCACCCGTGTCGACGCGTGCAGGCACGGCAGTAAAGCCGGCTTCGGGGAAGTCGACGAGTTCGGCCCGACCGATGAGTTTTTTGGGTTTTGAGGTATTAATCATATACGTGTAATTATAACATATTATAAACTTTTAAGCAATAACAAGACTGTCCACCTACTCACCTAAGTATAGCTGATTACTCAACAAATCGGCACTTTTACAGTGCTATACATGCTATTATAGGCTTCATGGAGCTTGCACGTGCCGTACAGGACTATTACTTCGCGCACCTGGAGTCTTTACCGGTAGTAAAACGTTTTCACTTCGCCAACCGCATGGCTGCTTGGGACAAAGATCCCCGCGCTATGCAATTGCTTTCTGACTACGGCGCCTGGTATGTACCCAGCGATCGCAGCAATAAGGGGCTGGCCGCGGCGTTGCACAACACCGGTGATCGGGCCGTACAGGGCGCGCATCGCATCAACTCTTGGGCTATTCGCAAGCCGTTCTTTGACCGCTACCCTGGTCTTATTGCGCTCGAGGCCCAGCTGTGCCAACTCCGTTACTGGAATGTGTTCTACGGCGTGGATGCAACGGGAGCATTCCTAAGCCTTCACTCGCTGGACTGGTTGCAATCGCTCGAGTCGGCGTTGCTGGCCGATACAGAAGCCGTGCGCTCGCTGTCTACCTGGGCAGTTAATTACACCTACCTGCTGCATATATTGCTGCTTGACGACGCACCGGCGATCGACCCCACGTTTTTCTACACACTGGGAGAATCATACGTGCATGACGCCGAGCATTTGCGCTTGTTGTCCTACTTGTACACCCATTGCATCATAGCCGATAGCAATTTCTATATCCGCCCAGTGCCAAAACACTCGCTGCCGGTGTACCACAAAATGCTCGACCATCTGTCCTCGTTATTTGCTAAACGCTTTACCGATTTCAGTTTGGACACTAAATTGGAATTCTTGGTGTGCTGCCGATTGGCCGGTTATGCAACGTCGCTGACCCGCAAAATCCACGCCGAGTGTGCCGCTTCATTGAGCCCTGATGGCACATTCCTTATCGACACACACAATGTGTTTGCCGCAGATGCGCACAAGAAGAAATTTATCGCATCCGAACACCGCAATGTGCTGTTTATTATGAGCGTCTTGCCGCACCAACCGCTTTACTAACGTTTCTGGTGTTTTCTCTCGGCTACATCTCGCAAATATGCCCCCAGGGCTTCTGCCTTCTCGCGCTCAAACGAGGCGTGCTCGATTTGCGGGGCGCGGTTTACCTCAAAACAATAGTAACGGCCGTTGTCTGTCGATTGCACCATGTCCACACCGGCAACTTGCCGGCCAAAAAAGGTGGCGGCACGCACGGCCATATCCCTGACCTTTTTTGGTAGTTCGTCCACCGGAATGAGGGTTGCGCTCCCACCTTGCGAAGTATTGTTGAGATGCGATCCGCCGCGGGCTTTACGCGCAATGACCAACACTACGCGCACTCCCATTACCACTACCCGATAATCGCCGGTATTTGGTATGAATACCTGGAGCACAAATGTTAGGCTTTGGTTCTCAGCAAGAATACGGCGCATGGCTGCCTCGTTACGTACCATGTAGTTATCCAGGCCTCGCGTGCCAGTGCTGCTTTTGAGCACAATGGGAAATGAAAAACCACGCGCTTTGTACTGAGCAAGTAATTGCTCGTGTGAACCAATGAGCGTCTTGGGAAACGGGATATTGGCCTCAAACAAGTTCATATATTGGGTTATTTTGTTAAACGAACCGAAATGCAGGGCTTCGTCGTCAACAAATGGGATACCTTTGATCTTACAAAACCGGGCAGTTGCCGAGGCCGAGCCTTCGGCGTCGCCCCAATGTCGAAAATAGACCACGTCATACTCGGTAAGCGGACGGTCGTTGCGCGTGTCGATAACTTCGGCGTGCTTTTCCTCGAGGCAAAATAATAAGTCGTCAAAGGTCGCGGTATAAGCAGCCACTGCCTTATCTGCCTCGTTTAACAAGCCTGCCAACTCGGCCGGAAACGCTGAGCCATTAGCGGCAGAGGCGCTCGAGAAAAGTAATAGGACCTTTTGGGGCTGCACTACGGACTGTTGGGTGGCCGTTGTGCTGTTGCCCACGCTAGCTCCACCAGCCTTTGTGGCCGCTATCCCGGGCAAATTCTTCGAGCAAGGCCTTCTGGCTCTTGGTCAATTTAGTGGGGGTGTCGACGATAACCGTTACGATATGGGCGCCGCGTGTCGTCGCGCGTAAGTGTGGGACACCGTGGCCACTGAGTTTGAAGTCGGTGCCGCTCTGGGAACCGGCCGGGACTTTCATGCGTACCGGGCCGTCGACGGTTTCGACGTCAATTTCGGTGCCCAGGGCGGCCTCAACCATATTGATGTGTTCTTCGCTGAGGACTAAGTCGCCTTCGCGGGTGAACTTTTTGTGCGGCTTGACGCGCACGTTCACGTACAAATCGCCTTTTGGCCCGTTAGCTACGGCTTCGCCATGTTCGCGCAAACGGATTACGGCGCCGTCGTCGATGCCAGCCGGGACTTTAAGCGTAATAACTTGGGCGCGACGCTCGGTGCCTTTGCCATGGCAGACACTACAAACCTTTTCGGGCACTTTGCCAGTGCCTTTGCACGTTGGGCAAACGCTGGCCTGTTGGATATTGCCAAAAATCGTGCGCGTAACATTCATGACCTGGCCAGCGCCTTTACAGGTGGCGCAGGTCTTTAGCTCGTGGCCAGGCTCGGCCGTAGTGCCTTTACAGTGTTGGCAGCTATCTTCAATGGTAACGTGCAGATCTTCGGTTTTGCCAAAGATAGCTTCTTCAAAACTGATTTCAATGCGCGTTTCGATGTCGCGGCCGCGGGCTTGGCGCGGCCCTTGCTGCCGGCCACCGCCGCCAAAAAAGTTCTCAAAAATATCGCCAAAGCCCAGGTCGCCAAAGTCGAAGTTAACATTTTGGCCGTTAAAGCCGCCGCCAAACGGATTTCCGCCCGTTGCACCAGAGTTGCCACCCACGCCGGCGTGCCCAAATTGATCGTAGCGCTGCCGTTTACTGGGGTCCTTTAAGACTTCGTAGGCTTCATTGACCTCTTTAAACTTGGCCTCGTTGCCGCCTTCTTTGTCTGGGTGGTGTTGCACCGCGGCACGCCGAAACGCCTTCTTAATCTCGTCGGCGCTTGCTTCTTTGCGAATGCCTAATATTTCGTAATAATCGCGTTTATCTGCCATGAATCACCTATTGTACCTTATTCTCGCCAGAAGGCACGATCGACGGGATAGTTAAAATGCTGTGCAGCAACTCTTGGGCGCGCTTGTCGTTGTTGGTAACAGGCGTGCTGGCGGTGATAACGTACACTTCGTGCTGGCCGCCTTCTTCCCACAACACCACCAGCTCGAAGGCGTCAGTGCGCCCTTGGTCGCGCTGCAGCCACACCACACATTTGGGGCTGGCGTAGGCAAAGTGCAGATACTCTTTACCGTTGTTAGCGTCGGCCCGCAGCAAGCGCGAGTTCTCACCCCAAATCTTCTGCGCCATCTTAAAGGCATCCGGACTGGAAACCGTGTGCACCTGCACGGTCAGTACGTCTTCCTTTATATCGTGTTGCTTACTACTTGATCCAAACATAGCTACCCCTCATTGTACCCTGGGAAGGGCGTTCGGCTATTGCTATTCTTTTTTGTCGTCGACGATTTCGCCTTCGACGGTGTCTTTTTTGTCGCCTTTGTCGTCCTTAGAATCGTCGTCGGACTTGGCCTCGCCGTCGTCAGCTGGCTTTTCATCCTTGGCGGATTCGTACATTTTGGCGCCAATAGGCATGATCTTGTCGTTGAGTGCTTTGGCTGCGGCTTCGAGGGCTTCGCCGTCGGCCTTTTCATCCTTGGCAACAACTTTCGCAGCTTCAACAGCTTCGTCCAGAGCCTTAATGTCGTCTTCTGCCAGCTTGTCTTTGTAGTCGCTCTTCATCTTTTCTGCTTGGTAAATACTGCTGTCCAGCAGGTTGCGGGCTTCTACGGCTTCTCGCTTTTTCTTGTCTTCTTCGGCGTGAGCTTCAGCTTCTTTGGTCATTTTTTCGACGTCGGCTTTGTCGAGATTGCCGGAGCCGCTAATCGTAATCGATTGCTCTTTGCCCGTGCCCTTGTCCTTAGCAGATACATTCAAAATACCGTTGGCGTCGATGTTAAAGGTGACTTCGATCTGTGGCACACCGCGCGGAGCTGGTGGGATGCCGTCCAGCGTAAAGCGACCGAGAGTTTTGTTGCCTTCCATCATGCCACGCTCACCTTGGCCCACGTGGATTTCTACTTGTGGTTGGTTGTCGGCAGCGGTAGAAAAGGTCTCGCTTTTCGAGGTTGGGATGGTTGTGTTGCGCTCGATGAGCTTGGTCATCACGCCTCCCATAGTCTCGATACCGAGCGACAATGGGGTTACGTCCAGCAACAGCACGTCTTTGACGTCGCCCTGCAGCACACCACCTTGGATGGCAGCGCCCACGGCTACAACTTCGTCGGGATTGACACCCTTCATGGGGTCTTGGCCAAAGATGGCTTTGACCTTTTCGACGACAGCCGGCATGCGGGTCATACCACCAACAAGGACAACGGCGTTAATCTCAGAGGCTTTGAGACCAGCATCAGCCAGTGCTTTTTCGCAAGGGCCTGCGGTGTTGCTAATGAGTTCGGCAACCAATTGTTCTAGCTTGGCGCGAGTCAGTTTGTGCTCGAAGTGCTTGGGGCCATCTGCGTCGGCGGTCAAGAATGGCAGGTTGATGTCAACTTCTTGGGCAGTAGAAAGCTCAATCTTGGCCTTTTCGGCTTCGTCGCGCAAACGCTGCATAGCGGCTTTGTCGCTGCTGATGTCCAGGCCGTGCTCTTTCTTGAACTCGTCCACAAAGTAGTTAACCAAAACACGGTCAAAGTCGGCACCGCCAAGGTGCGTGTCGCCGTTGGTAGCCTTTACTTCGAAGACGCCATCGCCGAGTTCCAGGATCGAAACGTCGAAGGTACCACCACCAAGGTCGTACACAGCGATCTTCTCGTCTTTTTTGTCGCCCTTATCCAGGCCATAGGCCAAAGCGGCAGCGGTTGGCTCGTTGATAATACGCTTAACTTCGAGGCCGGCAATCTTACCTGCGTCTTTGGTAGCTTGGCGCTGCGAGTCGTCGAAGTAGGCAGGCACAGTAATAACTGCTTCGGTGACTGGTTCGCCCAAGAAGCTTTCGGCGTCGGCCTTCAGCTTACCCAGAATCATGGCGCTAACTTCCTCAGGGCTGTATTCTTTATCGGCCATTTTGACTTTGACGCCTTGGCCGCTCTTTACAATCTCGTAACCCATTAATTTGAGGTCACGCTGGACTTCCTTGTCTTCCCAGCGGCGACCAATGAGGCGCTTGACTTCGTAAATTGTGTTTTTGCTGTTGGTAACTTGCTGACGGCGGGCAACTTGGCCAACCAAGCGCTCACCGTTCTTGTTAACTGCGACAACCGATGGTGTCGTACGGTTCCCTTCACTGTTAGCGATAATTTCTGGCTTGCCAGATTGCATCACAGCCATTGCCGAGTTAGTTGTTCCTAAGTCGATCCCAATGATTTTTCCCATAAAATTCGTACCCTTTCTCTTAAACGACTATTCTTGCGCATACGCGGTTGTTAGCAATTACACATGTTGAGTGCTAATACCATTCTAGCATAAAAAATTAGCACTCGCGTGTCAAGAGTGCTAATTTTTCTGTCTACCGCATATGTTTTTGCTAGCTACAAAAAGACGATCTTGTTTTTGCCGCAATAAAGCGGTACTGTTCGTATAATGTCTCACGAATCAGATTTCCCAAAATTGTTCTTAACGCCACGCCTTGCACAGATAGCCCGCGGCGCTGGTGTGGTGGGCGTCGATCTCAACACTACAGCACTTATCTATGTACGAAGAATTGTCACTAATGCTATGGGTGACACCGGCGCGATACCTCCGCCACCTGATCGTACCTCTATCCTACTACGATGGGCCGGGCGTTGGGGTATTAGTTCTGACCTACGCTATCCTGGTGCAGCCGACACCGACCTGTACCTGTCCGCTGCCGCCTTACCCGAAATCGGGATAGATGGTGCCGAGGCCCCTCCAGACACTTCGCACTACTGGTCTAAAAGGCACATCCTGGTGCCCGAACGATCGATCGTGCAAGTTGATATCCACAGTCTCGATGATCCATGTTTTGGCGCAGAACTCGCCTCAGGCTTAATCGACGAGGGGCGTGAGGTCGCCACGACGCCACGCGCCATCCTTAATCGATGTGCCGAGTACCTTGGCGCGGCCACGGAAGCGCGCAACAAGGCCATGTATGATGCGCAGCGCCTATATCCAAATGTACTCCGTTTCCAAATGGGACCAGCACAACGCTAGCCATCATATATCAACGCCTATCTATATTGTCGTAAATCGGGATCATCGTCTGTGCCAGATGACGGGTGCTTTGGCAGCACAACAGCGTACGGATCGGTTGATGAAGGCGAAGACCGCAAGTGGCGCAACAACAGGCGCCTGGCTACAAAGACAATTGCAGCAGACACCACGAGCCCCACAGCGATGGCCCACCAAATACTCGAAGAGCCATGCCCAACACTGGCTGTCTTCTTGGCCTTAATCGTAATCAGCTGCGTCTTTTGGGACATGCTTCCATCATCAAAGTAGGTCTTTTGCGTGATCGTATAATTGCCCGGCTTCAGTACGTTGGTATCAAGAGCGAAAGGTTCTTTGGTAGCCGTCTGGATTAAGGCTGAGCCGTTGTAGAACTCCACTCTGACGATTGGTGAGGGGTTGAAGATCGTGGATGGGTCTAACGTAGTGAGGTCGCCCTGAGTAATGCTGTTGTCAACAGCTGCGTCAGTGACCTGCTGCCCATCACTAGTCGTAATCGTGGGGTCACCCGTTGTGTCCCCGCCGGGGTCGATGGTTGTTGGTGGCACCGGCGGTGGAGGTGGTGGCGCAGGGGCATCATCTACAAATACCGACACTGACATGCTCGTAGTGGCATTGGCACTGTTCTTGCAGGTTAGGGTGTACGATGTCGAAGTAGTGAGCGGTGGCGTCGTCCACTGATTGGTAGCACTGGTGCTGGAGAGCGGGCTCGGGGTCAGGTTGCAGCCATTCGTAACGACGTTTGTTGCAGACCATGCAAGGGTACTGGTATCGCCGCTCGTGATTGACGGCGGTGTAGCCGTAAAGCTGGTGATCTGTGGCGCGGCCGGCGGTGGAGGTGGTGGGGCCGGCGTGCCCGAAGAATTATTAACGACAATAGAATTTGTGGCTGATGTGGTATTGCCTGCTGCGTCATAGGCAGCTGCTTTTACGGTATGAGACCCGTTGCCTACGGCGGTAGAATTCCAAGATGTGCTCCAGCCATCGGACGCGTCAGTGTCGTCTTTAATAGCCACATAGTCCACATGCAAGATCACGTGAGTTACACCCACATTGTCGCTTGCGCTGGCCGTAACGTTAATCGTGCCGCTCACGGTGGTACCGTTGCCAGGGGAAGTGACCGAGACCGAAGGTCTGGTCGTGTCTGGTGGTGGAGGTACGGGGGTACCTTTGGCCAAAACTGTGGTCACGAAATTGTTATAGGCGGTCTGTTTGGGAACGGCGGTCCCGCCGGTGCCTACGTCGATACCGACATATGAATGGGCGTTGTTAAGGCCCGTGTCAAAAACATCGTACATGCTGATCCGCGGGAATGTATTGTTGTTGATCGACGTTAAAGCGTCCTTCCAGTATTGCACCGCGCCACTCTCGACAAAGCCACTTCCTCCGCCGCTGCCATACCCGTACTCGTTTAAGCCCCAAGGCTTGGTGGTGTAGGCGTGTGCAGCATCACTATTGTTGCTGAGGTAGTTGTACATGTTGGAGATGCTGCTGTTGTAGTTGCCCGTCGTCCCAGAACCATACGGATCCCACATAATCCAGTCTACTTTGGTATTACCCGGCCACAACAGTGGCACCAGGCAGTTCCATTTGCTAAAGCCCATGTAGTTCATGACCCACACCACGTTGCCGCTGGCGCCTTCTTGGTCAAAAATCTTGCGCACATTGGCCCACATAGCCACATATTGGGCCGGGCTACCTTGGCTGGCACCGCCTGCATTTGCGGCGCAGTTGCCGCTGGAAACGTCATTCTCTGGCTCGTGAAAAAGCGCCAAAAAGATCTTCTTGGAACCAAGAGCCTTGACGTTGTCGGCGGCAGTCTTGATGTAGGCATTAACGGTGGCGTTAGCGCCGCCGGCGTCCTTCCAGGTATAGCCGCTCGGCATCGGCTTCCAGTTGACCATCACGTACGAATAGGCCGAATTATTGAGCAGCGTCTTGGCACTGCTAGAAAATAAGTTGCTACCTTGGGATTGGTAGACGTGCGCGATGTCAATTTTCTTGGTAATCGTAACAGCGGTCCCCGGACTGGTAAGTGCGTTGGCGTTGTTAATACGCTTGTCGAGAAACATCAGCTGGCTGTTGAGGTCGCTTGCTGCTTGTGAGTAGGTGCCGGAATTTGCGCCAATCCAAGGTCGGCAAGAGTTTACCAGCGTGGCGCTTGTTGTACATGTTTGCGCCGACGTGAATGGATGCTGGCCAGGATCGCGCGCCGATAGCCAAAAGGCATAACAAAACACCGTAATGAGGACTGCGCCAATTGCGGTGAAGTATTTGTGGATCGTGTGTATTTTGTGGGCTTTGTCTTTTCGCATATGCATACTGCGTCTTACACAAATCTTACCACAAGCGCAACAGATAGGAAATGGGGCTAGGCCTGACGGACACGAACCATGGCATGACGCACAACTTCATCACCAAGTTTGTAGCCGGATTGTAGCTCTTCGCTGACGATCTCTTGGTCGCCTTCGCCTTCTTCCATACTCACGGCCTCATGAAAATGGGGGTCAAACGGTTCACCGACAGTCTTGATACGCTCGACACCAAGGCCGGCCAAAGTTTTTTCGAACTGCTTGACGACACCCTGGACGCCTTTGATGAAGTCGTTGCCTTCCAACCCTTGTGGCACGTGCTTGAGTGCCCGCTCGAAGTTGTCAATGACAGGGAGAAGGTCGCGCACTACACTGGCTTTGACGCTGCTGCGCAAGGATGCGATCTGCTCATCGTGGCGGCGGCGGACGTTCATGACATCAGCACGTTCGCGCTGGAGAGCGGCAGTCAGGTCGGCAACTTGCTGCTGCAAATCTTGCTGCATGCTATCGCTGTCTGCTCCATCTGTTATTGGGACATCTTTTTTGCTCATCTATAACACCTCTTCTAATGTTTTACCGGCGCGACGGACAAGATTAGTTACGTCGCGGTAATTTTGGCGGGTCGGGCCAAGCACCCCGATGTAGCTACGGTCGGAATAAGGGCTAACGAAACGACTGATAATCAAACTGCAGCCAGCGCTGCGGCCAATGGGATTTTCGCGGCCAATGTAGACGCTCAACGGCTGGTTAGGTGCGGCTTCGCGTAGCCACGGCTCTAAGTTGTCCAACAACTGTGCCACTTGTTGTACCTGCCCGGCGTGCATAAACTCAGGCTGACCAAACAGGTTGGATAGGCCGCTCATGTACAGTTGATCGCCAATCGTGGCCAGGCCGAGGTTGTGGGTCAATTCTACTAATGTATCAACTGCGTTGCGGATGGTGCGTTCTGGCAGTCCGGCATCTTGTACGCGAGCGCTGAGAGCGCGTTCGCCACGGCGCTCGGGAGCCAGATCTTTGTCCTCAGCCAGACTATTGACGTAAAAACGGTAGCCCGTGTCGGTAGGCACGCGGCCAGCACTAGTGTGCGGCTGCATGATGTAGCCCAGGCGCTCCAGCTCAGCCATCTCGGCACGAATGGTGGCGCTACTCACATTAAACACCTTAGCAAGCAGGCTCGAGCCTACGGGGCTGGCTACTTCGGCATACTGCTCTACAATCGAGCGCAAAATTTGCTGTTGGCGATCAGTCATTACTGATAATAATAGAACTTTTAGCACTCGGTCGTCAAGAGTGCTAGCGACTGGTCGGTTTGCTCAGCTCTTCTTCGAGCCGGTCGAGCAAATGCTGGGCGATTTCCAAGGCTTTGTGATAGTGCGGCTCTACTGCTTTGTCGTGCGCAATGTCATCTACCAGTTGCACTGTTTTGTCGAGATCGTCGTTAACCACGATATACATGTTGTCGGCGGCAATCGCTCCGCTGATTTCTTCTACCGCTTCTTGCAAGCGCAGGCGCATGTCATCCGGATTGAGCGTATGGCCGTCGTATCGCGAAACCAAACGCTGGATCCACACTTCATAGCTGGGCGGTAACAAAAACACCGCCTTTACGGGCGGTGCCAGCTCTAGGTAATGCAGCGCACCCTCAATAGTCATGTCGGTGGTTGCAATCTTGTGCTCGGTTTTAGCGGCAACGATGTCGGAAATGCCAGTGCCATACAGATTATCAGCATAAACGTCAGCCTCTATATACTCACCTGCGTCCAGCATGTGATTTGCGGCATCGTAATCAATAAAATGGTAGTCGAGCCCGTCCTTTTCCATGACACCATCATCACTGCGCGGTGCGCGCGTGGTGTAAGAAATGATGTGATGGTATTTGCCGGTAGCCAACAATAGCCGCTTGATTGTATCTTTCCCACCACCAGAAATTGCGACTAACAATAAAATAGGCGTCGTGCTCAAAAGGTCCACGACGCTTTGCGGAGGCTGATATGTGGCAACCTTGCTTTTGAGCGCGTTGTCTAGTTCCATGTAGCTACTATACAGAAGTCTCCCCTGTTTTTCCAGTATAATAAGCTTGTTAACTAATTTTATACAGGGGGTGGCATGAAAGCATCAAATTTTTCGCTACCAGATCAAAATGGTATCATGCACAGCTTGCAAGATTACGCGGGCAAATGGTTGGTTTTGTATTTCTATCCAAAGGACGAAACGTATGGCTGCACGAAAGAAGCCTGTAACTTCCGGGACGCCCGCGGCGTAATCGCCGAATTAGGCCACGCCGAAATCGTTGGAGTGAGCAAGGACTCGGTCGAGAGCCATCGGGCGTTTGCCGAGAACCACAAACTCAATTTTACGCTGTTGAGCGACCCGGATCACCAGGTGATTGAAGCCTATGGCGCGTGGGGAAGTTTGCTCAAAACTCACCGAAACACCTACATCATTGACCCCCAGGGCATGATCGCCAAAGAATACAAAGGCGTTGACCCGGCCACCCACGCTGCCGAGATTATTGCCGATCTCAAGCAGCTACAAGGCCGCGCGTAACCGAGACAGTAATTCGCCCGCGATTTCACGGGCACGAGACTGGTCAGCCTGAAGACGGCTATCCATTGGTTTGCCCAGCGCCAACGTTACAAAGTTGGCAGCGGCTGTTTTGATGTCCTGATTGATGACCAAGTGCGTTTGCTCGTCCTCTAGCGCAAAAACCAGTGAAGATTCGGCCTCCACAAGCCGTTTATGCAAGGCTTCTGGCTCAAAACCATGCACGGCGATGCGCACCTGCCATGTCTCGTAGTCCGGCGGCAAGATAAAAATCGTCCGAAACTCCTTAAAGGGCAGGGCACGGAACACGGGTACTGCGGCAGCTAACACTGGCATCGCCATAGTGCCGCTGGCGCGGTAGTCTTCTGGTGCCGTAGCGTAGTAGTCGCCAAATAAGCTTGGTGCAACTTGTGCGTATTCACCCTTGGCAATCCGCGCCTCCATCGCCGCACGCGTCAAAAAGCGGTAGTCGCGTCCTTCTTGTTCGCCCGGACGCGACGCGCGGCTCGTGTTGTTAAGCACCAAATGGATCTGCGGCTCACGTACCTGTGCTGCCGCGATCACCGTGTTCTTGCCTGCGGCCGTCGGTCCAATTACTGCCACAAACCGCACCTGCTTAAGGTGATCCAAGACATGCGGCGCCGGCTGATAATCACTAGAATTCATACCTGTAATTATCTCACAATCGTATAAAACTAAGGAGGTGAGTTATCTCCTAAAGACACGCGGCCGCGCCAGAAACAGACAAACTCGTCGCGCGCAGTTCTCAGGGCGCGCAGCCCCCGAGCTGTTTGAGCACGTCGAGTTTGTCTGTTTCTGGCCCTGAAGCCGCCTTGCCCGAGCTAAGCTAGTCCCGTTTCAGCATCACGGTAAACGCCTCAGAAGGAATATCAATCTTCCCGAACTTCTTCATGCGCTTCTTTCCCTTGGCCTGCTTCGCCAACACTTTCTTCTTGCGCGAAACATCACCACCGTATAATCCCGTTGTCACGTCCTTGCGGAAGGCACTAATATCCTCGCGGGCAATAAATCGGCCACCAATGGCTGCCTGCAAGCTCACGGCAAATTGTTGGCGTGGGATCACTTCTTTGAGCTTGCCGACCACGTCACGGCCAAGGCGCTCGGCTTCGGTGCGGTGCACCATGATGCTCAAAGAATCGATCTTTTCCCCGCCCACATAAAAATCTAGTTTGACCAAATCTTCGGCGCGGTAATCGGCCAATTCGTAATTAAACGAACCGTAGCCGCTGGTCAAACTTTTAAGTTGGTCGTAAAAGTC
>CAZDTZ010000005.1:0-59955 GCA_964508535.1 uncultured Candidatus Saccharibacteria bacterium
ATGGAGGGGAAAACAACAATCGTGATTGCCCACCGCCTAAGTACCATCCAACACATGGACCGCATTATCGTCCTGGACGACGGCAAAATCATCGAAGAAGGCGCCCACAAAACGCTCGTTACCCAAAAAGGCATTTACGCCAAGCTCTGGGCCCACCAATCAGGCGGCTTTATCGAAGAATAAGTGTCAATTAACTGTCTACGCCGAGCGATCCAAAATTCTCGGGATGTAATTGCCTGCGTAACCCACTGTGCATTTCCTCACGTTGCGCCTCGTCCAAAGGCAGCCATAGCATAAGCCAACGATCATCTGGTGATCTTGAAGGATAAAATTGTAGGTACGAAACGGTCGCCTCCACAAGCCTACGGTCGTCAGGATTATACTGCGCACTAATTTCGACCTTGCACATATCACCATCACCAAACGGATTTCCTCGCATCAAGATAGTGGACTGGACACCATTCGCTACTCCAGCTAACGGCGCCACTTCGATGTTTAGAATACCCAGTGGAGCTTGGTCAAGTTCGAGCGGCCACAGGGTTATGGGTCGCGAAAAATTAGATGACGTACGCGGATTCGGACGCAAATGCGCATCCATAAGCGGTTCCATTAATCCGTGAACTCTTCGCGCCTCGGCTCCGACCATAAACGTGCGGAGCTCAAAACGCCGCCTCTCGACGAGATGGGCGGCCGAGATACGCCGGCCTTCATTTGCCAAGTGCACTGCATCGGCGGTAGCAGTCGCAAACTCATCAGGTTTTATGTAGGCACATACATCGACCCCGCCCGGCGTTCGCACTGATGATGCACCATATGGCGGCCAATTATTGCTCAAAAATATCGTACGCCCTGGTGATCGCGGTGTTGCCTCTAAGTTAATCCAATAGTCTTCCTGCCCGACCCGGAACGGTGGTGCAACCTGCCGCAAAAATAGCTCGCGTACCTGTTGAGAGTTCAGTGGAGCATCAGCGACTTTCTTTGGAGACTGCACCGGTCGGATGGTTAGCAGCTCTTCTTCTGGACCAACAAAATACAGGCAAGATGTATCCCGTTCGGCATCAAAGGTTGCCTGGACTCGGCTATACAATTGGTCTAGTGGAGCAACGCTTACCTCGTGTCGCTCTGCGGCTATCGGTTCATGATCCCCCACTGGACTGGACATATTACTTTTATCATCACACACCAGTGCAACAGAGTCAAAATTGTGGGATGTGATTTAGCTCACATTTGTTGAAGTGGCCGGCGTCTTCACTTTTTGCCACTCGCGCCAAACCAACCAAATAATGATGACGTCGAGCGCAGTCAAGAGCGCCATGAAAAACGTCGGTCTGGTGACGAGTAACCATGCCTGGTACACTAAAAACAGTACCAGGGCCACTAAAGCCCACGGGTACGCCCACAACTTCTGTCGCAGCAATGCAATCACCAAAGCCACTTTTACCGCACCATGCGTCAGCAAGAATAAAATAGCAAACAAATTGTGCCCCTTAGAAAGCTGGGTACCGTAGTGCAAAATATGGGTAGCGACAAAGTCACGCGGGTCGTCATCCAGCTCGCTTTGGGTGAGCCAGTGGGCAAAATGCATAATGGCGTTGCCGGGGATCACCAGCAAAAGCACCCCGCCAATTAACTCCAGCGAACCGTTAATACCCTTGAGGATAATGCCGATCTCGAACGACTTATCAAGTAATGTTTTAGGATGAAACCAAGCCATGCACCCACTATACCATTTGTTATACTGCATAGCATGAAGAAGGTACTCCACCAAGGCCTGCTGCATATGGCGGCCTCAATGACTATTTCGTCGTTTGGGCTTAACCTCGTGTCGGTTTTCGTGCCGTTGTTGCTGCTTCGGCGCGGGCTTCTGTTGTGGCAGGTTTGTGCCTTTTATGCAGCCTACGCTTTTTGCAAGCTGGTACTTAACTATCCGGCAACCGTCCTCACTAACAAGCGTGGCGTGCGCCTTGGCCTGACCATTGGCTACGGCGGGAGCGCCGGGTTCCTGGTGGCCATGACGTTATACCTCGCGGTTCATTCTGGCTGGCTGTTGTTGCTCTTACCGATATTAATGGCCGTAGACCATGCCTTTGGTTGGAGTGCACAGCATTTGCACATCTCGCAAAATATGGATTCGGCACACACCGGTCGTGATTTAGCAACGATAAATTCGCTTGGGCAAATTGCCGGCGTATTCGCGCCATTCATTGGTGGTTTCATCGCGGTGTGGTTTGGACAGGCGTGGTTGGCTGGAGTCGCCGCCCTATGTGTCCTGGCTGCTATTATCCCGGTGCGCCGGACGGTTACCAACACCGAGCCTATGCAAAAAGCTTCCCAAAAAGTCCAGGTCGAGTACAGCTTTCGCAATGCACCAACGCGCGACGTTGTGGCAAACTTTGCATTTAATATTAACGCGGTCGTCGGCAACATCGTATGGCCATTCTACCTGGCTGTGGTACTGCCAAACTTCCACTCCATTGGGCTAATTACCACTATATCTGCAGGCGTCGCCTTCTTGCTCTTATTTGCTGCCGGGCATCGGGGCGACAGCGGCAAAAACCATCGCGTGCTGCTCGAAGGTACGGCAGCAACGTCACTTGGACACGCCGGTCGCTTGCTGGCCGTTACGCCACTAGGGCTAACGTTTGTTTCGGCGCTCTACTCAACCGCACTCAGCTACCAAAACATTGCCTGGACAAGTCTATATTATCGCCACGCCCGCAAAGGTGGCATCAACTATATCATGAGCATGGAGATTGCCTGCGACCTGGCATGCGTTATGCTGTGGAGCTTGCTTGGCGTAATCGCCTACTTTACCGGTGTGCACTCGCACATCTTCTTTACGACTGCGTTTATCCTCGCGGCGGTTGTGACTTGGGTATCTACTCTGATGCGGCGCGACGACCATCTGATAACAGAAAACCCGCTGGCATAACCAGCGGGTTTTACAGTAGGGCAAAAGAGATTAGTCTTTTTTGCCTTCGGACTTCTCGGCAGCCTTTTCGGCGTCAAGGCCTTCAGCTGCTTCGCCAGCATTGACGTCAGCAACAGCTTCTTCCTCGGTTGCGTCGCCACCTGCTGCGTCGTTTGCAGCCTGCAAGGCGCTTGGTTCAAACACGGCAGCCAATGGGTGCGTTGGGTCGGTCTTGATCACAACACCAGTAGGCACGATAAGGTCGGCAACGGTCGCGTGGTCGCCCACTGCAACTAGTTTTTCACCGTCAAATTCGAGTACTTCGGGCAAGTTAGTGGCTAAAGCCTCAACTTGGACGGACTCGAGCTGGTGCAAGACAACCAATCCTGCGCGCTCAGCAGGTGAAGCTTCGTTACCCTCGGCAAACTTGATGCGTACCGGAATCTCGGCTTCGACTTTTTCGCCGGCGTTGATTGCGCTAAATACGACGTGGCGCACTTGGTGCTTGCGTGGGTCGATGTCAACGCTCTTGATCAGTGCAGTATAGTGCTTGCTGCCGTTGGTGAGGCTTACGGGATGGTTTTTGCCAGCCGTTTGATACACCTTAAGGACGTCAATATAGGTGCCCATAACATGCACCGATTCTTTGCCGTGGTCGTGAATGACAGCCGGCACAAGGCCGTCTGCGCGCAAACGCTTTACGGCCTTGCCTAGTACGTCGCGTGGTTTCAGTTCTAACGAAATCTGGTCCATATGTCTCTCTTTCTTAACGGCTACTTAACAAGTTGCACCCATCTATGCTTTAGTATAGCAAAAATGGTACACTACCCCTAATGGATACAGGGCACATCATCCAAAGTGGCGGCCTTTTGGCGATCGCCGCGATTATCTTTGCCGAATCGGGTATGATGCTAGGCTTCTTTTTGCCAGGCGACACGCTCCTAATTAGCGCCGGGTTGCTTGCTGCCGAGGGCAAATTACCAATCGCCATGCTCATTGCCGTGGTAGCACTGGCCGCAATCTTGGGTGACAACACTGGCTTTACCATTGGTCGCACAATGGGGCCGCGATTATTCCACAAAAAAGACGGAGTATTATTCCGCCACGAATATGTGATCCGCGCCGAAGCATTCTTCGAAAAGCACGGCAGCAAGACCATGCTTCTCGCTCACTTCATCCCTATTATCCGCAGCTTCGCACCATTGGTTGCTGGCGTTGCCAAGATGTCCCGGCTGCAATTCTTTATCTTTGATGCCATCGGCGACATCACCTGGGCGGTATTGACTACACTGCTCGGCTACTGGTTCGGCCGCAGAATCCCCAACCTCGATCATTATATTTTGCCTGTGTTTGTAATTATCGTGGTGGTCAGTTTTGGCCCCACACTCTGGCACCTATTTGGCCACCGCGAACAGCGAGAACGCATTTTTGTCGCCATCAAACGACTCATGCGTCGCCAACCTTAACGGTTAAATCGATTACAGCATGCGCTTAAGGAATTGGCCGGTGTAGCTGGCTTTGACGTTGGCAACTTGCTCGGGCGTGCCTGTGGCAACAATCTGGCCACCACCAGAGCCGCCTTCGGGGCCCATGTCTATCAGATAATCGGCGTTTTTGATGACGTCCAGGTTATGCTCAATAATCACCATGCTGTTGCCGGTATCTACCAAGGCGTGCAACACGTGCAACAATTTGTCGACGTCGGCCATGTGCAGGCCAGTGGTTGGCTCGTCCAAAATGTACAGCGTGCGACCAGTGGGACGGCGTGACAGCTCGGTGGCCAGCTTGATACGCTGCGCTTCACCACCGCTTAGCGTTGTAGCTGGCTGGCCAAGGCCGATATACCCCAAACCAACGTCGACCATGGTTTGCAGCTTACGGGCAATGCTCGGCTGGTTTTCAAAGAACTCCAAGGCCTGCTCGCAAGTCATGCCCAGCACATCGCTAATTGTCTTGCCTTTGTAGTGGATCTCCAGGGCTTCGCGGTTGTAACGCTTGCCGTGGCAGACTTCACAAGGCACGTATACATCGGGCAAAAAGTGCATCTCAATCTTGATGATGCCGTCGCCGGCGCAGTTTTCGCAGCGGCCGCCCTTAACGTTAAAGCTAAAGCGGCCGGGGCTGTAGCCGCGCAATTTGGCTTCCGGAGTGCCGGCAAATAGCTCGCGGATTGGTGTGAACAGGCCAGTGTACGTCGCCGGGTTGCTACGCGGCGTGCGGCCAATTGGTGACTGGTCGATGATAATTGCCTTGTCCAACTCTTTGATACCCGTGATTTCTTCGTGTTTGCCCGGCACCGTGTTGGCGCGCATGAGGCGTGCCTGGAGCTCTTTGGCAAGGATGTCGTTAATGAGGCTTGATTTGCCGGAGCCAGACACGCCGCTCACCACCACCATCTCACCGAGCGGGATTTCGACGTCGATGCCGCGCAAGTTGTTTTCGCGGGCCCCCTTAATCACCAGCATTTTACCGTTGCCCTTGCGACGCTTTTTGGGTACAGCGATCTGTTTCTTGCCTGATAGATATTGGCCGGTAATGCTAGCCGGATTTTTCTCGACTTCGGCAGGCGTACCGGCAGCAACAACGTGGCCGCCGTGGATGCCTGCACCCGGACCAATGTCCAGCAGATAATCAGCGGTGCGGATAGTGTCTTCGTCGTGTTCGACAACCAACACGGTGTTACCTAGATCGCGCAAGTGCTTGAGCGTCTTGATCAACCGGCCGTTGTCTCGCTGGTGCAAGCCAATGCTCGGCTCGTCCAACACGTACAGCACGCCTTGGAGGCCAGAGCCAATTTGGGTTGCCAAACGGATGCGCTGCGCTTCACCACCGCTCAGGGTTGTGGCACCACGCAGTAACGTCAGATAATTAAGCCCAACGTCCTGCAGGAATGTCAGCCGCGCGCAGACTTCTTTGAGTACGAGCTTGGCGATCTGCATGTCTTTGCTGTTGAGCGCTAGACTATTGAAAAAAGTCACTGCGTCGTCGATCGACAATTGGCACAAATCCATAATCGAACGGTCGGCAACGGTAATCGCCAAAACTTCAGGCTTCAGACGCCGACCTTCGCAGGCATAGCAGGGCTTTTCCTGCATAAAGCGCTCAATGTCGTTACGCATGAACTCGCTCTCGGTTTCCTTGTGGCGACGCTCCAAGTTGGGGATGACGCCTTCGTAGGTGGTCTCAAACTTGCGGCCGCCGCCCAGGCTCACGCTGTATTTTTCGTTGCCCGTACCATATAGCACTTTGTTAAGGTCATCCTTGGAGAGTTGGCCAGTGGGCACGTGCAGGCTAAAGTTATACCGTTCGGCAACCGCCTGCATCTTTTTCATGTACCAGGCGTCGGAATTAATGCGGTTGAACGGGCGAATAGCGCCTTCGGCAATCGTCAGCTTACCGTTAGGGATAACGAGTTCTGGATCGACTTCCAAGCGCGAACCAAGGCCAGTACAAACTGGGCAGGCACCGTGCGGGCTGTTGAAGCTAAAGGTGCGCGGCTCCAGCTCTGGAATAACCACTTCAGGGTGGTCGATGCAGGCGTACATCAGGCTATAGGCGTATTCTTCATTGTCATCGGCATTGACGACACGCACTTTGCCTTCAGCAACCTCCAGCCCCTGCTCCACCGATTGCGCCAAACGCGAACGACTGTCTTCGTCGTTAACCAAACGGTCGATCACGACCTCGATAGTGTGCTTGTAGTTTTTATCCAGTTCTGGAAACTCATCCAAGGCATATACCACGCCGTCGATGCGGGCGCGGGCAAAGCCAGCGCGGCTGTATTGCTCGGGAATATGTTCGAAAGCACCTTTTTTGTCGGTGATGACGGGCGCCAAGATCATCAAACGGGCGTTGGCGGGCAGCATGGTAATTTGGTCGACAATATTCTGCGTAGTTTGGCGCGTGACCGGCTTACCGCAAATCGGGCAGTGCGGCACGCCGATGCGGGCGTACAGCAAACGCAAATAATCATAAATTTCGGTGACGGTTGCCACAGTGCTGCGCGGGTTGCGGCTCGTAGACTTTTGGTCGATCGAGATCGCCGGACTGAGACCGTCGATTTGGTCGACGTCCGGCTTTTCCATGAGGCCCAAAAATTGCCGGGCGTAGCTGCTTAGACTCTCGACGTAACGACGCTGACCTTCGGCATAAATTGTGTCGAACGCCAAAGAAGACTTGCCCGACCCAGAGAGGCCCGTGACAACGACGAGTTTGTTGCGTGGCAAGGTAACATCAATATTCTTGAGGTTGTGCTCACGCGCGCCCTTAACGACAATTTGCTCACTCATATGCAACATATAACTATAGCCTAAAACGCCCCGGACATCCAGTCCCTTAGGCGTTGTGGGGCCAAATACTAGCAACGAGTAGCGACAACGTTGGAGAAATTAGTGTTCTGAGGAGAGGGAAGCACAAACGTCACAATGTTGAAATCATCTATGATTGCGCCATCCGCCAAAATGTTAAGCCCGGTTGCACTTGCTGCGCTCTCCGAGTCGAATAGTAACGGAAATTCGCTTGGGTCGTTCCTGTCGGTATATGCGCCGGTTGCAACTCCTACTGAACCACCGGTAGCGGTAACTACTGCACTTCCGCTGCCGCCAGCTACCAATGATTCGTCGTTTGGCCAGTTTGGCGAACCGTCGTCAAAGTGTGGTGTTATAAGAATGCCGAGATTGGGATCACCGCTGCTACGACCGACATAAATTGCGTCGACCACCGCGGTCTTTGCGTAGTCGGCGTCGACCGGGTCGCGCAACGGCATGCCCGGATCTGCTGGCTCGTTAGTCAGAATGTACACCTGCTCGCCAACCGTCAATCCGTCGGTGGCAGGTCTGATTATAGGTAGCGCATTGTAACTCGCATTGCCGACCACAGTGAGATGTGCGACATCCATACCATTCGTCCCTTGAGTACCCACCGGGCGTTGATCGGCCAAGCTAGTTACACGGTTGCGACTAGGGCCGCCTTTGGAGGATGCATCGGCATCAACCACGGTTCCCTTACAGTCACCGTAAGGCCAACCATGTCCAGCCGTCTCGACTGTGTGTGGGCTGGTCCTGAAGCCTGTCAGGGAGATCGTACCATAATGGATTGTAACGATCGCACCTAATTTCTTGGTTACCGCCTCAGGCGGAGATGAGGGGAACCCCAACGAATCGACACTAATGTTGATATCCCTCTCGGCGGGAGATTGTGCACACGCCCCACCGGCCAATGCAGTCGCAGCCATTGCAGCAGCGGTAGCAAAACGCAAAGCGGGTCGTCGGCGTGTCTCTCCTGAACGTCTCATAGATTGCTATTATAACACTTAAACAAAAAATAATCAATGGGTGCACGCGATAACCATAAGCACTAGACAAAATATACTTGAAATATAAGCAATTTGATGTAAAATACAAATTAATAACGTACGAGGTGGCGGCATGTCCGATTTCATTGTCCTGGGGCTTATTCCAGGCACCAACACACAGCTTACATTTACGCTCTGGCTCACGCTGGCCAGCACACTTTTTGCGTACATCGTGATCCGTCGGGCGCGCCGCTCACGCTCGCTGCGCTATTCCCTACTGGGGCTACAACTTCTTGTTGCCACGCGCCATTTGGGCGTCTAGTGGCCGGTGCGTCGCGCGTCAGCCTCTTCAAAGCTATCCAGGATGTTATTGAATGCCCGCAGTGGTCGCTTACCCCATAAGCCCTTGAATACTCGCTGCGCCCCGTAAACATTAAGCGAGAACCACACTTGTGATTTGAAGATATTGCGCTCACGGCCAGGATTTAGCCCCGCTAAACCTTCGTTATAAAGCTTACGCTCAGCTTGCTGACGCATAGTTTGCGCCTCGCGCAGAGATGCAACCGACATACCGCGACGCAGTAACGCCGAAGTGTATGTTTCCATCCGGTCATGGATAACGTTCGTGCCTTGATCTTCCAGGAATCCCATAGCGCCAAAGGCATGTGCTGCTTTGCCAAATCGCGCAAACTCCTCCAGATCCTGAGGTTGAGCTGCAACTGTTGCCGCAATCTCGGCACACGCCCCGCCGGCTCTAGCGGCAGTCTTCAGCAGCCGGTCTGCATCCAATCTTTCCTTTGCACTTTCGACCATCTGGTCGCGAAATGCCAAGTTTACTTTGGAAAACAGCCCGGAAACGTGTCCTGCCCAGACCGGACGCGCGTTGAAACCAAGTTCTGTGTGTAAGGTTTTGGCATACTGAGCGATTAATGCTTCACGCGACTCGACAGGCGCAGGAGCTGGTTCGGTGCCGTCGATAAGCACATTGTGCAGGTCGTCAAAGAAAGTTGTACTATGTAGTTCGTCTGGCGTGTAGCCAGTAGCGGTCGTGGCCACCATTCCCATAAGCGCCATGATATGGGCGCTACGAACATGCGCTTCGTGCAGGCGTGTACCCCTGTGGGAGCTCTTCAACGTGGGGTCGGCCATCTGGGCATACGGCGCGCCAATCATGCCTAGCCGGCTAATGGTCTGAAAACCGGCGACATCTGCCTGTAATCCCTCTGGCACATAGGGCAGCACATCATCCCTGACAGTCCACAAATTACCACCAAATTGCTGGCCAAGCCATTGAGCGCCATATAGGCCTGGGGTGCGAGGAAATGCAATGTTTTCAGGTTTCATACTGTATATATTTAAATACTGCTGAGCTCCCACGTCAAGTGGCGTACGGCAAACGCTACTCAGCGCTTGCTGAGGTTTGGGCTTGCAACTTGGCACCTTTCATAGCTGGTTTGAGCCAACGCACACCCCAATACACTAGTGGTGTCTCGGCAATAGACATCGCGCAGCGCACCAAGTAATACGGAATGATGATCCCGATGATAAACCCAAAATTGCTACCAAACGACTGGTTAAAGGCGTAAAACGCCAGCGTCGTCCACACCGTGGCATCAACCAACTGCGACAAAAAGTTAGCCACGTTATTGCGTAGCCACAGGCCACGACCCTGCATCTTTTGGCGAAGCTTGCTAAACACAAACACGTCCAAAAACTCCGATGCCGCAAACGCAACAACGCTCGCCAATCCAAACCGGATAGAGGTGCCAAACACCGCTGCATACGCCGGCTGCATGCTTGCGTAGTGCTTTGAGGCCGGCAAACTAGTAAAGAACCAGGCCGTCAGTACCTGCAGCACAACGACCAGCAGGCCGGTACGCACCACGCTTTGAGCTCGTTTTTTGCCGAATACTTCCACAATCACATCTACAGAGGTGAATAACAGCGGCATGACAAACACCGCCACGCTGGCGTGCAGGTGCAGTGAGCCAATTGTCGCCACCGGAAACGTCTTGCCGCCCATTAGCTCGGCCACCATAATCCCAAAAATATACAGTGCTATCAGCACATCAAATTTGCGTAATCCCAACATGTCTACTCCAGATTTTAGCTTAACAAATCCACCCTAGCGGGCAGTATCGACGAATCCGGACCAAGTAGTGACATGCTTGTTTATCAACATGGGAATATCCTCATTTGCTTCAGCTTATACCGCTACCGCTGGCAAAGTCAATGTTACTTTTGCACGATGTAATGGGCGAGTAGTGTGCCGCGATCGTTGAGCTTGGTGACTGATTCTAGCTGCAGCACGACTTCCAATGGTTTTTCCGCAAGCATCGGCTTGCCTTCACCAAACAAAACCGGCTCAAAACTCAGATAGATGTCGTGGACCAAGCCGGCAGTCAAAAACTCGCTGCACACGCGGCCACCACCGGCAACGAGCATTTTTTGGTGGCCTTCTTTGGTTAGACGATCGACCAAAGATTGCGGCGTTTGGTTCGCAAACTCAAGCTGTCCGGGCACCGTCTCGGCGACAAAACGCTCCGGGTGACTGGTAAGCACCACGCGCAACAGACCAGGGCTGGGTTGCGGGCGAACGGTTTCATACGTGTGCCTATCGATAACCATGACGTCCTGCGCATCACGCAGACGCACAAAGTGCTCCCAATCTTCATCCGAGCTCCAGCCATGGATATTCGGATCGTCACCCTTGGTGATTTTGCCGTTTAACGAAACAACGTCAGCTAAGGTAATGTGCATGACGCTAGTCCTCTGGCTCCGGCATAATGCTCTCGGCGTATAATTTTAGTTCTTCGATGAGGTATTCTTGGTGGCCCGTGAGGCCGCCTTTGGTAAGGATATCTTGCAGGCGCGTCAGGTATTTTGCCATGCGGCTGCGTTGGCCGCCAGCCAATAATTTTTTATCACGGAACGCTTCCCACGCTTCACGCTCCTCGTTGGTCAATGATTTTGGATAGTTGCGCGCCTTGTATAGCGGCAACAGTGCTTCCAGGCGGCCGTCCTTAAATTTGAGCCCAAGGTTGCCGAGTTCTTCGGGCTTGGCGGCGCGCACCACGCTCATCGCCTGCTTGTCGCCGTGCTCAAAAAAGCCGTCATACAGCTGGCTATCGACGTCTTTTTCATCACTAAATAGCCGAGCCTGCTGCTGCTTGTCCAAAATCTCGGCAGCTTTGCAGAGTTTTTCAACAAACGTTTTATCTTTTTTAAGTATGGCCGCGTGCCTGGCGATTTGCTTAAGGTCGATCTTCAAACGTGTACGACTCGCTTCATCCAAGACGCCCAAGGGCGCCACTGCTGGGCAATGATTGTACTGCAGATTTTTGACCGGCAAACGTGGCTCGTCGCTGTCCTTTTTCCAACGCCAGGCCTCGGCTAGTTCTTCCGCGGTTTTATTCATCCATAAAGCCGGATCGTGGCGCAAATCATAGACCAGCGCCGTGCCTTGGCGGTCGGGCTTTGGGCAAACTTGCACCACCACGGTTGTCTTCTCAAATTCACTGGGGTATTGCCCGCTGGTGTACACAAACGGTTCGTTTTTATCGACCAGCTCGGCAATCTTCTTTTTGTCGCGCATGGTCAACAGGTAGTCGAAAAGCTTGGTTTGCTTGTTGCGAACAAGGCGGGCGACGTTAATCGTGGCGTCGACGTCGCTGAGTGCATCGTGCGCGTGTGCATGTTCCAACTTGTTGAGTGCTGTCAAAAGCTCCAGCCGGTTGGTCGGCTTGCCGTGCGAGTCAAACGGCCACTCGATGCCCTCGGGCCGGAGCGCCCGGGTCATCCGCACCACGTCCAACATATCCCAGCGCGAACGCTGATCCTGCCACTGCCATTCGTAGGGGTCGTAGAAGTTACGATAATGCAGCGTACGCATAAATTCATCGTCAAAGCGCACGGTGTTAAAGCCCAAGAAAATCGTGCCCGGCGCCGCGACGTCGTCGGCAAAAATGCGCAAAAACTCAGCCTCGGTCACGCCGTCCATTATCGTCTGCTGCGGCGTGATGCCGGTAATCAACACCGCGTCGGCATCCGGCAAAATATCGTCGGTCATTTTGATGAATATGTTAACCGGCTCGCCCACAGGATGCAGCTCCAAATCCGTCCGTTGCCCAGCAAACTGCATAATCCGCGCGTTCTGCGCACTAAACCCACTAGTCTCTAAATCGTAAAAGAAAAAACTGGCCGCCATATGACTACCAGTGTAACATGCAGTACGATTGGCTAGGTGCCCTTACGAGGCTGACGACGGCCGACTGCGTAGAATGCCGAGCCCTGCAAGAAATTTAGAAATTGCTGGCCGCCTTGGCTCTATTGGCCGCGCTGCTGCAGAAATTAAAGCCAACTCTTCGTTGAGCGCAACCAGAACTCCTAATGTCGGGGGTTCAAGTTCCCGTTCCACTGGCATGGCTATCGCTCCCCGTCTTGACCACTTTCTCTTCACTTCCTTACCTGGAGCGTTAGGGTGCAGTACATAGGTAGTCTCTGTCGTCTCCACCCAATAATCCTCTAAATCAGTATCTCCGACCGTGATAATTGTTCGACCATCGCTGGAAATAGTCACCTGCTCGGTAAAACCGTCTCTCTTAAAGGTCGCAAACATCCCACTTAAATCTGGGAGAGCTGTGTACCCAGGGAATTCGGACCGCCTTGCTGCAGCTTGACGCACCAAGAAGGCGGCGCCCAGTGAAGTAGCGTTCAATTCATACTGCCCGGCTCTAGCCTCTAGGTCGGCGCCCGCAGGAGCAATTTTGATGTCAGGCATTGTGTTTAGCAACACATCCATACTCATAATGGACAAATTATACCACTAATGCTTACTTATTGCAAGCGTGATAATTATCACGTTAAGTATTAGTAGGTCAGTTCGTCGGTGCCAATACGGATGGAATCGCCAGGATTAATACCTTGGCGGACAAGTTCGTGCAGGATGCCTTCGCGCTTCATGATGTCGCGCAGGCGGTCGGTACCGTCGGGGCTGTCGAAGTTGGTACGGCGGGCGAAACGCTCAATCTTGGGGCCGCGCACGACGTAGGCGTCCTCTTCTTTGACCACTTCCCAGGCGCTAGCTTCGTCGTCTAGCGTAAGTACTGGCAGCGCACTCTCGGCGACGACTTCGGCAGTGTGCTCTTTGAGGCGTTCAGCTTCGACCAATTTGCGGGCCAGCCTGAGCAGCTCGGGCATGCCTTGTTTGGTCGGTGCAGATATCGCCACAATTGGTGTTTCCTTGGGGGCAACCTTCTTGACCTTGCTCAGTTGGTCTTTGACGATGTCGGCGTCCAAGCCCTCGATTTTGGTGAGGGCGACGATTTGCGGCCGAGTAGAAAGGTCGATTTTGTAGGCTTTGAGTTCGGCCTGGATGGTTTGGTAAGCTTTAGCAACGTCCTCTTGGTAGGAGTCGATCAGGTGGATGAGCACGGCCGTGCGCTCCACATGGCGCAAAAACTCATCGCCAAGCCCCTTGCCTTCAGCGGCGCCTTCGATCAGGCCTGGGATATCGGCAAACAACAGGCTCGACTCGCCATCCACATCGACGACGCCAAGGTTCGGCGTCAGCGTAGTAAACGGATAGTCGGCGATTTCGGGGCGGGCGTTGCTGATCACGCTCAACAAGGTAGACTTACCGGCGTTTGGCAGGCCGACCAGACCAATGTCGGCAATCATCTTCAGTTCCAGTTGCAGCATGTGCGCTTCACCCGGTTCGCCCTTTTCGGCAACCCGCGGCGCTTGGCGAGTAGAGCTGACGAAGTGGGCATTGCCAAAACCACCTTTGCCACCCTTGGCGATCACAACACGGGCGCCATCTTCGGCTACATCGGCCAGGATAACCCCATTTTCGTCAGTCGCGACCGTACCAACGGGCACTTGCACCAGCATATCTGGCGCGCTACGGCCATGCATGCGTTTTTTACCACCGGCCTGGCCAGATTGGGCAATTAGCTCCTTCTGGAACCGAAAGTTCACCAGGGTATTTTGGTTGCGGCTAGCGACCAGGATAACGTCACCGCCATCGCCTCCATCACCACCCTCGGGGCCGCCTTTATCAATAAATTTTTCGTGACGCCAACTGACGATGCCGTTGCCGCCATCGCCTGCTTTTACTGAAACCGTGACTTTATCAATAAAGTTCATTGTCTACAGTATAGCGCACCCAAGGTGTTAGGACTAATGGTAAATGTAATGAGGATATGTTGTAGCTGCCACCCAGCCACTTTGGCCGACCCTGTTGTATCCGGCAATACCGTTCATGTCACGGAATTGGATCTGCGTGCCGTCGGCCGACACCGCATCCACAATTGCTACGTGACCTTCGCCGCCAGCAGCATACGGCGTCTGGGCAATGGCGCCTACTTGCGGGATCGAACTGACGGTCCAACCGCTCAATGCAGCATAATATGCCCAGCTGCTGGCGTTACCCCAGTTGCTCGGCACTGCAATCTGCGTCGCGACATACCAGGTACAAAAACCAGCATCGTAGCCATTACTGCCGTAGGCAGCCAGGAATGCGAACACTGGCGTTACCGCAACGGGTTGTTGGGCGTTGGGGATCAGGATTTGCTCACCGCTTTGGAGGCCACTAATTTCGGCGTCATTAAAGGCAATAATTTGGTCTTTGTTTGCCTTGTACTTTTGAGCCAAGGCATCAGGCGTATCGCCAGACTTAACCGTGTACACAATGCCATTGACCGGGGGAATTACAAGCTTGGTGCCAGCAGTTACGGTATTTCCGCTTAGGTTGTTCGACCAACGCACGCTGTCGGAGGTCACATTAAACTTAGAGGCTACGCTTGCCACTGTATCGCCGCCTTGAGCGACATAATTTTGGATATTCTTGCGACTTTTGAGGATGGTGGTAACTTGCTGCGGCTTTGCAATCACTGTTGCGTCGGCAGGCACCACGATTAGGTCGGCAGCCATACTCTGCGCCTGGTTAGCAACTGCTGTGGTCTCGGGCAATTGCGCAGCTACGGCAGCACTCACGGCAATGTCAGCAGAAGATAGTTGGTCGAGTGGTGCGCTTGAAGCATCGTTACTCAACGGCGTTGCCGCGTTATGGTCAACAGACTGGCCGGTCTGGGTCCCGTGCAACACAAACACACCAATGGCCCCCAGCAGCAAAACATTAAGGCCAACGAGCCCATGGCGAACAAGATGACGTTTTGCAGCAAAACGAGCAAAGCGTTTTCGAAAACTTCGAACCACGCTAGTACGCCCTGTCGCTTGCAGGCGCTCTACCACACCTTGGGAAGTTGTGTTGCTAATAATCGATCTCCAAGTAACGCAGTACCTAGTCTCAACAGAGGCCACTCTCTAGCGTCACAAGCATAAGTATAGCAAAAAACGCCTATTTTTCAACGTCGGGTGGTTAGGCCGCCCTCTGTCGAGCTACTCGCTGCAGAGTTTGTGGCAATATTGAGCGGTAGCGGCCTGGTGCTCGGCTAAGGTATGTGAAAAATGGGTCGTGCCGTCGTCACCAGTTACAAAGTAGAGCCAATCAGTATTTGCCGGGTGCGCCACTGCCAGGAGCGCGCTGGCATTTACGTTGCTTATTGGCGTCGGCGGTAAGCCGGCGTGAATCAGCGTGTTGTATGGAGAGTCGTAATTGAGCGTCTTGCCTTGGCCAGCGATGAACGCACCGTAATACGCCGTGACGTCAGAGCCGAGCATCATGCCATTGCGCAGCCGCGAGATAAAAACCTGTGCGGCTTGCTGGCGGTCGCTCTGAGTTGAAACTTCTTGTTCCACAATTGAAGCCAAGACAATACCTTGGTAGGTGCTGAGGCCTTCGCTGGCAAGGGCGGTACGGATGTCGGGCGTGAGCTGCGTGTTCATTTCCTTGAGTGACTGCTGCACGATCTCTTGAGCAGTAGTGCCGGAGGTCTTTTGATATGAATCGGGGTAGATATAACCCTCCAGGCTGGCGCCGGCTGGCTTGTCGACAAGCGCGGGATTACCCGTGTAGGTGGCTGGGTCAAGCGCGGTAGCAATTTCGCTTTTGCTGTAGCCATAATTGGCCAATGCAGCATTAATTTGGTCGAGGCGTTGCCCGGGCAGAACGGTAACCAAGTTAGTTGCCACTTTGCCGTGGGTCATCTGCGAGACAATTTGGGGCACGCTTTGGCCAGAATCAAGGGCGTAGGTGCCGGCCTCCAGCCCGCCACGGACATTTTTGCTGCTTACATATAATTTGAACGCCCAGGTGCTACGGATCACACCAGCTCCCTTAAGCTGTTTGGCAATTGCATCAACCGACGCTCCCTTCGGCACGGTGATGAGCTGTGCTGGTTGCCCCGCCGCACTAAGTGGTTCGAGGTCGCCAAAATACAGTTGTCGCACAAAAATCGTCGCCCCAACCAAGCCAACAATAATGATAACCGCCAAGATCGCCAAACGGCGTGGCATATGGCGCTTGGGAGGGTGGGCAGTGTATCTCATATGTGGGTCTCCAATGTTTCCAGAGTTGGGTTGTCATGCAAAAAATCTTCTAGGATATACGTGGCGCTCAGGGCGTCAATGTCACCTTTCTTGTACGGCTTGCCCCGGCTTTCAAGCTCTGCCTCGGCTTTGCGCGAGGTGAGTGCCTCGTCCTGCCAGTGTATAGGGACTACGACGACTGGTTGAAGTGTTTTGGCAAATGCCTCAACATATGCGGTCTGGCCAGTGTGTTGACCATCTAAGCCGCGCGGCAAACCAACTACCAATGCAATTGCGTGTTGTTCGGCAAGCAAAGTTTGTACTTTTTCGGCAATATCCGGCGTATGTTCAAGTGTGACCAATGGACGAGCAAGCCGAACCTCGGTGTCGGCAATGGCAACACCGATTCGCCGCTCACCCACATCAAGCGACACTATCGTGCCCATCGTGGCATTCGCGTTAGGGGTTGGTGCTTGCATCGCCATGAGTAACTGTGGCTTTAGTAATTTTTGGTTTTTGCACCGTAATGGTTATTTTGCTAGTTTTACCGGGGATAGAACTGACCCAGAAGGGACTATACGAAACCGTCACGTCTTTTACGCCAGGGTTTTGCTTGATAATAGACTTCGCATCGCCCGCTTTCTTGCCAACAATTTGGGACTTGATCTCGGCTACATTGAGGTTAGAGCCAGCCACAACAGTAGTCTGGAACGTGACGCTCGCGCCATCAGGATTCTGCGATTGCAGACCGTATACTGAACTGGTTAGGCCGTAGTCTAGAATGCTCTGTTTTTTGGTGTCTATCTTTTTGTCGACATCGGCCGCTACGAGCTTTTGGAGATCGCTTTGGGTGACGCCGAGCATTGTGTATGTGATTGTCTGCGTAACGGTGACGTTGTCTGCCGCGTCGCCTGCATTAACGCTTGTCTTGGTTTCTGGTGCTGCTGCGTTAAATGTCTCGGTAATGGCAATAAGATTTTTGGTAGCCAGCGTCGTTTGCAACTGCGTCTTGAGCGTCGTTGTGTCTTGAGCCCCGATCTTTTGGGTAGCGTTATCGATGTCCGCTTTGGTCACGATTTTGGTAATGTTGTCGGTACCGCCGGCCATTGCCGTGCCGCTACCAGAAACGTTACTAAAGCCAGGAACGGTGTAATTTGTCGCGGCCAAGTTGTACTGTGCGCCACCAGTTTGGGCGTTTACATCAACCGTGGCGGTAGAAAAATTCGGGAAGCTGCTGTTCTTACATTGGCTACCGATTTTAACACTGCTGAGCGTGGCCGACTCTTGCGTAATGAACGTCAGGCCACTGGCTGCTAATGCGCTACCGGCCGGTATGGTCACCGAGGGCACCGAACAGTCACCGAGGGCCAAAGTGACCTTGCCAGTTGCCCTGACGCCATTGTTTTGTTGGCCAGTGGCATCAACTTGCTGAGTGAGAGTCTTTTGAGTTGACTGTACTGTCGCTGGTACGACGCCACCGGGGATATCGAGCTTGGTATCAGGGTTGGTCTTGAGTGTCAGCACGGCGCTACTGTTAATTGCCTGGCTGTCGGTTTGGATGACAACACTCGCCTTCGGCAACACCGCCAGGCAGACATAGCCGCCAATAATCAACAGAATAACGAGTGGAATGCCTAGCAGCATCAACAAACGGAAACGGTTGAAGTTGGGAACGGAAAATTTCTTCTTGTCTTTAGACTTTTTGGCCGCAACCGCTGCGCTGCCAACACCGTCGGACACTTCTGGGTCGGGCTGGTCTTCATCTTCGTCGTCCATTTCTATGGTGTCATCGAGGTCGTCCTCTACGGTTGTGCCCATGGCTAGCTCGCCGACTGTTCGAGCCTTGTCAACTGACACATCGTCTTCTAAGGGCTCGTCATCAACATCGGTGTCTGCGTCGGTTTCGTCTACGGCCAACGGCTGATTGTCTTGGGCGCCAGGGCCTTCGGGAATTTCGGGCTTAGTTTGCAACGTTTTGGCCACATGCATGCCAACATTACCGGCCAGGGGCAGTAACCCTGCTTCGGAAGTAATGAGCACGATGTTCTTCTGGGCTTCCTCAGCAGCGCGCTTGAGGAGTTTCATGTTCACGATACTCTGGAGCACCGTGGCACGCTTTGGCAGCACAAGCGCAACAATCTTTTGGCCCGAACCACGGACCTTGTCGATGATGCCGGTGATTTCGTCATCAACATCAATATAAATAACGTCCTTGCCTGGATTTGCGCCGGTAGTTTTTGCAGCTGCACTCATACTCGTAATATCCTATCAATCTTAGAGCGGACACCGCCCTTATCTGGTGTAACCGAAAATTGCAACGTATCGAGGCCGACGCGGAGCAACCCCATGGCGGTTATGAACGTATGGTCGGTCACACTGCCGGTTTTGTCAATAATACCCACGACTTGTTCGGGCTGGATGTGCTGGACACTCGGTTTTTTGGTAAATGGTAGGTCGGCATACCAGCTAGTGCTCTCTAGCGCGTCCATCAGTAACTCAAGGCTGGAACCGCCGCCGCACAGCAGCAACTTGTGCGGTAAATTATCCAACTTATCGAACTCACCAAGGGCTAATTCTACACCACTTATCCACACATTGAGTGTCTTTTTGAGCGCTGCTTCAACTGCCTTTTGCTTGGCCGCCGGCACTTCGCCCTCTGCCAGACCCAGCTTTAATGCTTCGGCTTGCGAATATTCGATGCTCAGATCTCGTTCTACGCCACGAGTGTAAGCTCGGCCACCAATGCCAAACATCTTGGTGCCCTGCACGCCGCCGTCGGTGATCACGGCGATGTCGGTTGTACCGCCGCCAACGTCCATCAGGATGGCGTTCATGCTGGCAGAGGTGTCGTCGCCAATAACTGACCGTGCAACCGCAAATGGTTCAGCGGCGACGGCTAGCAAATCAACATCGAGTTGTTGTGCCGTACGCTCGAGCGCCCCAATGTGGATCATCGGCGCAAACGCGGTGTATAACTGCACAACAACGTCTTTGCCCTGGAATCCAATCGGGCTGGTCACCTTGTAGCCATCGATCTCGATCCCCACAAGCGCGCTATTTACCAAACGCACTTCCACGTCTTTGCCGCCCAATTCCCAAGCCAACTGCTTCTTTGCCTTAGCCTCAGCACGAGCCTGTACGAGCTTAATAATCCGCTCAAATTCGTGCAAATCAAGGGGTTTATCTGGGGTTTTGCGGGAAACGCGCACTACGGTTGTCATGCCTTTTACCAGCTCGCCAGCAATGCCAATCACCGCAGTACGGGCAGAAACGCCAGCCTGTTGTTCGGCTTCGGCCAAAGCTTTGTCGCAGTTTTCGACCACACCAGAAATATCGGCAATCGCGCCGGCCTGCATGTCGCTCAGGCCTTGGTGCGCACGGCCCACACCGATAATCTCTATGCCGTCGTCTACCACACGGCCAATCAGCGCCTTCACAAACTCCGTACCGATGTCCAAACCAACTAAATACTGATCGCCCTCATCCTTTTTGGCATTGGCGGCAACACGCGTGTTTACCTCGGACGCTTTAGAAGCGACCTTCCCGGCCATACCCTGCAAAGAGCTCTTAAATTTATCAAGCATAATCGTGTTTTATTATAGCACGCCAACTGCGTGCGCCCACCCTAAACCAGTGACTTCACCAGTCTATTAGCTGCTAGGCTTTGGCTGTGGGCTCGCCAAATAATAACTGTTCGATATTGGCAACAGTGGCAACACGCGTGTTTACGGGCCAAACATAGGTCAGTATAAGTTTGTGACGCTGCCAGTCGGCTCGCGCCTGGTCGACGTAAGCAGACACCGAGACAATCTCAGGATCTGTCAACACGACGCCTTCGGCTAACAAAGCAAGTCGTTCGGCACGTAAGCCGTTCTCCCGTTCAACTGCCTTAGCAAGCGCCTCTTGTGCTTTTGTCAAATCTTTACCGCCACCCATCGCTGCTAGTTGGTGTGTCATATCTAGGAAACGCTGCGCTTCAGCTCGAGACATTGGCTCAAACAGCGGACCTCCGCCGCGTGGCGCTCGATCTGGCGGCTCTTTCATAAGGACACTGACCACTTTGTCGAGTTGCGCACCATTACGCGCACTTGTTTTGAGCGTCCAGCGTGCATTAGCAGCAGCGATACGAGTATTCAGCTCGTCTACGCGCGCTGAAACCGCCGGATCGATTTCAACTGCCTCGGCGGTTGCTAGGTTTCCGACCGCCTCTGGGGTGTCGGTTGGTGGCCTAACGTCAACAGGGTTCTCCACAGTCGTAATCCCCACCAAATTGGCCGGAACCTCGTACCCAAGAGCTTCATATGTCGACCGGTATTGCACTTGTAACGCCTGGACATCGGCGATTAGCTGGCGGAAATGCATCGCCATCGCATTAAGTGAAATCGTCCGATTTGGGGCCGGATTGCCCTGTGCGTACTCGGCATGAACAAGGCCAGTCAGTACTTCCGCCATATCACCTGCGATTGCAAGCTTGTGCTCTAGGCCTGCAGTCAGTAGCGCCCGCCGGTGTCGGAGGAATGCTTGCTCACCAGCCACTGTAATCCCGCCGCCAAAACTCCACATATCCTCAACCGCACACACCACATGGTATCCCAGTTCAAAATCGAGCGTGCCTAGGGCGCTGTTTACCCGCCTATCGAGACGACCCTGGCTCATGTCGGCCAGCCCAGCCCTACGCATACCTGAACAAAACGCAACGTCGGTCAGCCCGGCCCCATACGCACCTTCTCCGAAAATACTATCAATGAACGGCTCGTCATCAAAGCTAATTGCCATAGGCTGAGGTGCACCGCCCATCTCTGGGGCGTATGCTCCGCGGTGCAGCAGCACCAAGGATTGCATTGTTTCCGATATGAATATGCCCTGGAAACGCTTGTCGTGACGTTCGGCGGTGTCGCTTGCATATCGTGGACTGTCCCAATCAAGGCTCCGCATGGCCGCCACAACTTGTCCTCCAGGAAAACGCTTGCTAGGCGGTTTTGACATAAAGCTAAATCTCTCGGCAAATCGCTCCGCAATATTGAGCTTACTAAAATTATAGAAACGCAGTAATCCAATGTCCGTGCCTTCTAAGCCAATCATGTGTGCGGCATTATCAGGTGAACGGTATCCATCAGCTAGCTCAGGTGACATATGGAGGCGTTTAACTAGATGGTCAATGCGTGCTCCAAGTGCCGGGTAAGTAAATGGGTCTATGTTCTCGGCTCGTGTGACCGTCCTGTCTGTTGCCTGGTTATGGATGATTCCAGCCTCGGAATCGACAACCAACTTTGGGAGTGCCCAAAAAGGAAACGGCGTTGATGGTGGTTGGTCTCCGGGTAAACGTGGTCGTGGTGGCATAGAACGATATTTTGACAAATACGTGACCGGGCGTCAAGAATAATTTTCTATTCGACTTCCTTTTGGAAAACATTGCTAATGTATTACAAATATTATATAATAATACAACATGCGTCCACGTCGCCGATTCGATAAATACTTTACTGTCCTAGGAAGCTCAGATATTCCAACTATTAATGTGTTTTTTCGAGATTACCATGGGCACTGTACACAACTCCCGCACATTATCCGCTCCACATACGACCCTACCGCACCGATAAACATTGCGGAAGTGGGATGCAGCAAGGGCATGGAAACGTGGTCAATACTGGCGATGCTCGCCGTAAACGGCATAAATCAGGTACACATAGACGCTAGTGATGTTAGCCCACTCATGCTTGAGCGGGCTAACGGGCCATATAAGGCCACCAAAGATCAATTAATAGAATGGGCAGCAGACTGGAATGTACCGGCAGAATGTGCTGACTTTTTTGACGTGCCGAAGCCTGGTTATATTAGTCCCGGTGCAGAGTTAAGAGCGCGGGCTACATTCAGCGAATTAGACATCCGCAAAACAAAGCTCAACCCAAGCAAGTACGGTTTCGTCATTTGCAATAATGTACTGCAACATTACGATCACTTGCCCCGCGTGCAGAGCAAAATGGTCGCCAATATGGCAGTCGGGCTGCAACCGGGCGGCCATCTTGCGGCAATCTACTCAGAGAGCCCGGTGCCTGAAAATGCGTATGCAGCGGTTGGGCTACAGCCACGTCCGGAGTTAGATAACGCCGGGCTAGCTTACCCCCTCTTCCACCAGCGCACCTTGTAGGCTACTGCACTTCCGGAAAATCTGGCATAGGTTTGTGCGCCTGTTTATTCTTAGGCTTAAAGTACACGATCGCCGCCAGTACTACAACGTCGCTAAGCACACCGTAGATGGGGCGGAGGTACAAAATGCCAAAAGGTTTGTTGGCCACGGCTAAGGCGGCAAACACAAAGGCCAGCGTCGCGATAAACCACAAATTAAACGGCTCGCTGCCCGGATGTTTGCGCAATTTGAGCACCAGCATAGCGGTAGCAAACACGTCGATAAGCACCGTAAGCCAGATCGCCACAGCGTTGTTACGTGTCAGCAGCCAGGCAACAATTGTCATCAAAGCCAACGCCAGCAGTAGCCGGTCGTATTTGGAGCTGTCACGCACGCCATATTTGAGCGACAGGAGAAACTGGATCGTTGAGGTCACAAAGAAAATAGCCGAAATAAGTATAGACGCCCGCGCCCCTTCCAAATATTGCGACAGCACCATTATGCCGTTCATAATTGACCAGATTAACCAGGTAAACTGGTGTGGTTTTACCTTTCCGCGAATAATCGCCAGAATGTACGGAATACCGCAGTAGACTGCCAGGATCGTCGAAATAATCCCACAAACGACAACAAATAGATGCATTACTTTATACTAGCGTACTAGTGACTCGATCCCATAACCAATTCGATTCCGAGCTTGGGCATCCGGATCGGTGTGGGGCGGATAGAACTGCAACGTGTCGACTCCTCCGACGGCGCCAAACTCTTTCAGTGTAGGCAGCACAATCTCCTCATATGTACGTCGAACGTCATCTGCAGTGTACGCCCGAGGCCAAAAGATAAATCCTTGCGCAGCATAGCGTTCGCGGCGCACCGCCAAATGCGCGACGACTTCACTATCGGTAAGTATTTCCCCGGCTATCGTCTGGCGTCCAACCCTATAGCTGGCAGCGGTTCTATGGTGATTATCAAGCAAGAGAAACTCTTGACTGGCACTTGCGGGATATGGCAACAGTGGCGCCGCGTCGAATTCTATGCCGGATAGTAGGTCGTTCTCATAACGATCAACGATTCCGGGAAAAACACTATATTGTACTGCTAGCAAATTCGAAATCGGTACAGATTCTAAACGACCCACCGTATACCTAGGCCAAGACTGCTTTAATGCGGCGGACGCCGGCGCTGCTGGCTTCTTCTTTGAGGATTTTGAAACGTTTCGGCGTAGCCGAACCATTCGAATTTGGTGTGGTTGAGCCTTCGGCGGGTTCGGCGAGCTGCATGGTGTGATCGACGTGCGGACCACCGCAGATTTCAAAGCTAAACGGCTTGTCTGCGCCGTCTTTGATCATCTTGTACACCTTGACCGTGTCGCCGTAACGATCGCCAAATTGGCCAAGGGCGCCCAATGGGCCCCGAGCTTCCTCGGTAGGATATTCGGCAAACGACACCTTGAGGTCGTTTTGGATTTGCTCGTTCACAAGATCTTCGACTTGCTTGAGCTGCTCGGGCGTGACCTTTTCGGGATGAGAGAAATCGAAGCGCAGGCGCTCTTCGGTGATGTTGCTGCCTCGTTGGATAACGTGATCGCCCAGCACCGTGCGCAAGGATTGGTACATGAGGTGAGTCGCCGTGTGGTACTTTTTGTGCTGCAGGGTGTGGCCGCCAAGGCCGCCCTTAAATACGCCCTTAGAGGCAGTGTGCGAACGGTCGCGCTGCTCTTGCATGAGCTTGTCGAAATCTTCTTTGGCAGTTTCGGCAACCTTAACGTCTTGCTTGTAGGCCTCTTCGTAGGTCAGCTCCATCGGGAAGCCGTAGGTGTCGTACAGCTTAAAGATCGTCTCGCCGGTCAGTGATTCTTTGGTCAGCTTGCCAAATTCGTGGATACCTTTGCGCAACGTCTGGCGGAAAATCTTTTCTTCCTTCACCAAAACGTCGATGACGGTTTGCTCGCGCTCCAACACTTCGGGGAAGTCGTTTTTGTAGAGTTCAGTGATTATCGGCACGATTTGCTCGCACAGGTTTTGCTCGACGCCGAGGTCGAAGGCAAAACGGATGGCACGACGCACCAAACGGCGCATCACATAGCCCTGCTCTTTGTTACTCGGCACGATGCCGTCAACAGCCAGGAAGGTTGCACCGCGCAAGTGGTCGGCGATCACGCGCATACTGTTGGTGGCTGTATCGTAACTTTTGGACGATAAATCTTCCAGCTTTTGGACGATCGGCCACAGCAGGCTAATTTTAAAGGCGTCAGAACTATTGATTGCCGCCATGGCAATGCGCTCCAGACCGCCGCCAAAGTCGACGTTTTGTTTGGGCAATTTTTCAAAACCGCTTTCTGTACGCATATATTCCATGAACACGCTGTTGCCAATTTCCACAAAACGGCCACAGTCGCAGTTTGGGTGGCATTTGGGACCAAACTCTTCGTTGTGCGGTACAAAGTCGAACTCGTAAAAGACTTCGCTGTCGCCGCCTCCCGGTTCGCCGACCGGCATGTCGCCAATCTTGCCGCCACGACACCACCAGTTTTTGCTAGCATCGTAAAAAAAGATGCGCTCACCAGGATTGATGCCGCGCTGGTAACCGTTAGCTTCGCTGCCAATGTCAGCCAACTCGGCCTGCACATTCTTACCGTCAAATAATTTCTTCCAGGCGTCAGCGCTGTCGGTATCGCGTGGGATTTTGTTGTCTTCGTCGCCGATAAAGCAAGTTACGTACAGTTTTGCCGGATCCAGGCCAACGATACCTGTCAAAAACTCAAAAAACCAGCCGAGCTGTTCCGCTTTAAAGTAATCACCCAGCGACCAGTTGCCCAGCATTTCGAAAAATGTCGTATGGCGGTTGTCGCCAACTTCTTCGATATCCTGAGCACGCAAACACGTCTGGCTGTCGGCTAGACGTGCGCCTTTAGGGTGCGTCTCGCCCAGCAAATAGGGGATGAGCGGCTGCATACCAGACCCGGTAAACAACGTAGTAGGGTCGTTCTGCGGAACCAACAACGCGCGCGGGATCACCACGTGACCGTTTTTTTTACAAAAATCTAAGTAGGCTTGGCGGATTTGTTGTGCATTCATATTGCTACAAGTATAACAGATAGAAAAGAGGCCTGCATCTCTGCGGACCTCTTTCTCTCATCGTAGGCTCAAGGCCTAATAGCCTAATTACTAGACTTGCGGCTGAGTTGGATCACTCTCGCTGCCAGGAGCTGGTGCTTCTGGAGCTGGAGCTGAACCGTCTACTGCTGGGGGCATTGCTGCGCCAGCGTCAACACCGCCCATTGATGGCATGCCGGTGGCCATACCATCATCGGTGGCAGGCCCTGAAGGCATCGAAGGCATAGATTCACCCATGCCCTGGCCTTCCATCGCTGGAGGCGTTGCTGCGCCGTCGCTACCACCACCCATTGCGTCACCGCTCATCGTCGGATCGCTTGGCATGCTGGAAGCTGGCGCGCCACCCATGTCGGACGCTGCTGGTTCGGCAGGCCCACTGGCCATACCTGCATCCATACCTCCGCCCTGGGCCGGAGCTACGCCCGAGTCTGCGGGCATACCTGCAGACATTGCGCTGTTGTCAGCGGGCATCTGTGATGCTGCGCTGGGATCGGCGGCGGGCATAGCCGCTGCGTCGTCTTTTTTGTCGTCGTGACTGAAGAGGCCCATAAGCCCTCCTTTATTTTTAGTTTGTGTTAGTGCTTACGCCTTTTCAGTATAGCAAACTATGCAATAGTTATACGTGTGTTCGACTTTAAGGGTTGCTGCGCTTAGGCCTTGTGGGCTTAGCTGCATACATTGCCGCATCGGCCAGACGGAGAATGGTCGGAGCATCCATGCCCGGAGCCCATTCAACGATGCCGGTTGATGTACCCACTCTGCCGCGGTATCCTAGCCTATCGACATATTGCGTAAGATAACGCGTTACTCCGTGGTCGAGCCTACGAGCGACGATAAGGCTTCCTTGGCTCGGCTCCCCTTCGACGGCCGCCGGCACATTGTCCGGGCCGTGCTCAATAATCACGACAAACTCGTCACCTCCTAGGCGCGCAGCAGTGCGTGCAGCAGTTCCTGCGACACCCTCTTCGCCGGCCGCGGCATCTTGCGGTGCGAGGCCTTCGGGTTCACCTTCTTCCATGCGGATAACAACGTCGCCTGGGCGGCCAGGCTCTGCTACGCGCAACAAACGCCCTAACACGCCTGCAACACCCTTAAGAAGTTTATCGCCAACCGGATGGCCAAAGGTATCGTTCACACCTTTAAAACCATCTAGATCAGTAAAGAGCAATGCCATGCCGTGATTCTCGCCGCTCTCTGCGCGTTCAATAGCGGCCTGTAATCGGCTCAACAACGCACGACGGTTGAACATACCGGTGAGTGGATCCCGCTCGGCAAGACGAGTAAGCCTAGGCGCATCCGAAGCTTCTGTCCATCGTATAGCAAGACGTGACAGCTGCACGGCTAGTATAGGGGCTCGAACAAGGTCATCAACAGGAGTTGCTTCAGGGTCCTGGCCAAGCGTAGCCAGCGTACCCAAAACGCCCATTGCTTCATCGGCCTCATCTCGGTCTGCCAGGTTTAGAGCAAAACTCTCAGAAACTAGCTCCAGACGGTCCGCAAACAAGGCTGGGTCAAAATCTGGCGAACTCGGAAAGGGTAGCCCGCCAAAATAGTTGGCGGCAATTGTTACAGGACCGTTTTGAATTTCGGAACGCGGATAAGCATTAGGCAGCATAGGTAAAAGCTCTCAGATACAATAGATTAGATGGTACAATACCATGTAAATTACATACTAGCAATACCTCAGACGACAATACCGCTGCCTACGACGCGATCATTTTCATATAACACAGCCGATTGGCCCGGCGTAAGCGCACGGACTTCGTCCTTGAGGCCGAGGTGCCAGTTGCCGTCTTCCAGTTGTACGATGCTTTCCATAGGCAATAGCTCCGCACGGTAGCGGGTGCGGACGGTGTATTTGCCGTCCTCGGTGGGTGCGCCGTTGATCCAATGCGGGCTGGCTAGCGTGAGTTCGCGGTGCCACAAACGCCCGTCTTGGATGTCGTTGGTTACATACACTTCGTTTTTGTCCATATCTTTGCCAATTACGTAATAGGGCAAACCACCGCCGACACCGAGACCTTGGCGCTGACCAATGGTGTAAAACAGCGCGCCGTCGTGCTCGCCGATTTCTTTGCCGTGCTGGTCGATAATCTTGCCGGGCTCGGTTTGCACAAACTGTTGCAAAAAATCTTTGATGCCTACTTTGCCCACAAAGCAAATGCCCTGGCTATCCTTTTTTTCGGCGGTGCTGAGGCCGTATTTCCGAGCTAGCTCGCGCACGGCCGGCTTTTCGTATTCACCAATCGGCATCAGGCTTTTGCGCAATGCGTCTTCGGTAACGCGGCACAAAAAGTAGCTTTGGTCTTTGTTGGCGTCCAGCCCAGCCAAAAGCTGACCGTCTTTGATGCGGGCGTAATGGCCGGTAGCGATCAGGTCAGCGCCGTCGGCGAGCGCGGCATTCAAAAAGAGCTTAAACTTGACCTCTTGGTTACACATAATGTCCGGGTTTGGTGTGCGTCCGGCTTTGTATTCGTCGACCATGTAATCCACGACCAGATGGCGATATTCTTTCTCGAAATCGTACATCTTGAATGGGATACCCAAATGCACGGCAACGCGCTTAGCGTCTTGGTAGTCTTCTTTCCAAGGGCAGATCATACCGGGCAGGTCCTGGCTCCAGTTCTTCATGTAGACGCCTGTGACGTCGTAGCCCTGCTCTTTGAGCAACGCCGCGGTCACCGACGAGTCTACGCCGCCACTCATACCGACAAATACTTTTTTCGTCATATCTCTGTTATTTTAGCAAATAATGGAGTCCTCGTACAGGGTGTGTGGCCTACTCATCTGAGTGTTCGAGGTGCCGCCGCAATTCGGTGAGTTCATATTTGCGCCCCAGCCAAAACGCAATGGCGGTAAGCGGAATACAGATGGCCGCCGGAATCCATATCACCTTAGTGCGGGTAATGATCGACGGGCCATTGTCGCCGTTCTTGGTCGTAGACTGCGTCACTGCGCCGTTGGCCTGGGCGACAAGCTGCAAAAAGGCTGTCTGGCCGTTTTTGTCAGTCGCTTTGACGATGAGGACATACACACCTGCGCTGTTGTAGGTGTGCTTAATGCTAACCGTGCCAGCAAATTGCTCGCTGTTGAGTGTGGCCGGCTTACCGTCTCCCCAGTCGGAGCTCAGGGCGTATGGGGGCGTGCCGCCGCTTATGGTGATCGGCCAGGTTAATTCTTGGCCAGGGTCGGCACCGCGACGGGCATAGGCGCTGGTCAGCGATAGCTGCTGGAGGTTATTGGCCGCCAGTAGTGAATTATTAAAAGTTACGGTTACGACATTAGAATCCGGGCCGGCTTGATCGAGTGCATCGAATATACGAGCGACGAGGTCGTTTCGTCCGTCAAAGAGGTCTACCTGGAGCGAGTAGCTACCGTTTACGCAACTCGCTGAGCCGACAAACACGTTGTTCGCAAAAATTTTTACAAGCAGCCCTGTGGTACACAGCCCGCTGACCGTAATAGGCATGGTGGTAAACGTTTGGCCGTTGGTGGGTGTGGTAATAGTAGCTGCTATCTTAGGCGCAGGCGTCGGTACAGTGCCCTGGAGGCCGGCAGAGCCGGATCCTGGGCCAGGCGGCGGTATGTTTGCGGCCGCCTGGCCAGAGAACCCCAAAACCAGGCCGATAAGCAGCAGTACCCCCGCAACAACGCCCTGGAGCCGATGAAGTACCCGCTTAATCACCCGCTGACACCCCCTCGCCTTGTCACCACCTCACCAACCTACCGCCGACGGCTAGCTCTGCGTATCACCCTGCGGTTGTACGCCCGAATCATGCGTGGCAAGACGAAGATAAGGAATACTAGCACGGCTAGACCTATCAATATTGCAATCACTAACGGCACTGGGACTACATAAAACGTGATACTCGCTGTCAGTAATTGCCCAGTCGATCCAAAACCAAAGTTACCCGTAAGCGTGTACTTCCCAAAGGAACCAACATCTTTCAAAGGAGTATCAAAACGACGAACGCTACCCGGCAGCGCATTGCCACGTGGAGCTTCGTTGTTAACCTCATAGGTAGCAACTTGCTTCCCAAAACGTTTAAGCACGATTTTTCCAAAAGGTTCCAGCTGCACGTTACCCGTATTGTCAAACCGCGTGACGTTTACGAGATTTTTGCCGGACGTAAAGAGTGTTGCAGAGTTATCGCCACGCCGGATATCAAAACTCTTGATGTGCAGTTGCTCTAAGATGTTGCCATTTACTCTTAAAAGGACAAGTGAGCCAACGCTCGCAGAAAGATTCAAGCTCTTACCGCCACCTGGGTTTGCAGGTTCAAAACGGATAGCTCCGTAGTACCCGCCACCGGCCGCTCCCTTGGGCACGGTAATTTTGACGTCTATCTCTTTCGTGGCGCCACCGGGCAGCAAAAAGTCCTTCACGGGCGTGGCGAAACGCTTTAGGCTGTGCGTAGGAGCATACTGGTTCTCGTCTAGGATAACGCTTGGTTTACCGGTTTCGTCACCGCTGGCTACGAAGTCGTTAATGGCCATGTGCAGCTCAGCCGGCACACTCGAAATATTGTTAATAAAGACGGGCATCGTCTTGGTAGTGCCTGGATCCATAGTAATATCCTGGCGTACTGGTGAGACTTTGAGGGCGTTGCCACCTACTACCGATGTTTGAGCGGCAGATGCGTTACCTTGGGACACTGCAGCAGCGAGCGTGCCTGCAGCAATCATAACCACCACGACTGCGGTCAAGATTCTGCGTCGAAACATTATTTCCCTCACTTATATTTACACTTATGGTAACAGAAACTTTAGAAGTTTGCCAAGCAAACATACGTTAATGTGGTGGAATACACACCACCAGGCTGATTTGCGGGAATATTAACGATGTAGCTCACTGTATATTTTTGCAAATCATCTGGGAGGGGCGACGTAACTAACGGATCGCCGCTCGTAAAACGGTAATGATCGGCTTGGGCATAGTTGGCGAGAACTACCCCGGAGATACCAGGACCCGTAGGATTTTGGCCAATTGCCGGAGCAGTATTGGTAGTCAGATTAATACCGAACTGGGGGGTGCCCTTTTGCGGAGTTCCACCACTCATTGCAGCAATCGTATTGTTACCAGAGGTCATGGTCGTGCCTGACGCCCACATACTAAAGCCATTGTCAGCGTTGGTTGCGACAACAAGTTGAGATTGAGCTGCGCTCGTAATACTTGGGGCAAGCGTGCCGAAATCTGAGAAAGGTTCAGTTGCCGTATTACAGGCAACGCCGGTAATACTTTCGCCCAGGCAGAATGTCAAATATGGCGGTACTTCGGCACTGGCCGCGAGAGTAGGAGTAATCGCAAGCGCAAGACCACCCGCGTCATTGGAAGGTCCGGTCCCGTCGCTGGTGGCATAGGTAAAAACGCGCCCGTAGAATGTACCGCCGGCGGTAGGGTTCGTCACATTAACAAAGGCGTACGTTGCGGTAACCGGCGATTGTGACGTTGGTGGTCGACTCAAGACAATGTTATTTGCATCTGAGTTTGTGGAGAAAATAAAACCCGTTGCACCGGTTTGACTCGCAAGAGTAGCACTCGAAACATCAAAACCTGCAGGTGCGGTGCACACGTCATCAAGCAGTGCCGAGTTCGAGCAAAATTGGACGCGGATAGAGCCGACCGTGCTAGTGCTTGGGATGCCAATGGCTAATTTATATGCCACGTTATGAGCCGCCGCCAGCGCATCACTCATGGTCAGCGAGCGAGGCGCTAGCTGTGCTGCATAAAGCCGGCCTGCACTGAGTTGCCCACAACTAACCAGTAATAGACTAACGAACAGTGTCGCTAGAAGCTTCAGCCTTGGCCTATGCGCTATGCTGCCCATCCATTCGTAGTCCTAGAACGTGCCTGTAGCGATCAGTTGCTCTGCGGCGGTGTAGGTACCTGCTGGAGTAGTGTTACTGGCTGTTGCTGCGAATCGAATAGTCGAGACCGAACTGTTAACTGGCGCGCTGAGTGCGGCAACCTGCCCACCAAATGTCGAAGTAATGTCGTTCGTACCACCACCAGTTACAACTAGGGAGTAAACGCCGGCAGCACCGTTGTAAGGCGAAGTAGCGGTTATGTTGGTGCCCGTGGCAGAAACACGTACTCCGAAGTTTTCTGTGCCTGCGACAAACGTGTTGCTAACTCCAGCTGCGTCTATGTCGTTCGCTCCGCTCTTTAAGGTATCACCCTTCATGCGAATTGCCGCACCACCGTTCGCATTTGTCGCAATACTGAAGTTAGTATCGGAGGTATCGATAACGGAGCTGTCGATAACTGTCGCAGTACCAACGGTGTGTCCAATTGTGAAGCTTGGGTCGTCTCCACAAGTTGTTTTGTACACACAGAAGCTGAGCGTTTCCTGAACCTTGGCGGTAATATTAATGACCGCAGCTGTTGAGAGCGCGATACCGCCGTAGTCTACATAGCCACTTGGTGAGTTAGTGTTGTGCCCCTGAGCGGCAGCGGTAGTGGCATAGGTATAAATACGTGCGTAAAAGCTTCCAGCGGCTGACGTTGGGTTCGTGAATCCGTTCGTCGTGCCGTCACCAATTGATATGGTTACCGCTGTTGTAGCACTCACCGAAGCGGCAGTAGTTGTAAGGATAAGCTTGTTAGCGGTGCTGTTCGTCGTATCTACTGCAAGCGTACCCAAGCCCGCACCTGTTTGCCCGCTGACTGTCGTTGTTGCTTTATTCGTGTTAAAACCTGTTGGCGCAGTACAAGTGTCGCCAATGATCGGGTCATTCGAACAGAAGTCAATTACGACACCGCCGATGTTACCGGTGGTAGTAACGACAAAGCCAGCCTTGTACTCAACATTGGTCCCGGTGATAGAGGAATTACTCATTGTAATACTGCGAGTCGTGATCTGGTTTGCGGAAGCATGACCAAGAGCCTCGGAAAAGACACCCACCAAAGACAGAGAAAACGCAGCCAGAATGTACAGTGATCGCCGTACTGTATCTGGTATCTTCATTGCTACTCCTCTTTATTTTTGATGTTTGATGTTTAAAACTGTCTGCATAGTAACACGCTTATGTTGCCCCTGCAATACACTTATCCACAAGCATTTTAGACGTAAACGTTAACTCGTTAATGATCGACGTTCGGCAGGCTTGCTTCTAGGAACTAGAAACCAGTCTCGGAGGTGTAGATGTCGGGGTGGCCATTGGTGTCGCCGGTCACAATAGGCGAACCATCGGCAGTCGAGTCTTCCGCTGAGGTGTAATATGCGACGTGTGAGCCATCTTGGCTTATAGCTGGCTGCTGGGCCCAGCCAACGGCGTGGTTATTGCTTGGGTTCACTGATACAAGCTGGGTAGTGCTGTTTTTAAGATCCCTGATGTAAACATCGTCTGTACCGTTTGAATCTTGTGTCGTAAGATTCGACGTAGCCCGGAATGCCACATACTGCCCGTCGTCGCTAATAGCTGGTGACTGGTTGCTCCCATTTGCATAGCTTCCACTGGCGTCTACCGACGCAACCGTGCTTTGGCCAGTAAGACGGCTATATACAATGACATTCCTGGTGCTGCTAGGCGTCCCCGAAACAATATTGGAAGCATCTGTCATGTATGCAACTTCGTTACCATTACAAGAGACGGTGGGTATATCACTTGAGCCATTCGCCGTTTGTGTAATGTCACTTAATTTATTGCCGCTCCAACCAAGAGCGTCGACTAGAATATCTTGACTGCCGCTTGAGCCGCCGGTGACTAAGTTCGTTGCATTGGATACGAATGTCACTACATTACCGTCACAACTGATTCGCGAGGAAGCGCTGTAACTATTGCCCCCGCTACCGCCAGAAGTCACGCTCAGTGCTTCCAGCGCCCCTGTAACCATGTCTTTCAGATATATTTGCGAGCCAACGCCGTAACCAGAAACGCCGCTCACTAAGTTGGTCGCAGCAGACTGGAATGTTACATATCTTCCGTCTGCACTAATGTCTGGTGATGCTCCAGTGGCGTCTTCTTGCGTGCCGTTTGCTTTCACACTCGCGAGTGAGGTTGTACCTGTCTGCATGTCATGCACAAACACATCATCCTGGCCATTAGTATCGCTCGACACGAGATTGGTCGCACCGGATTCGAACACGACATATCGGCCATCATAGCTGATCCTTGCACTACTGCTTGGCCCGCCAGTCGCCTGTGCTCCGGCGCTGGAAACATTTGCACGAACGGTAGTACCGGACACGGTGTCCCGAACGAAAATATCGTAGTATCCATTCGTATCGCCCGAGACCAAATTTGTTGCAGCCGATTGAAATGCCACATATCTTCCGTCACCACTTATAGATGGAGATGAGCTCGTGTTGTTCGACTGATTACCACTTGAGTCTACACTAGCTAACGCGCTTACCCCCGGCACCGTCGCAGAGGCCCTCGGATACAAGAACAATCCTACCGTCAAAATACTGGCAACTCCGAGCAAAGCTGCGGTCTTGATTTTTTGTTTGCCTCTCAGCATAGCGCCCCCCTAATTATGCCTTCATGATAAATGTTCCAATAGCTGTCGTCAACGTAATATAATTCGCCACTCACAACGGGTACGCACTTGAGAAAATTTAACAGCTACATTATGCTTTGAATAAATGAAGCCGGTGCTTTTTTATACTATTGGCTATCCGGGGGCAGGAAAAACAACGCTTGCACAAGGCCTGAGCCAGGTACTGGGTGGCAGACACCTAAGGGGTGACAAGATCGGACTGGAGTTATTCCGCTTCCCTACATATTCGCCAGAAGAACGCAGGATGGTTTATGCCGAGATGGACAAGCGTGCCGGCGCAAGCCTCAGGGCGGGCCGCCCTGTGTTGTATGATGCTGCGACTAACACTGTTGCCCAGCGGGAACAGGCGGTCGCCTTAGCTCAAAAATATGGTACGAAAGCGATCGGCATATGGGTGCAAACCCCCATTAAAATAGCCAAAAAACGGGCAGGTACTGCTCGTGATGCGGGCATTGTAGGGCGGATAGTCCGCGTCATACCACCACATATTTTCGAGCAGTATGTCGCCGCGTTCGAGCCACCCCAGCCAACCGAAGACGTTATCGTTATCTCTGGAGATGCACAATTTTTCTTGCAATACCGGCGCTTGCAACGACAGCTGCGCGATCGCAGGATTGCCACCCCAACATTTATCTAAAAAGTCGAGGTTGCGACAAGCGTACCGTTAAAGTTGTACAGCCCGTCAGGAGTCACCGGGCTAATATTGTATATGAACGATAATGTGTAGTCGGTTTCGCCTGAGCTTTTTGAGGAGCTTACAACCGTATCACCTTTGTTGTACTTGAACTTGCCGCAGGTGTTATAACCGCTTGCGACAGTGCCGAAGCTAAAAGTGTTGTCTGGCACTTGGACTGGGTCAGCTCCGAAATTAGCCGGTGCTGGAGTTGCGCAGCTAGTTAAGTTTTGGACGACATTGAGCCCAAATTGCTCGGTTCCTATAGAAGATGCGGTCGCGGACGTCAGAGGGTTTATCTGATGGGGGGTCGAAGAGTTGTTGGTCGGTGGATCTGAGGCAAGCTGCACAACATACCCGCTCGCCAGATATGTCTTGACTGCGAATGTACCAGTCGAAGTAGCTGTAGCGACCGTACTTAACGTACCTAAGTCAGTCGAACCAGCAGCAACCGAAAACGCCAAATATGGCTGTCGGTCGGTGTTGAACCCAGCCTGCGCCTGGAATGCCGTGCCTGCCGTGTTGCCAGCAGCAATTTCACCCGCAGTCATTTTGGCGCAGTAGCCGGTTGGGCCAGTAGAACAATCATTGAGGCTGCCCCCCGCGCCAAAAGTAACCTCGCCCACCTGGTAGTTCGAAGACGAAGAAAGCTGGGCGTGAGCCATCGGGCTCAGTACCATAACAAAAGCAGCTACTAGCCACGCTAGCGCCCGAACTCCTTGTCGCCCTCTCATCTGCATGCCCTTATTGTCTAATAAATAGTCGCCAAAGGCAATCTACTTATGGTTTCCTAAAAAATGCTCGGTCGCGTCCTCGATGGCAAAGGCATCATAGCGACCGCGCGCATTGCGGCGGTGCTCTTGGCTACGCATGAATGCGACGATCTCTTCACGAGTGACTTTTAAGCGAATGACGAGCTGGTCTAGCAGTGCGCCTAGTAGTTGGTCTTCTATAGCAGTGATGACCTCTGACCGATCGTACTGTTCGGTTTCTACTCCCTGGGCATCCCGCCCCAAGAAGAAGGCAAATTTAGGCCCCAGGTCGGTACGAGCCGCCTTGATCGCCTTTCGTACTGCTTCTGGCGATTCACCCGTAATTAAGGCAATGGTTAGCAAGTCCACTGGTTTGCCGCTGTGCAGACGGCTACTCAGTGATGATTCAGTGTCTACCTCTTGGTGCTGTGCGTGAGGGGCCGAGCGTGCCGTACGCCCTTCCACTACCTTTCTAGCCTCTCTGCCTGCCTGACGGCGTGCGCCGGCGCCCGTTGCCTCCACGCCCAGTCTGCGCAGTAGTTGGTCGAGCACACCTCCGCCGTAAAGGCCACCTTGGCTTGGTAGGTCATGTGCAATTTCACGTACCTCGTCTGGTGATTTACCGGTTAACAGAGATACTTGCGTAAGATTGAGTTCGGCGTTGCCGCTTGAAAGCCTGTCTGTCAGGAAGCGCTGCGCCAGTGCTTGTTTGAGTGTCGAGCTAACATATAGCTCAGCTTGGAGCGATCCTTCGGCAAGTGCGAAGTAATCACGTTCTGTGTCACTACTGGCAAGCACTATGTCTTCGGCGCTAGTAAACGAGACGTCGTGTAGGTCCTGGACCACTGCCTGTAAGCGTTCCCACTGGGGAGGTGCCGGGCGCAATTTCGCAATATACTCGTACATGCCGCGCTGGCCTTGCTCGTCCAAGTATGGCACCCCGTCCTTATGCGCGATCTTAACGCCTGCACGCTGGCAGGCCTCCAATAATTCGTCGAGTGTATGTTCGGCTCTGAGCTGAAGGTACATAACCGCAGTTTCGGTTGTCATGGTAGCATTTGCGCCGAGCCGCTCTGGACCAATCAGCGCAACCTGCACCGCTCGGGCGTAGGCCTCTTGTTCGGGTGTTATGTTGGCGTCGTGGGGTAGCTCGCTCCAGATAATCGGCGGTGAAGGCGTATGGTCTTTTGGCGGACCAAGCGCTCGGGCCGCTTCTTCAAAGGCTGCCCACGGATAAAACGAGGCTGGCGGAAAATGTCCGACATGTATTTTTAGAGGTTCGAACTGATCAAGCTTATTATAAACACCCCTCTCAGACCGCTTAAGCCATGCCGCCATAGCCTGAAGCGAAATCACATGCGGCGAAATTGACGGACGGCGCACCAGCTCGTCAGCCAGAGGGATATGCTCGGATAAGACGTGGTAACCCTTTCGGCCATGCTCTCCCGTTCGAGTCACCAACATACCCGCCTTAGCCAATGCCCGTTGCACGCTATCGCGCGGGACTCCCGAGGCGTCAACAAATGCTTCAAGCGTAACTGAGCCCGGCTCGGCAACTGGATACATAGAGCGGTCAGAACTTCGCTTGGCCGCAACATCTGCAGCGTGCACGTGGCCTTTGCGTAGCTCGTTCGCTCGAGCCTGTACCAGCACACCGATAAGAAACTGGCTGCCCCATCCATAGTACTGTCGTGGCCTCGTCCTTTCAGGATGCAATCGAGTTTGCGTCGGCAAGAGATCGGCGTAGTCATCAATAATGCGGATAACCGTTCCAAAATCGATACCATGCTGCGCGGCTAGCTCCTTGGCAATCTCTGTCTTGTGACGCTCGTTCGGTTTGGCTACCGGCGGGATAGGATGCTCCATAAAATAAGCCTTGGCTGCCGCCCCATCAACAAAGTCCACCCAGTTGAGCTCATCTCCTTCTTCGACAAGGCGTGTGGTTCGCGATACCTGCGCGCGCGTCTTCAGCCAATAGCTGACGGTCTTCGCGGGAACGTGAGGTATGGTTGCGGCGAATTCGTCCTCGCGCACATATTTTGCCGGCAACGGCTTCATGTCTTCGGTGTTCACACCGGTGCGGACAACAGCACGCACTGGCAGGCCACCTAGTTCACGAAACAGAGCTCCTAAATCCGAATGAACTATATTCTCCAGGTCTATACCCACCTTCGCATCGGAATCTGCCCCAAGATAACCGCCAATAATGGGATGTTCGCCAACTCTTGTCTCGCCCAATACATCTAATACCGAGTACGTTGCCCGGCCGTTAACGCCGCCTATCCGCGGTATCTTAAGGAACTCGACTACCGGCAATACTGGCCGCTTAGGGTCGGGCGTAACAAAATTGCCAAGCACCTGATCGAGGACGCGTTTACTGAGTGTGTTTGCCGCAATAACGAGTACGTCTGGCCGTGCATCGGACCGAAACTGCCAAAAGCGTGACGCCACGAGTGCATCTACTTTTCCAGTATTAAAACTTCGTATGGTCCGAGACGCTTCACGCCCCTCTAAGAGGTCACGACCGACTGCCGCGACGCGCGGATTAGTCGCCCGTCCGTCCCTCATAACAACCTGTTTTTGGATGAGCCCTGCTAATTCTTCGGTACTGCCACCAACGTCACAGTACACTGCGCTGCGCAGGCCGGCCTGGGCAAGCGCGCCGACGGTTTCCGCCACAAGTGCATGGTACTCTTGGGGACTCTTCACGTTTGGATCGTCGTGCGGCCCGTTGCCGCGATGGACGAGCACTCTTGCAACAAGTGGTTGGACACCAGCTAATGTACCGTCGCGGATAGACTCAACCGTCGACGCACTGTAAATTATTGGTCGGGGGTACAGAGGTACATTCAGCTCGCCACCTTGGTCAACTCGCCCTGCCATTACTCGGTCTCCACCAACTCATGACTCCCCAGAGCAACATCCGCCGGGCTGACGGTAAAATGGATGACAACCGGGCAAACTCTTTGGGCATGAAGCATGGTGCTCGTGGCATCTTGTTCCGCTTCGGTCAGACGATCTGTTAGTACAATGTCAAATCTTTCACCAACCATCCTTCCGCTTACCAGCGCCTCGCGCATAAAGCCTGGGCTCGTCACGACTAGTCTGTCGGTTGGTTTGACGAGCATCCTGTAACGACCAGTGGTCATTAGATTTAAATCTGGCGCAATACCGCGAAATACCCGGTTACCGGCAGCGCTAAATGCTAGCCGATAGGTCGCCCGCTCATTAGAGGTTAAGATTGCAGCGCGCAGCGGCAGCAGATACACGTCGCTTGCTGGCTGGCCAATACCAATCGCACCAAGTAGCGTAGCCATGTGAGCATCCTGATGGTCAATCCGGTTGCTGCGCACGACCGCTTCTTTCCTGAGCAAATCATATGCTGCTGCGTTCGGTTGATCAGGGCCCTGATGCATCCGCAAAAACGTGCACAAACGCATAAGCATGTCTGTCCGGCCTGAGCCCGCCTCTTGCATGTGCGGCGGCACTAGCCGAGTGTCGACGAAATCCTCAACATTTTTAGCGACTATCAATTGCCGAGCCATCAGCCGAACCGAGTCACCATTCGGTGCCGCGGCGCGCTTAATCTGCTCATCCATAAAGGGGTCGTCTTGTAATTCCGTCTCTCCGCTCACATATGACGCACGGTGGTTTTTTACCAACTGCAACGCTGCATAGACAATCACCTCTCGTTCGGTGATACTATTTTCCCCGAGCGGACGAGGGTCACGCAAAAAGGCGGCACGCTCGACTTCGGTGCCAAAAAAAGACACTTGGAGCAGACGCTCGGCAACATCTAAGCCGCCAGCCGTAAGAGAAGAAGGGCCGTATTCAACAGCAGTCCCTGCCATGAACCAAGTAAAACACAATTAGTATGTAATGAGAAGCACTGCTTTGCAATCTACTTACGCTTTTTGCCCAGAACTAGTATGATAGTCATAAGAGTTTAGCCATGGACCCGACAGAAATACAAGAAGACAAATCGAACGACGCGCATTCGCTCGAAAGCGGTGGAGTTCCCGAAAAAAAACCGGCCGCGCCCACCGAAGGTGATGCCGCTAAGGACACGCCCGCCGAAGATGGCGTCGTTGACGCCACGGGCGGCGAAGCAGGAATCCCCGACAAGCCGTCGGCCAAAAAGGATTCTTTTTTAAAAAGCCTGTGGCGCAAATTTAATATCTACCTGCTGCTATTTATCGTGGTCATTTTACTGTCCATTGGCTTGCTGGTATATACGACCATCAAGGGCAAACAAACCGTAATTACGTCGCTCACGTCCCAAGGCCTGTCGGAGAGCACGCTCAAACAGCTGGCCAACACCGACGTGACCGTTGGCGCCAACAAGCAAATCCTTACCGTACAGTCCAATGCCATCTTTGCGGGCGCGGTTCTGGCTCGCGGCTCGCTGGATGTGGCTGGGTCGCTCAAAGTGGGCGGTAATCTCAGCATCGCCGACCTCAATGTTTCGGGCGCTACCCAGCTCGGGGACGCAACGACCAATAACCTCACCGTCAACGGTGCGTTTAACTTGCAGGGTATACTCACGCTCAAAAACGGGATTAATGTGAGTGGTGCGAGCAACTTTTCCGGGAGCGTGACTGTTACACAGCTCTCAACCGGCTCGCTGCAGCTAAATGGCGACCTCAACTTGACCCACCACATTACTGCCGGCGGAACGATACCAGGGATCGCCAAAGGCACTGCAGTTGGTGGCGGCGGCACGGCATCCTTAAGCGGCTCCGACACCTCAGGCTCGATCACCATTAACACCGGTAGCTCGCCACCGGCGGGCTGTTTTGCAACGGTTACCTTTAGCCAAAAATTCGCGAGCACACCGCACGTTATTGTGACGCCTATCGGCGCAGCAGCAGCTGGGCTCCAATATTACATCACCCGCTCGACAACCGAATTTATAATCTGTAGCGCCTCTAGCGCACCAAGTAGTGAGAGCTTCGGCTTCGACTACGTCGTATTAGACTAGAGCTAGATGTCGAGGAAGACGGTGACTTTGTCGGCTTTGACGTGCATCAGGCCGCCACTGATGCGAATGCGTTGCTCGCTTTCGCCACTGCCCTCAACCGGCTCAATCAGCAATTCCCCGGGGTTAAGCAGGGTCATAAAGTTGTGATGGTGCGGCAAAATATCAAACGGGCCAGTGGCATTGACAGCCGAAATACTATAGCTGTCTTGGTCAAAATACGTCTTAAACGGTGAATACACCTTGATGCGGATGGTCGGTTTGCCATCCTTGGCCGCCTCTTTCGCTTCTTTAGCAGCAGCAATCTCGTCTGCGGCTTTGGTGTGGTCGTCAATCATACGATAATTTCCTCAATGCCCTTGAGCATGTCATCACGCTTCACATACTCGCCCTTTTTGCCGGTCATGCTTTCCATCACGTTCATGTTCTGGGTAAAGTATTCGATCAGCTTTTTGGCCTTGGCATAGTCGGCGCGGTCGGCAGGCGACAGTTCGTTTTCACCAATAATGGCGATGATCGGCTTAAGCATTTCGTATTTCTGCAGTAGGCCCTGCACCTGGACGCTTAACAGATAGTGGCGGTCGCCAACAATTTCCGGCGTTAATAGCGAACTCGTTGTGTGGATCAAGTCCACAGCCGGGCGAATACCTTGCTCGGCCACTGCACGGCTCAGGATAATAATCGAGTCTAATTCGTGCTGGATCATCTGCACCGCTGGGTCGGAGGTATCGTCGGCCGGCACGTAAATGGTCTGCACAGCGGTAATAGAGCCGTTCTCGTTGGAACTTAGGCGGTCCTGCAACATTTTGACGTCGGAGAAAATCGTTGGCTCGTAGCCACCTTCGGACGGCACTTGGCCAATCATGGTGGCAACTTCGTTGCGAGCCTGGATGTAACGGTACATGTTGTCGGCGAAGAACAAGATGTCCTTCTTTTGCTCATCACGGAAATATTCGGCCAGCGTCACTGCCGACAAAGCAATAAGCGAACGCTGCACCGGGTTCTCGTTCATCTGGCCAAAGAACATGCAGGTGCTTTTTAGGATGTCACCGGTGTTTTTGAGAGTGTCATACAGTTCGTGTCCTTCACGAATACGTTCACCGATACCGGCAAAGAAGCTAAGGCCACCGCCTTGCTTGGCGACGTTGTTGATCATTTCCATGGTCAATACGGTCTTGCCCACACCCGCACCACCAACAATGCCAATCTTGCGGCCCTTCACAAACGGCGCAAAGAAGTCGAGCACCTTAATGCCGGTCTCCAAAATCTCTGGCTTTTCTATACTGGCAGCCGCACCACGCTGCGGTAAGGCAAAGATGCTGCGGTGTTCCATGTCGTGGTCGTCAACTGGTGGAATGCCGTCAATTGGAGCGCCGAGGGCGTCAACAACGCGGCCAATCATCTTGTCGCCAACCGGTATTTCGATGCTCTTGCCCGTTGGCGTGACGGTCATGCCCTTTTGGATACGGAAATCGGTACGGATAATCAGGCAGATGGCGCGTCCGCCTTCTTCAAGGCTATCAACCAGCAATTGTGTGCCCAGGCCGTCCACAATGAGCAATTCATGGATATCTGGGACGAGATCGTCAAACTCAACGATAACCGTCAGGTCTTTGATAACGCGGACGACACCTTGGTTCATTATTTGCCTCCCATTCGCATGCCATTAATCATCTCTTTTAACCGTTCGTCCTGAATATGGCGCTTGGTACGGTTAAAGTCCAGGCGCAGGCCATCCACCAGATCGGTTGCTCGGTCTTTGGCCATGCTCATAGCGCGGAAACGGGCGGCGTACTGGGCTAATTTGGAGTCTAGGATCACCTGGCTCAAGGCAATTTCGGTCATCGAACGCTCCAAGTGGGCGACCACTTCAAATGTACTTGGCTCAAAGATATAGTTGGCCTCGCTAATGACGTCCTCATCACCCTTGGTCTTTACGGCCTTAGCCTCCTGAGCCACCGCGCTTTGCAGTTCGATGCGTTTGCCTTCTTGCACCATCAATGAGACATACGTTTGATAGAACACGGCTGTGCTTTCGTAGCGGCGCACTTCTTGCACTAATGGGCGGACGTTAATGTTTTTGTCGCGCGACGGCAGGGTAAAGTACTTCTTAAAGGTAACGTGTTGCTGGATAAGCAACAGCGCGCCGTGGTGGCCGATAACCACAATATCGTGTTTGTCTGGGTTGTAATCAGCCAGCATCATCTTGATGAGCCGTTGGTCAATGTCGCCACCAAAACCACCTTCGGCGGTAATAATAATGTACAGCTGCTTCTTGATAACCTCTTCGTTTTCGGTACGACCAAAACGGAAGAGGCTGTCAACGCGCAACTGCTGGTAGATGTGCCAAATGGCACTAAAGAACTGCTGCGACTCGAGCACCTGGTTCTTGACGCTGGCGATGCGCATGCTGGCTAAGCCTTCAAACACCCCAGTCAAATTGAGGATTGTGCCCATGGCGATCTGTTGTTCAGCTACTTCTTGGAGGCGACTCATTTCTTGGCCTCGCCTTCGTCTTTTTTGTCAGTGGGCTCAGGCTGGACGGCGGGCTTGTCTTCTTTGTTGTCTTTATCCTCAGCGTCGTCCTGCTTGGTGTCCTTGGCCTTATCATCTTCTTTTGGTTTGGCGTCTTTATCGTCCTTCTTATCGCCGTCCTTTTCTCCTTCTGGCTTCTTGCCGTCGGCCGGAGCGGCAGGAGTGGCTGCGGCAGCTGGGGCGGCGTGGGCACCTTCCATCAGGCTGCTCTTCTTGAGCTGGTCGCGCAGGACATCAAAGTTGCTGTCGTCGTCCTTAAGTTGCGGCGCAAGCTCGCGGGCACCCTTCTTAAGCTTGTCGACATCAATCTGCTCCTCGAGCGAAAAATTAAGCGAAATGTCGAGCATTAACGTCTGCTCTTTAAAATTGTAATTCTCGCCTGGAATCTGGTTGAGCAATTTGTACAAAAACTCACCGCGCACAAGGTCGGTCTGTGCACTAACGGCCAGCTCGGAACCGAAGCGGGCAAATTCTTGGGCCGTATGGTGGGCGGTAATCGCCTTAAACAAGGCGCCGGCTTGGTTCTGTTGGCGTTTGGTTTGGCCACGACCACCAACACGGGACACGCTCAACCCGGCGTTAACGGCAGGGCGCATGGTGTCGCGGAAAATTTTCATGTCTAGGATCCACTGTCCGTCGGTAATGGACATAACGTTGGTTGGCAGATAGGCGGCAATGTCGCCGCTGGCGGCAAAGACCATTGGGATGCTCGTAAGTGTTTTGTGGTTGCGGTTTAATTTGCCGGCGCGCTCCAACAGCGAAGAGTGCACGTAGAACATGTCGCCCGGATAGCTGTCACGGCCGGGGCTCGATCCAGTAAGCAGCGCCATTTCGCGGTAAGCGTGGGCGTGGGCGGTGAGGTCGTCGTACACAATGAGCGCATCTTGGTCTTTGTGCTGCCAAATGTATTCAGCCAGCGCGCAACCCACGTAGGGTGCCAAGTAGCTGTGCACCAGTGAGTCGGCCATCGTCGATACCACCACGATGGTTTTTTTCATAGCGTCGTTGCTCTCGAGGCGTGAAATAAGCATATCGATGTCGGTACGACGCTTCGCAATCAGCACATAGATGGTCGTGATGTCGGTGTTCTTCTGGTTAATTGCCAGCTGGGTCGCCAGAGTACTTTTACCAGATTTACCGTCACCAAGCACCGCAATGCGCTGGCCGCGCATCAAGGCGAACAAGGTGTCCAAAATGGTCACGCCAGTTTCGAGAGGCTTGTCCAGTAACTCACGTTCGTACAGCATCGGCGCCGAGGCAAACACCGGCAATACACCGTCGGCAGCGATTGGGCCTTTGCCATCGAGTGGCTCGCCAGTCACCGATATCACCCGGCCGATAAAGTCCATGCCCACCTTAGTAACAAGCTCTTCATGCTGGATAACACAGGTGCTACCAACACGGATCGACTTCGTGCCAAGGTGCAATATAACCATGTGGTTGTCGAAAATGTGGTGCACATAGCCCTTGCTGCCGTCCTCGAACATAATCAGGGCGTGCAAGTTGCATGGCTGCATGCCTTTAACTTTGATCATAAAACGGTCTACAGCAACAACTTCACCAACCGGCTTGCCGGCAGCAACGAGTTGGTCGAAATGCTTATTGTCGCTCATGACGTAGCTACCCCTGGTGTGGCTACGGGTTGTGGAATGGCTGCAGCAGGGGTATCGCTAGTCGATAACGCCTCCAGTAACAACTTTTCCGAATCGGCAAAGCGTTCACGTAGGCTCAGATCAAAAATCTTGTTACTGGTGCGCACCGTGCAGCCAGCTGCAATAACGGGCTGCAGACCTACTTCCAACAACGTATACGGCTGGATGTTGCTGCGTAGCCACGTCACGATCTTAGACGTAAACGCCGAAGAAGGGTCGGCCGCAAAGCTAATGTGTATCTTTGGCGCCTCCAATTCGACTGTCTTGAGAAAATGGCGGACGATTTCACGGTCGGCCGGCACGAGCAAATTGAGCTTATTCTCGCTTGCAAGCGCCTCGCACAAGCGACTCAAACGAGGCAATGACTGCTGCGTACCAGGCTGGCGAATCGTTGCCTGGCGCATAAAGTCTTCCAGCGCTTCAATCTCGCGCTCCAGGCGTCGCACTTCGGCCACGCCAAAAATCAACACAGGCAGCGTGAGCTGCCGCGGTGCCGCAGGAACGGGTGCGGGTGCCGGTGCCTGGGCTGGCGCGGCTTTAGGTCCCACTGCGAATGTCCTCGATTATTGCCGCCTTATGCGATTCCATTTCGGTCAGGATATATTCGAGCTGGTCGTTAAGGTCGATTTGGTTGCCGATAGCCGACAACACGTAGTGGTTGACCACCTGTGCCATACGAGTCTCAAACTGTTTGATGCGACGCTCTTTCTCTTCTCCAACTTCTTTTTCGAGTTGGGCAACCAGTCCAGACCGCTCTTCGTCGATTGCAGTTTTGGTCTTTTCGATGGATTCGACCGCCAGTTGTTTGGCGTCGGTAATGGCACTTTGGTAGTTGGCAAAGGCATCTTTGAGGTCTTTGCTAATCTCGCCCTTCATGTATTCGTTTAGCTGAGAAGTGGTCAGGCGCAAATCCTGCTGCAAGAACATGGCATTTTCTCCCAAGATTTTCTCAAAGTGCAGGCGGCCGCGGTTGCGGAGTTCTTCGCGGAATTCTTCGTTAAAAATGTGGTCAACGTCTTCTTCAGCTGACTGCTGGAGCGAGTCCGCCAACGTATTAGGTGACTTTTTGGTGCCGGCAACCTGCAAAGCCAACCAAATAAAGCCTCCGCCGAGGGAGAAAATAGCGGCGAGTATCAGTAGTAACACCCAGATTGTCATACTACGTTTGTCTCCCAAGCATAAGCTATATCTTCAGTAGTAAATATACAGCAACGAAGCCCATTATGACAACAATAACTGCCATCAAAACCACTGCTACTAGGCTGTGCCAAATAGACTTCTTGGCCAAGGGGTTGCGACCGACAGATGTCATGCCGCTGCGCACGCCGGAATACATCACGCCGCCAGCCACAAAAAGCGACAACATCAAAAGCGCCAGGCAGCTATACAGCCGCAGCGCGGTGAGGGGCTTACTGGTGACAATATGTGCCGCGTTCGTCAAAAAGCTTGGTACGCCTGTGACGCGGTCGCCCGAGTACGTTGGATTGTGTGCCACACTGATGTCCACAAGAATACGTTTGAGGCCGACGTTGCGCTTGTCGCCTTTCGTACTGGTAAGCGTGACTTTGCTGTCGGCGTCGTTGAGACCAGCAAAGCCAGCCAGCGCCTTGCCGAGCACGAACTCGTCGTTGGTAGTCGCCTTCATGCCAACACCATCGAGCGACGAGATAGTGATAAAATCTCCGGATTTGATAAAGCCGTTTTGGTTGCTGACGAGCACGTCGTATTGGCCAAAGGTCGCTACAAACACCTGCTGGCGCGTCGGGTCGGACAGCGACACTGGCGAATCGGTGGACGCCACGCTCACACCAAGCATATCTTTAGCCGCCGATGCCGTCAGCGGGATAACTTTAGCGCTGCTCTTAGGATCAAGCCGCACGACCAGGCCATTCTCAAGCGTTTGGTCGCTTTCGTAACCTTGGGTTACGTTTTGGGCGTGCGCACCAGCAGCAGACAACACAAACAACGCGCCAAAGGCGAGAGCAGCTAGCCCGACTGGCCTAATGAACCTGACTGGCCATAAACGCTTATGTTTCATCTTATACCAAGTATAACGACAGACTCCTGCCTGCGCAAATAGGGCCTCAGATCATGCTACGGCCTGCCCGGGATCTGCCGGCTCGCTATCTTGGCCGGCTTCTGCGGCAACGCCGCCTAAGACCGGTTCAATAGGCATGGTAGCCCAGTGCCCAACGCTTCCATCAGCTGCTTCGCACCACACGGGATCTCCATATTGAGGTACTATACGATCACATGCCGGAGACCACCCTGAACCTGAAAATTCGGTCATGCTACAGTCCTTTCTTTTTTACTTGCTTGAACGGCGCACTCCTTAAGGCCGCTCCCGGTTAAAATAAGTACTAATTTTCGTCCTTTAAAAGAGTCTCTGTCCTTGATCACGGCAGCAAGGCCAACGGCAGCCGCGCTTTCTACAAACAGCCCTTCCTTTAATGCGAGTAATTCCTGAGCTTGTACAATCTGGTCCTCGGTGACGCAAAGCATGAAGCCGCTTGTTTTACGAACCCGCTGCAACGTTAAATTGCCGTCGAGCGGATTGCCGACATTGCATGCCGAAGCAATTGTCTTCGTGTTGCTGAGCGGCGCTATCTGGCGTGAACTCTTCCACGCCTTTTCGATCGGGTTAACAGAGGCCGGCTGTGCGCCAATGAATGACACACTGTCGTCACCTGCTTCCGCCAGCCCCTGGACGATCGCTATTCCCACGGTGCCGTTGCCGACAGGCACGACAAAACCGTCGAAACCTTTGCCGGCCAGCTCCCAACCGATCGTTTTTTGGCCCTCGCGACGGAGCACATAGTCCCCGCACAAAAACAGGTTGTCCTGTTCGGCAACTTGCTGGGCGCGCTCAACGCAATCATCATACGTACCGGCCACACTAACCAGTCGAGCACCGCACGCGGTTGCCTGCCTCAGCTTTGAAGCTGGCGTTGCAGCTGGCACAACCACGACGCAGGTGATTCCAGCCCGCGCCGCATATGCCGCCAAGCTCGCTGCCATATTGCCAGTAGAGGCGCACACCACGCCTCGCTTGCCTAGCTCTTGGGTTTTGACAATTTCAACGATCGAACCGCGATCTTTAAATGAGCCGGTTGGATTCACAAATTCGCATTTAGCCCATAGCTCAGCACCAATCATACGAGAAATACGTGGCAAAGCGATGAGCGGCGTCTGGCCTTCACCCAAACCACTACCCAAATCTCGGTCTAGTTCATCATCAAGCGGGTACTGTGGAATCTTTGCGGGTCGGTCGTATCGCACAACCAAACTGCCGCTGCACTTTGGACACAGCCACCATTGGTCAATATACACAGCACCGCAGGCTGCACAATTTATACTGTACATGCTAGGCCAATTCCCCGACCTCAGCCTCAACCAATTCGACAAACGAACCGTCTCGAACCCATGACCGCAATTGCTCGATAAATGGGGTCATCTGCGTATCTTGAGTTACTTTGGGGACTTTGGTGCGGATAAACTTCATCAGCTTTTGGATAGCCAAGCTTGGCTGTTTGTCGCCGGCAAATTCCAGGGCTTGCGCCGCAATGAGCAGCTCAATGGCCAATACGTACTGTGTGTTTTCGACCACCTGGAAAGCGGTTAAGGCCGAATTTGTACCCATCGAAACGTGGTCTTCCTGGCCGGCGCACAAAGGCGTCGAGTCAACACTATTTGGCCAGCTCAGGCCTTTGTTGAGGTTAATCAAGCCAGCCGCCGTATATTGCGGCACCATGAAGCCGGAGTTAAGGCCGCCGTTTTCAATCAAAAACGCAGGCATGCCAGAATAGGCTTTGTTGAGCATACGTTCCATGCGCCGTTCGGCCGAACTTGCCAACTCACTGACCGCGACTTTCAAGAAGTCGAGCGGCAGAGCTAAAGGCTGACCGTGGAAATTGCCGCCCGCCAATACTAACTTTTCGTCCACAAACACCAACGGGTTATCGCAAGCACCGTTCAATTCTATTTCTGTCTGCCGTCTGATAAAGGCGATTGCTTCGCGTGACGCGCCCAGTATCACAGGGCTGCAACGGATCACGTAACTGTCTTGCACACGTAGTGGCTCGCCTTCCAAAATTTGGCTACCTTTGGTAATGGTGCGTACGTTGCGGGCAACGTCTATTTGCCCGTCAAAACCTCTGGCCGTTTGCAACCGTTCGTCAAAGGCTTCCATCACACCCACGATGCTTTCAAGCGTCATACTCAACGAAATTTCTGATAATTTGCTCAGTTGGATGGCGTCATAGGTTAGCAGGCAAGCGTAGCCAACCATCAGTGTGTCGCCGTTGATCAGGGCTAAGCCCTCCTTAAACGACAGCTCGATAGGCTTGATACCCTGTTGCTGCAAAACCTGCATCGATGGCACTTTTTCGCCACCCACAATCGCAAATCCTTCACCCATGAGGCAGGCAGCCATCGCCGCCAACGGCGCCAGATCGCCGCTCGCGCCAACCGAGCCTTTTTGCGGGATAAATGGATAGACATTTTTATTAATAGCCGCGACCAACGTTTCCAAAATGACTGGTCGGCAGCCAGACATGCCACTCGCCAAATAATTCGCTCTGGCAAGCATCGTCGCTCGCGCCACGTCTTCAGGCACTGGCTCGCCCACGCCAGCATTGTGGCTGCGGATTAAATTCACTTGCAGCTGGGCGGCATCGGCAGGCGAAATAAACACTTTCGAAAAATCCCCAAAGCCGGTGGTTACACCGTAAATCTTGGCTTTTTTGTTTACATAACTCTCTAATACATCACGGCCAGCTTGCACGTTTTGGAGCGTGTCTTTGCTGACGCGTACTCTTGTGTTGCCACGCGCCACTGTGGCAACTTGTTCAATCGTTAAATCTTTTCCTGTAATTTCTATCAACATAATTTCTCCTTACGTATTATTTCTTGTCTAATCAACCAGCGAAGGCATGCGCAGCCGCGCGACAGGCATAGCTGGATCGCGCCACAACACGGCCGGCCGTACATCGGCAAGCTTCGGCCCTTTTTTCATTCTGTTTGCCCGGACTGTATCACCAGATTCAACTAAATCGGCAGCCATCTGCGCCACACCTAATCGCGGGGCACCTTCAACAGATCCAGATAGCCGAAAGCCGCTAATCGCAGCGTTAAATTGTGGTGATGCCTTTTCAAGGCAGTGTGCTAAAAAGTTCGGAAAGCTGGTGGCAATTGTTACCGGATCCCCCTCTGGGTCGTACAGGCGCCACATCAGCTCGTCCACTTCTTCCTCGGGGAATAACATATAGAAACCGCACATCGGGTCGCCGATTTCCTGCCAGCGCACATTTGATGCATCCGGATCCTCGGGTATTGATTCCCAGCAAACATCGCTGCCGGTTAAGCCAATATCACCGAAACCTTCGGCAATATAATATGGGATGTCTTTACCTTTTACCTTGTGGTAGTCAACCCTACCTGCCTCGACAAACAAGCTACGACCATCAAACGGTGGTACGGCTTTATTAAATTGTTTGCCGAAAGCGCGCGTGCAGCGTTCATAATCACGCCCGCTCGGAACGAGGATTGTGTTTACCGTGCTCATATCAATTTCTGTACTCATAAAATTCCTACTTTCGTAAATAAACAAAAACGCCAGCGTTGTGCTGGCGCAATTCTCCATGAATACAGAAAGCTACTCAGCACTGGCTGGCGGAATATGGCTTTGCTGTGCGTTAACAATTTTGAGTGCGGCTTGGTAGCCACCTTGGCCGTTTTGCAGCCAATCGCTAATGCGGGCTACAGTGCGGCTACTGAGCTTGGTTTGGTCAATGATTTCGGCATATTTTTTGCCGGACTGGAGCATTTTGGCTGCTTCTAGGCGCGAGCTAATTTCGATAATTTCCTTTTCGGTCAGTACGTCGCGGAGAAAGTCCTGCATGTTTTTTTGGTCGGCAATAACAGCTAGCACCTGCGCCAATTGCGCGGTAGTTGGTGCGTTCCAAAGCTGGTCGACTTCTTGTGTCATGCCTTTTGTCATACATAGCACTTTACCAAAGTAAATTGATTTTGTCAAGAATCAAGCTTTTTGTGTAGTGAGTTGGCGCAGCACTGCTACGGCGTGCCGAATATCTTCTTCAGCGGTTTGGTGCCCCATAGTAAACCGCAGTGAGCTCTGGGCGTCGGCTTCACTGATTCCCATGGCACGCAACACGTGCGATGGTTCGTCGTTGCTAGCGCTGCAAGCCGAACCTGCGGCGCACAAAATACCTGCTTCGTCTAAAGCAAAGATCAGCCGCTCGTTATCCTGCCCTGGAATCGTAAGATGCACATTGTTGGGCAAACGCAACTTTTGCGAACCATTGATGACAGCCCCTGGGATTTGTTGCACGAGTAATGCAAAAAACAATTTCTGTAGCTTTTGGAGTCGAGCCGTCTCCTCGTGACGACGGTTTTGCACCAAATCGAACGCAGTCGCCAAGCCAATAATCCCGGCGACGTTTTCGGTGCCGCTGCGCTGGCCGCGCTCTTGGCCACCACCAGAAACTTGCGGCGTTAAACGCACATGGCTCGCAATGAACAAAGCACCTACTTGTTTTGGTCCGTATATTTTGCCGGCGTTAATACTAATGAGATCAGTGCCGAGCCGAGCCGCGTGCACGTCTAAATATGCTGGCGCCTGGCAGGCGTCGACATGGAAATACAGCGGGCGGCTGTTGCCGGCTGCGCGGCGGGCGCGGCGGATTTCTTCCAGTTTTGCGGCAATGGTGCGGATAGGTTGTACGGTGCCAACTTCGTTATTGGCGTACATTGCACTCACCAACACGGTGTTGTCGTCTATCAATGTAATAAGTGCATCGACATCAACAAGGCCGTCATTGGTAACCGGCGCAATGCGACAGACGAAATCGTGTGCCGTGGCTAACACGGATTCGTGCTCAATTGCGCTCGTCACCATATTGCCGTCGGCAAACGGCGCCATGACGCCGCGGATTGCTAGGTTATTAGCCTCGGTGCCGCCAGCTGTAAATACGATTTCTGCCGGGCGCGCGCCAAACCAGTGCGCTACGCGGATGCGGGCAGCGTCGATATCTTTGCGCACCGTTTGCGCTGCGGCGTAGGTAGCCGAAGGATTATAAAACTGCTGCGAGAAATAGGGCTGCATGGCAGCAAAAACCGCCTCGTCCATAGGCGTGGCGGCTGCATAATCAAAATAAAGTGGCTTGCCCATACAGCAATTCTACCTAAATTTAGGCAGGAATGCCGTAAACTTCGGCTTTTACGCGCTTGTTGTACAGCTCGGTAGCTTGAAAAAAGTTGCGCGCTTCTTGCATGTTCAGCGGCTGATAAGGCTGACCATCTTGGGCTTTATAGATGCCTTGCGGACGGACGTCGTAGCGGGTGGTTACCAAACGACGTTTGCCGTTGGCGTCATCCCATTCTTCATGCCAAATCCAGGTGTGACGGTCGAGACAAAAAAACTCACGGCGGCCATTCTTGCCGATTGGGCCGAAGAGCTTGCCGCCAATGCTAGCCTCGCGGCGGATAAGGTCGCGGTACTCACGTGCACGGCGGTCGGCTTGTTTTTGGGCAAATGCGTTAGCAAAAAGTTTGTTGATCATAGGAAAAATCCTAAGCTACTATGGGCGTGCCGTCGGGATTGAATGCAGCGATCACATTCATAGCAAGGCAGGCTTGGCGAACGCCCATTTGCGCATTAGTGATATCAGCGATGCGCAGCTCTGCAACTGGCAGTAAAGCGCCGCCTTCGTATGATTGAAATTCGTGATTTTGCGTCATAATAGTTACCTATCTACAAGCCAAAGAGCTTTTGTGCATTTGCCGTTGTTTCTTTAGCCAGTTGCTCTAGAGTTTCGCCCCGAAGCTTAGCCAAAAATTCTGCGGTTACCTGCACGAACTTTGGTGCATTGATGATATCACGGAATGGTTGCGGTGTCAAGAATGGAGCATCTGTTTCAAGGAGTAAATTTGATAATGGTACTGCTTTTGCGGCATCTAGTTGCTTAACATGTTTAGTGAATGTCATGATGCCGTTGAGACCAACATACAGACCTCTTTTAAGGATTTGCGCCAATTCTACCTCTGTTGCCGTAAAACTATGGATAACGCCCCGAATATTTGTGTACTCGTCAAAAATCGGCCAAAAGTCGTCAAAGGCCTCGCGCACATGGAAAATAACGGGCAAATTGTGTTTTTGGGCCAAATCCAGCTGGAAACGGAGAATTTTCTGCTGCGCATCCTTTGGCGAATGATTGTAATAGTAATCTAGCCCGCATTCGCCGATCGCCACAATCTTCGGGCTCTTTGCAGGTGGGGTCCTGTCAGCCGAGACTTCCCCTACTGTGCTCGCTTCGCTGCGCGCTGCAGGGGCTCCCCCACGGCTGCCACCCCGGCTCACCTTCAGGAGGTCGGCAAATTCGGCAAGCGCCTTAGGGTCATCTACGTATTTTTCGGCTTCGTGGGGGTGGAGGCCGATGCTGGCCCAGGCGCCGTCGTGAGTGTTGGCGAAATCAACTGCCATTTTACTGTCTTCTAAGGTGCACCCAACACAAATAAGCCGAGTAACACCTGTGGCCTGAGCTTCGGCCAACAGCTCCACCGGGCTGTTCTTGCCGGCCTTGTGCCACTTTGCGGCCACGTCGTCGGTGCCGGCGGCTTCGTGAATGTGGCAATGGGTGTCAACAAGCTCAATCATGGCAATAGTACTCTGTTATTCCGTGAGGCGAAGGCTACTCTTTGGCGGCAGGTTGCTCACTTTTAGGGAATAATGTGCCCCCTATAAGGGTTACTGTGCCGTCTTTAAACACAGCGTTAATCTTTTCAGCGGTTTCGGGCAAAAAAGGTGTTAATAGATTGGCAATTTGCAGCAGGTCCGATACTTGGGTGGCCAAAACTTCTTGCAAGTGCTCTTTGTCCTCGTCCTTTTTGGAAAGCTCCCACGGCTTTTCTTCGTCAATGTACTGGTTGAGACCGCGGACTTTGTCCCAGATGCTATCGAGCGCACGGTCAAAACGACATTCCGCCAGGGCTTGTTCCACGGCGCCGGTGTCGTGCTCGTTTTTTGGCAGCTCGCCAACTTTGCCTGCTTGGTACTTCATCACCATAGCGGCGGTGCGCTGCACAGCATTACCCAGCTCATTGGCCAGTTCGTTGTTGTAGGCGGCCTCGAAGGTGTCCCACGAGAAATCACCGTCGTTGTAGCTGGGTATGTGGCGCAAAAAGTAATAACGGAATGGGTCGACGCCGTACTTGTCGACCACATCTTTTGGCGCAATTACATTGCCGATCGACTTGCTCATTTTTTGGCCTTCAACGGTTATAAACCCATGGACATACAATTGCTTAGCCAATGGCAAGCCCAGGCTCAAGAGCATGGCAGGCCAAATGGCAGCGTGAAATCGAATGATGTCCTTGCCAACCACTTGGACGTTTGCAGGCCAAAACTGCTTAAAGGTTTCACCTTCAGGGTAATCAAGCACCGTAATGTAATTCATAACCGCTTCAAACCACACGTACATGACCTGATCTTTGTCGCCAGGCACCGGAACGCCCCAGTCTAACTTCTCTTTGGGGCGCGAAATGCTGATATCTTCCAGGCCTTCCTTCAAAACATACAGGATCTCGTTACGTTTGGTTTCGGGTACAACTTCGAAGGCGCCAGACGTAATTGCAGTGTAAAGCTTCTCGGAATATTTACTCAGTTTAAAAAAATAGTTGTCCTCTTCGAGGCGCTGGTAAGCCTGTGGGTGGTCGGGCTTCATACGCTCTGGGTCGGCTTGTGCCTCGGGAACAAATTCTTCTTGGCGCACATCATACCAGCCAATGTACTTCGCCTTGTAGATGTCGTGTTCTAAGGCCTTCCATAGCAATTGGGCACGTTTTTCGTGGTTTTCGTCGGTAGTACGGACAAAATGCTCGCTACTAATATTGAGTAGCTTCTGCAAATCGCGGAACTTTTGGCTGATTTGGTCTGTAAACTCTTTAGGTTTTAAGCCTTGTTTGGCTGCAGTTTCGGCCACTTTGGTGCCGTGCTCGTCGGTGCCCGTGGTGTAAATAACATCGTCGCCCCGCTGGCGAGCAGCTCGCGCCAAGACGTCGGCTTGCAAAAGCTCCATGGCAAATCCAATATGTGGATCGCCGTTAACATACGGAATAGAGGTGGTTACAAGATACTTCATGGTTTTAGTCTACCTGGTTTTACGTGTAATAAAAATCGTCAAAGAGAAATTATGCCCCCACGGGCATGGTAGGCATCATGCACATCATAGCTATTGTTGCTACACGTTTCATCTTGCGCATATTATACCACCTTTGCGCGAAGAGAGCAGGTCTTTCCCAATGCAGAGACTAAAAGCGTAGTGCAGCCGGAACTTTTTCTCACAGAGAAAAAATCCCGCGCGTAACGGTCTCTGCATTGGGAAAGACCTGCTCTCGCTAAAACAGGGATGATTGCACAGGAGGCTCAGGCGCTTGCTCAATTTTGGCGTGGAGTAGTTCTGCGAGCCGTTCAATAAATACGACCTGACCTTTAACTAATTTTTCGGTTGCGATTCCAGGCGAAACCCAAGCAGCTTTGTCGCATTCGGGAAACGGTTGTTGCTTGCCGGACCGGGGCGGCCACTCCATCTCGAAAGTGTTGCTTTTGAATTTCTTCAGGTCAAAATCGGCCTGGCAGGCCCAAATGTGCACGACCTTGCCGCTGGATTGCTTAGCTTCACCGAGCGACTGGTACTCAATATCTGGGGCAAGGGTGCCGATTTCCTCATGGAACTCACGCTTGGCGGCAACCAATGGATCTTCGCCTTCCACAAATTCACCCTTAGGGATCGACCAACTGCCGAGGTCTTTTTTGGCCCAAAACGGCCCACCTGGGTGTACGAGTAATACCTCGAAGCCATCTTTTGCTTGGCGGTACAACAAAACGCCGGCACTTACTTTCATACCAAATACTCTTCGAAGTCGACGACGGTACGGAGAGGTCTGGCCAAGGCAAACTCTCTTCTAAAGGCCGCAACATGACCTTGAGCTATTCTGGGTGTCTTGATGCGCCGGCAATCAATAGGGCGCGTCCAGTCGGCCACTTCTCCAGTAGATCTCCCCTTTTGTCTGTCCACCCACACGTTGGTCATTTTGCCGTGCAGCGGCCCAATAGCAACTATGCCTGCAGGCAAGGTCAAGGCAGCCTCGTCGCTAATCACGGCCAGATTCACGGGTCGGGTACCCTCTAACATGCAAGCCATCGACCGTATAACTCCTCGCGCGCCGCCCGGTAAATCTTGTTCTTCGGCTTCTCTGAGCGACCTCCGGATCGCCGCTTCACTCATAAGTGCCATCACGAGCCCGCTCTGGCGCATGGCCAAGCCAAATTGTTCCCGCACGTCCCCAACTGCAGTGAAACTCTCCGTTCCCGGCTCAAAGACACCGCCAATACCTGTCGTCAAATGGGCCAAAGCGTCAGGCTGCATCACCGCAGGAGACACGAGCCCGGAATAGTTCAGGCTATACAAAGGCATACGACCTCCATCTGCTAGGCGTTCGGCAGTAGCAATCATATCGCTGAATGCAGGGTCTACGACGCCTTCGTGGTTTCGTGGCCATTCTACAGGTTGGCTCATGTTGTAACCTCCATATTATCTGCCTATTCTAATGGCGTGTCGCGGCTGTGTCTATGTCTTCGCCACGGATAGCGGCGCGTTTTGGCAGGCGCGTACTCGAGATCAACGCGAGCATGGCAGCACCGGTAGTCGCCAGCATGGCGGCGCGGGCACCATGGACAATGGCATCATTTTTGATACGCACAATTTCGTTTACGATTGGCACCGGAACCTGCTTGAGCGACGGACCATCGTTGGTACCCAGACTCTCGGCCGTACTCGCCGCAGCAGCTGTTGCCTCTGCTTTTACGGGCACTGGGATTACCGTGCTGCCTGCCACATCCTTATTGAGCTGTGTTACCAACGTTGAGATAAGCAGCGCACCAATCAAGGCCTGGCCCAGGCTGGCGCCAACTTGTCGGAAGGTGTTGTTTGTACCAGATGCCTCGCCAGCCTGCTCGACCGACACTGCCGACAGCGTAATATTGGCGAGCTGCGAAAAAGCCAGCCCAAACCCGGCGCCAAAGACAGCCAAACCGGGGATAAACGTGCCGACTGTGCTCGTCACGCTTAATTCCTGGTGAAGCAAAAAGGCACCCACGATCGCAAAACATAACCCGACCTGGATTAGATAACGCGACGGCACATTGGCCTTGCCGGCCAGCACGCCAGACAGCGGCGCGGCCACCAAAATCGCCAACGAGAATGGCAAAATGGCGATGCCGGAATGGAACGCATCCTTCCCCAGCAAACCCTGGAAGAAAACCGGTATGGCAAACACTAGGCCAAACTGAGCAACGACGCTGACCATCAGGGTTATGGTGCCAGCCATAAATTCCCGGTTCTTGAAAAGCGCCGTGGATACCAACGGCAGCTTGCCGTGCGCCTCCAAACTACGCTGGCGAGCGGCAAACAAGCCCAAAAACACCAAGCCCAAAATAATCGCGTACACCGTGATAGAAATATTGTGGAGTGGATAGTGACGACTAAGAATCTCGTATGGCAGTTTGGCCTTGATCCAGCCATACGTCGAGGACTCGATAATCCCATACACCACACCAGCCAGCCCCAAGGCCGACAAAACAATGCTCAAAATATCCGGGACATGCCGCTGTCCTTCGTGCGCTTCGCTCAACACAAACGACCCAGCCAGCAAAACCAGCACGATGATTGGGTTAATAAGGTAGTTCCAACGCCAACTGTAATTGGTGGTCAGATAGCCGCCCACAACCGGCCCAATCGTGGCAGCTGCGCCGGCAATCGCACCATAGACACCGAATGCGATGGCCCGGTCTTTGCCGCGGTATTCGCTCAGTAGCAGCGAAGCAGTGGACGGCAGCATGATTGCCGCGCCTAGGCCTTCTACAACCGCCACGTTCAGCAACAACATCGGCGCCGAATGCGAGCGCGAAGCCAGCAACGAACCAATCCCAAAGATCACTGCGCCGATCATAAACATCCGTTTGCGGCCAAAAATATCGCCCAACCGCCCACCGGTAATGGTGAACGCCGCCAGCACGAGCGAATAGCCAGTGATCACCCACTGCACGGCTTTGAGATTGGTGTGCAAATCGCCAATGATCGACTTAATCGAGACGTTAATAATCGTACTGTCGAGCACAATAATAAACAGCGTGAGCGCCAGCACTGCCAGCGGCAGCCACTTTCGTATCCCTGTTTTTTCGGCCATACACCCCCTTAAAATACACGCAATTATATAGCATTAGCTTACCACGATCAGCGACAACGTTTGATACGCTACAACTCGCTTGTGCTACTTTATGCCTGGAGCGGTTCGCCGCGCAATAGTTCGAAGCCGCGTTGGATGACCTTAAGCTCGTCGTCATATGGCTGGCGGTTGACTGCAAATTCCTCCGACTGGTCTTCTGAGAACCAACCGCCGTCCATGTGGTCGTCGACGCTAAACTGGATATCTTTGATCCCGTCTTCGAATTGGGCAAAATACGAGACCTCGACGCAATGCGCGCCTTTGATCTTGTTCATGTAGGTAAACACGCTAAAAGCGTCACCCACGCTAATCTCTTTGCCAAGCTCTTCGCGTATCTCGCGCTTGAGGCCGGCGACAATGTCTTCACCAAAATCTATGTGCCCGCCAGGCAGCTCGTACACACCCGGGTAAAACTTTTTGTGCATAGAGCGCTGTGGCAAATAGACTTTGGTAACGCCATTGAAGTCGTGGTAAATGAACGCACAGGCCACAATCACTTGTTGGCCATGGGCTGGGGTTTCGCTATCGTGGACTGTTTTCATACTATTTTTCGTAGTGGTGCGCGGGGCGGGACTTGAACCCGCACGCCTTTTGGGCACGACATTTTAAGTGTCGCGTGGCTACCGATTACACCACCCGCGCAAGATGCACCTTCTTATTTTTACCACGATGTGTGGGTTGAAGGCTATGACAATTTGGGCAAAGTATGCGCAAATTTTCTAAACGGTTGTCGCTATGATCACCATTTATATGATCCAGCTCCACCGGTATTCGTCCGTCCTCCGCCTTCTGCGCCCATCCGCAGAGTTCGCAGCGTTGTTGTTTATCACCCCTTTCAAATAGCTTCTGCTTCAATTTATAGCTCTGAGCTGTGCCATTCTTAACGAGCAGCTCATCAAGCGGTTTTGGAGAATGAGTCCGAACATGCGAGTCGGCGAGCCATCCCTTACCTCTAAAATGAGCCGTATCAAGTCGAAGCTCCGAAATGCGTCGTTGAACTTGAGTGTAATTGCCTCCCGCCGGAATAAGCCTAAGTTCAATGATGACCCTCCGATAACTTCTCACCTTTGCAACGGCGAGTTTGAGATCTTCATCAGTCCATGAACGATTCTTTGGCATGGGCGAGATCGTAGCACGACCTGCCGAACTTTTAAAGAACTACTCTGTCTCGTTCTATAACAAAGCAGCGAGGGTTTTGGGAGTTTTGATCACTTTATCGATCATGCTGTCGCGGCACGGCTCACCGGTTGTGGCGCTCATGGCAAACACTGGCTTACTGAGCGCGCTGGCGTAAGCCATCTCCATGGTGACGCTCACACCTACATAATCAGCTTTATTGTAAACGTAGCAAACCTCGGCCTTGCGGATCCAGTCAAAGTGCTCCAGTGTCAGCCCCTTAAAGATCTTACCGGTGACGTAGTCGGAATGGATGAAGACGTCTTCGGGCATGGCTTCGTCAAAGGACGGTGCAAAAACCATAACGCCAAGCTTCTCTAAATCCGCACAAAACTTCGCGATCTCGTCTTTATACCGTTTGGAACCACAGACAACAACAGATTTCATATCACCCTCAGAATACTAATGGAGGCGCGTGCCGGCTTCGCACCGGCGTGGCAGCTTTTGCAGAGCTGTGCCTAACTCCTCGGCCAACGCGCCATGAGGGGAATTATACCTTACAGAGAG